>CAMAVB010000313.1 GCA_945861465.1 Candidatus Kuenenia stuttgartensis
AGTCGCGTTCTGGTTGATCCGCCCTTATCCCAATCAATCGCAATTCATCACTCAGAGAGTGATGGCAACTTTGTACTCAACCAGGTGCTTTCCTGCTGGTCAGGATAAATCTTCTCAGAATAACAACAATCGCAACGTTTGCTGAGCAGGAGGTTGGCGTAGGCTCGTTTAACCGCGTGCCCAGGGGGCCGCAATTGTTCTATTTGGAATTTCGTATTTGAGATTTGAAATACGAAGCGCGGGGCGTTGCCCACGCGGTTAAACGAATATGCCATCTTCAACCGCGCGGCATAACAGGCGTCTCGCGAGCACTACGATCACGCCCCTGCAACCCCTGAGACGCATCTACCGGGATAGATACAGCCGCTGGATATCTTCCAGGGTGACGGTAATCGACCTGGTAAACCCGGTGTGGCTGCGTTCATAGGCGATGTGAGATGCCAACTCCGGCTGGTCGTGAATCGACTTTGCGACCCACCGACGGTCTTCGTCGGACAGTGTGCCCACGGAAGAATCCCAGTGTGTTCTGGTTTCCATTACAAGAGCATCAATACGAGGATCAAACTTGTTCATGGCCGGTGAGTCCTTGACTGCCTAATCCTTGCTCGCCAGTGCCAGCATCTTGCGGGCCTTCTCAAGCCGACGCGAGGACGAGGCGTATTCGGCATCTGTTTTTGCTCGTGCCGCGTTGGCCTCTTCAAGTTTCGCAACTGCGGCCTTGCGGCTGAGCTCCGAAGTCGCGGTCGCAGCGTTCGTCAACACGGAAACGACCGCACCCTTCACTTGCACAAATCCGCCATCAATGAAGTACGATTCGACAGCACCAGACACCTCCGTCAGCCGCAGTTCGCCAATCCCCAGCCGTCCCACCAGCGGCGCACGCCCCGGGTAGAATCCTGCTGAACCGTCAAACAATGGAACGCGGATGGACGCGACCGGTCGATCGAACAATGTTCGTTCCGGAGTGACAAGAACCAAGCTGAGTTCGGCCATGATGATTTCCTCTCGACGGCAGGAGATGGTAATCGTCCATCCTGCAGCAACATTACACTATTGCTCTGTAACGCATTTATTGATGGGTTGTGTGCCACTGGCTTTGCCAGTGCTCCCCATCTTCAGGAAGCACTGGCAGAGCCAGTGGCACACATCAATACATGACTGACAAAGCCCTAGCCCCCGGCCTGCATTTTCTTGTATTGTTCTTCTGCCTCTTCGATCGCACCCACATACATGAAGGCAGATTCTGGAAGGTGGTCCCACTTGCCGTCGCAAAGCTCTTCAAAGCTGCGAATTGTATCAGCCAACGGCGTAATCTTTCCCGCCTTGCCGGTGAATACTTCTGCAACAAGGAACGGCTGAGACAGAAATCGTTCAATGCGGCGAGCACGATGCACGACCATTTTGTCGTCTTCACTCAATTCATCCACACCTAGAATCGCGATAATGTCCTGCAGTTCGCGGTATCGCTGCAAAGTCTGCTGAACGCGACGAGCGGCATTGTAGTGACGCTGACCAACGTACTGCGGATCCAGAAGTCGGCTGGATGACGCCAACGGGTCGATTGCCGGATAAATACCCTTTTCGGAGATTCGCCGTTCGAGATAAATGAACGCATCCAAGTGAGCAAACGCGGTGGCCGGTGCCGGGTCAGTCGCGTCGTCCGCCGGTACGTAAACGGCCTGCACGGATGTGATGGCTCCGTTTTTGGTGGAGGTGATACGTTCCTGAAGTTCACCAAGTTCAGTGCCCAGGGTTGGCTGGTAACCTACCGCAGACGGCATACGTCCAAGCAACGCAGACGTTTCCGAACCAGCCTGGGAAAATCGGAAAATATTATCGACGAACAATAGCGTGTCGGCTCCTGTCGCATCGCGGAACCATTCCGCCATTGTCAAAGCTGACAGTGCAACTCGCAGACGAGCACCCGGTGGTTCGTTCATCTGACCGAACACCATGCAGGTTTGTTCAATCACCGATCGGTCTGATTTGCCGATCTTGGTTTCCTGCATTTCCAGCCATAGGTCGTTTCCTTCGCGAGTTCGTTCGCCCACACCGGCGAAAACCGAGTAGCCCCCGTGGGCACTCGCGATACGAGCAATCAATTCCGTCAAAATCACTGTCTTGCCGAGACCAGCTCCCCCGAACAATCCGGCTTTTCCACCGCGCACGAATGGTGTCAGCAGATCGATCACCTTGATCCCAGTTTCAAAAACCTCGGCCTTCGGGCTAAGATCTTCCATTAACGGCGGGCGACGGTGAATCGGCCAGCGTTCTTCAGTGGCCACGGGTCCGCGACCGTCGATCACATCACCAAGCACATTAAAAACGCGCCCCAGCGTGGCTTTACCAACCGGGACCGACAATGGTTTGCCGGTGTCGATCACATCCATGCCGCGTCGCATGCCGTCAGTGTTACCTAAGGCCACGCAGCGCACTCGGCCACCGCCGAGATGCTGCTGGACTTCCCCGGTGACTTTGACCTTGTTGCCTTTGACATCGGCCTCAATCAGAACCGCGTTGTAAATGTCGGGGAGATGCTCTTCCGGAAACCGGGCATCAAACGTCGATCCAATTACCTGAGAAACTTTACCTGCTGTCATTGTCTCACTCATGGGTCATTCGCCCCGTGACTGCTGTTTCAAAAACGTAAATAATTAACCCAGTGCTGCCGCACCACCGATGATTTCTGCCAATTCCGACGTAATCCCGGCCTGTCGAGCACGGTTATACTGTTGCTTCAGACTACCAGCCATTTCGTCTGCATTCTCTGTCGCGCCCTTCATGGCCACCATGCGGGCGATCTGCTCGCTCACGGCTGCATCGAGAAAACACTTGAAGAGCTTTGCCTGAAAAGCCGCTGGAACAATCTCCGCCAGAATTTCCTGAGCAGACGGCAGGAATTCGTAGTCAATTCCGGCTTCCGACTTTGCTCTTGTGCCACCATCCAGACTGCCGATCGGCAGCAATGTTTCGACCACGGCAAACTGTCTCGATGAAGTCACAAACTGAGTATACGCCACATCCAGGCGATCAATTCGTCCAGCAATGAAGTCTGCTACGTAACGAGTTCCCAATTCCTCAATTGCTGCAAATGATGGCTGGTCCTCAAACGATGTGTACTGCGTGTGAATGGGTACTTTCTGATAATTCAGGAATTTGATCCCGCGTTTACCTGAAACCTCCAGTTGAAAGTCGATTCCCTTCTCTTTCAGGCTCCGAAGATGAACAAGCGACTGGCGCAGAACACTCGCGTTGTAACCGCCGCACAGACCGCGATTCGCTGTCAGAACCAGCAACACGCTGCGTTTCTCTTCTGCACGTCGTTCAAGCAAAGGATGCGAAAACTTCAGGTTGGCTCGCCCAAGATCCCCGACAATCTCGGAAATCTTGCGAGTGTATTCAGCAGCTTCCGTAGCGCGATCCAACGCCTTTTTGAAGAGACTTGTTGCGATCAACTCCATCGTGCGCGTAATCTTGCGGATATTACGAACCGCCTTGAGTCGTTTGACGAGTAAGCGTCTGTTAGCCATGAATCAATTACACCTGCAATGCGAGCGGCAGGGCGTCAGCCCTCCGAGAAACTCTTCTATTCCAGCGCTCGGAGGGCTGGCGCCCTGCCGCTCACCTTCAACACACTAATTTTTCGACGCCAGTCGCGCCACAAACGCTTCCAAAGCCTTTTTCAACAAACCTTCCACTTCATCTGACAGAGCCGCCTGAGCGATCAGTTTGTCACGCATATCCGCATGTTCGGTTCGAATGAACTCGTGTAATTGGCGCTCCGTTTCCTGCACCTTATTCACCGGAACCTTGTCGAAGTAACCCTTTGCCCCGGCATAAATCGCGACTACCTGATCGGCCACATGCAGCGGACCGTACTGTGGCTGCTTGAGCAGTTCCACCATCCGGTAGCCTCGATCGAGCTGCGACTGAGTGGCTTTGTCGAGTTCTGTGCCAAGCTGCGCGAATGCCTCCAGTTCACGGAACGCGGCAAGGTCAAGTCGCAGACTTCCGGCGATCTTCTTCATGGCCTTGTTCTGAGCGTTGCCACCTACGCGACTGACCGAAACACCAACGTTGATGGCAGGTCGAATGCCTTTCCAAAACAGGTCCGACTCCAGATAGATCTGGCCGTCTGTGATCGAAATCACGTTTGTCGGAATGTAAGCCGAAACTTCGCCTTCCAGCGTTTCAACAATCGGCAGTGCCGTCATCGAACCACCACCGAGCTCATTGTTGAGCTTGACCGCCCGTTCCAGCAATCGACTGTGGCAATAAAACACGTCTCCAGGGAACGCCTCACGTCCCGGAGGACGACGCATGAGGAGCGAGAGTTGACGGTATGCAACGGCCTGCTTCGAAAGGTCGTCATACACAACCAAAGTGTGCTTGCCCTGATACATGAAGTACTCAGCCATCGCAGCACCCGCGTACGGTGCGAAATACTGGACAGGAGCAGGGTCTGCACTGCTCGCCGCTACCACGATGGTATAATCCAACGCCCCATTTTGACGCAGTACCTCAACCACGCCCGCCACCGAAGAACCACGCTGACCACAGGCCACATAGACGCAGATGACACCTGTATCCTTTTGATTCAGGATGGTGTCGATCGCGATCGCGGTCTTGCCGGTCTTGCGGTCACCGATGATCAGTTCGCGCTGGCCGCGTCCGATCGGCGTCATCGCGTCGATGGCTTTGATCCCGGTCTGCAGCGGCTCTCTCACGGGCTGACGTTCAGCCACACCCGCTGCCTGCCATTCGACAGGACGTGAGTGAGGCGTCAGCACGGGGCCTTTGCCGTCAAGCGGATTCCCCAGCGGATCGACCACGCGCCCGAGCAGTGCGTCGCCGACCGGCACAGACAACAGCTTGCCCGTGGAACGAATCTCGTCGCCTTCTTTGATCTTCAGGTAATCCCCGAGAATCACGACGCCGACGCTGTTCTCTTCCAGATTAAACGCAAGCCCGCGCGTGCCGTTCGAGAATTCCAGCATCTCGCCCGACATCGCTGAGGACAGGCCTGTACAACGGGCAATCCCGTCACCAACCTCAATCACACGACCCACTTCCGCAGTCACGATCTGACCGCGAAAGTCTTCAATCTCCTTCTGGATGACTGAAGCGATCTCGTCCGCTTTGAATTTCATTGAGTGCTTTCTCCACCAGACGACCCTTCAGCTCTTTGAGCCGGGATCGCAGGGATGAATCATAAACCGTATCACCGACCTGCAGGATCATGCCGCCGATCAACGACGGATCGACAGCTTCCTGCAGCAGGGGCTCAAACCCCAGTTTACTTCTTAACTGATCACAAATCTGAGTTCGTGAATTATCCGACAATGGCCGGGCACTCCGCACGCGAACACGCCGCTTTTTAGCGGCCTCTTCCTGCAGCCTGCCAAGCACACTCTGAATCATCGGCAGCATCGTGATTCGACCATGCCGAATTAAAACCCGCAAAAAGTTGGCAAAGAATTCCGACGATTTTGGAGCGATCACTCGATCCACGACCGCCAGCTTGTCGTCACGTCCCACAGAATCAGACAACAACAAATCTTCGAATTCCGGAAATGCCACGAGCACATCATCGACCAGTGAATTGAGTTCTTCTTCCGGAGCCGTCACTCCATTCTGAGCCGCCGCCGTCATGTACGAACGAGCATACATCGTGGCAATCGCCAACGCGCCGGGGTCTTCCAGCACATTGTCAGAACGATGTTTCATGCTCTTGTCGGACATCACAAACCCTAAAGGCTCAAATAATCAATCCTGGATTTGAAATCTCAAATCTCAAATCTCAAATTCGAAATGACAAATCTGCGGTTCGGCCTCAACTGCCAATTTTTGCCAGAGCTTCGCCTACCAGTCGCTCCTGATCGCCATCCTGCATCGCACGCCCAAGGACATGTTCCGTTGCCCGCAGAATCTGAGAATTCATCTGCGTGAACACTTCAGTCAAAGCCGTATCCTTCGCCTGACGAATGTCGTCCTTCGCACGATCACGAATGGCTTCGACTTCTCGCTGAGCGCTGGCCTTCAGATCCTGACCTGTTCGTTCTGCATCCCGCCGCGCTTCAGCTACCATGGCCTGTACGGTCTGTTCAGCTGCCTTGAGTTTCTGATCATACTCAGCCAGCAAGACCTGCGACTTTCGTCGACCGTCTTCGGCATCCGAAATTGCCTTGAGAATTCCAGCTTCGCGTTTGTCCAGTCCTTCGATCATCGGAGCCCATGCGAACTTCTTCAGAACGAACAGAAACAGCACGAATACGATCAGCGACCACAACGCAAGATCCATCTTGAAGTTGATTGGCACGCCGGACTCTGCATGGCCCTGTTGGGTGTGCCCATCGTCGGAAGCTTCCGCTTCTGGCACCGGCGTCTTATCCATTTTCTCGGCAAACCCAGGTTGCGCCGAGCCAATCGTCAGAGTCAGAATGCAAAGCATCTGAAGAATCGAATGAGCAACCGGTTTCAACATGACCACACCGTATGAAACAAGAACAGAAAGCAGGTTTGCGACCCGTCGGAACAAAACCAGGGGCGACCACTCCATCAGATCATGTGATCATGCAGACGATCAAAGCGAAGAAGGTAGCTCCCTCGATCAAAGCCGCAGCCACAATCATCGCACCGCGAATGTCACCGGCGACTTCCGGCTGACGCGCCATGCTCTCAACAGCTGCAGCACCGATCTTGCCGATTCCCAATCCGGCACCCAGCAAAATGATCCCGGCACCAAAGGCTCCGGAGAACGAGACCGCAGATGGCTGAGACACGATAGCCTCAGCCTCGTCAGCCATCGCAGGAACTGAAAGTGCAACAAACGCTGCAACGACCAAAAACGCATATTTCACAAATTGACTCACGAGAAACTCCTCTTGGAACAGTTTTGTCGTACTAAACAGCTTATTGGAAAGGTCAAGCCCGCAACCAGCTACGGACAAATTTCAGACAACCGGACCACCCAGGTTGAATTAGTGCTTGTTAACCGCCCCGGCAATAAAGATTGTTGCAAGGAAGGCAAAGACATACGCCTGCAGAAACGCCACAAACAACTCCAGACAGCCAATGAAGATCTGCCCGATGACGCTCCCAAACGTTACCAGACCCCACATTGCCACATTCTGTTTAGCTGCCACAGCAATGAATCCCAGGATGACAGCAACCACCGTGTGACCGCCCATGATGTTGGCGAACAATCGAACAGCCAGCACACTGTGCTTAATGAAAAACCCAAAAATTTCAATCCCGAAAATACCTCTCGACAGCACGCTGCCGAACACGCCGGGAACCCCCGTATCGGGTTTCATATTCTGAAAGAAGCCAGCGGGGCCCATCGCCCGGAAGCCAAAATTGACCGTGGCAGCAAAAGCAGAAACAGCCAGCACTCCGGTGACATTGATATTTCCAGTGGCTGACCCAAGCCACGGGAGCGCTCCGAGTAGATTGCACACCAGAATGTAGAAGAAACAACTCCAGATAAACGGGAGATACTGATCCGCCGGATGTGAATAAGTGTTCTTGTGAGCAGCACCGTAAACATGTGCGTCGCCACTATGGTTGCCATGAGTATCAACGTGCAGATTGTCATGGTGATCTTCGTGATGACCGTGTGAATGATCTCCGATTGTCGGACGGACAACTTCATCGCGGATAAACAGGGCAATCGATTCCCAGAAATTCCAGAATCGCCCTTTCGCAGGTTGACCAGTTCGGATTCGGCGTGCCAGCCCACTGAACACGAACAGTACAAAAATTGCCGCCACGACCTGCAGCACCATGAACTTCGTAATTTGAAATCCAAACACAGGCGGCAGCTCAATATCGAGCATCCCGTGTTGGTGCGAATCCATCTGCCCGAACGGAAGGTCAAATCCGTTCGCATCCCGAACATGATGAAAATGGTCTTCCTTGTGTTCAGCAAACATCATTTGTCAGAAAGGAATCTTAAGGTCAATGGAAAAACGTAAGACCCGGAAAACAATTTGCCAGTCAGGATTTCTTCCCGGGCGAATTCTTTCTGAGTACAAAAACTTCCGTCACCAATGCCAGCAAGTAAAAACCTACCAGCCATCCGAAGAAATCCACAAAACCAAGTTCCGGACGAAACCTGCGAACCGCCAGAGCCACGCTTGCGACTGTGAACAGCCGCACCAGCATCTGAATTGCCATCGCCGTAAATTCGTCGCGAACGATAGCAACCATCGACAGGAACACAACGATCCACCCAGGAATAAGACAACACATCGCGGCGATTGTCATCCACCAGACGCCCGACTCACCTCGTAACATACAAGCCGGCAAAAAACACACGACCCAGCCAACTGCGACAGCCGCCGTCAACCAGAATGCCGACACCAAGCCCGTCTTGAAGGAAGACTCAGTCACTCGGATTGACTTTCCCTGTTACCGCGCTTTCGTGCCTTTTTTCGTGCCGATTCCTGATCCAGTCGTCGCAGGAGTGCTCGGAGAGAAACTCCGGCGACGACAAAACCAAGACACGCACCACAAATTGTCAACGCCGGCGTCCAGCCAACCTTACGGTCAAGCCAATAACCGGCCCCCACGAACAATCCCAACGCAAGAGCTGCCGAAAGAATCTCATGGGCCGTGCGATACCCTTGAGCGATCTGCGAAGTCTGCGACCTGCGACGTTGATCCGACTCGGAGTTCCCATAAGACATCTGACAACGTCCCGCAAAGGTCGTTCTCG
>CAMAVB010000314.1 GCA_945861465.1 Candidatus Kuenenia stuttgartensis
TCAGGGGGCACATTGGCTGGGTTGGTCGCGCGGTTGCAAGCCGAACAAGAAGCATCAGGCCGTACCATCCTCAAAACACGACGAACAAATCGGTGCACCGGAGCGGCGAAGTCAGGCGAATTGGAAGTGGAGAATCTCTCGTCGCCGCCTGCTGACCTTTGACGTTCGCCAGCAAACCGGAATGAGCTGCTACTCGATCTCCACAGTCATGCTTCGATAGCTCACACGCAGGTCGCGACCAATCAGTAACCCGACTCCCAATAACGGATTGCTGCCGTCATTCGCAACAACGTTCAATTCACGGATCTCTCCGAACCACTCAATCAGGCACAGATGCACCTTCAGCGACACTTCTGACCCGTCAGCCAAAACCGCCTTCGCTGTACCGACATGTGGCAACTTCACCTCGTCAATATACAACTTCGGCAGCACCAAATCTCCATTAAACCTCGTGTCCACCCATACGTCAACTTCGTGAACCAAGGCATTCTTTGCAGCCCCCATTTTAATCGAAACGAGCGCTCGCCCTTCTTCATCGACGCGGCCAATCATTTCATCTGCCCACCAAGGTGCAATGCCGTTTTGTGCCCTACGCGCATGGCGTGCGACAACCGATCCGGATATTCGTCTCGTGCAGCGCGCATCGCCTCGGTCAATGTCCGCCCCAAAAAATAGCTTCCACTCTCAGGCTCGATCGCGATAAATTCATTCTGGTGTTCGGGTTCCAATAGTCCAGCCAGTCTGTGTTCGTAAATCGCCTCGGCCCTTCGGATAAAATCGTCCAATTCTGGTGTCAACACTTCGTGTACTCCTGTTAAACTGCGTCTGTTTCATTGTAGTCGGTTCTCCACATCAACTCAATTTTCAATAGCAATTACTGCGTGGCAAGCAGAATCGCTGGCGTACCAATCGCCCGGAGCCGCACACCACCGGCCCTCACGTGGCAAATCTTTCGTGTGCGTCCCGCTTGCGCTGGTCGTTCTGGTATTCCAACGCAATTGTCGTGCTCGTGCTCAGCATCGCGGTGCTCGTGCTCGTAATCGAATAGTGCCAACAATGACAAACGACCTGTTTGACCATGATCGACTTGATGTTTGTCGCCTTTCGATTGAATACGTCGCGAATGCGTTTGATACCGTTCGTTTGTTGTCAGGGCTTCATCGCCATGCTCGCGATCAATGGCGGGTCGATTACGAGCACGAGTGCCGATCGGGGCCATCCAAACAAGTAACGATGGCGAAGGATAGCAACAATCGTTCAACTTCGGCGGATTTGTGCAACCCGCCTCATGCGTGTCGCGACACACGACTTTACGGAACTGCAGAGGTTGCGGCGGCTTTAAAACAGGAGTCGGGGGGGCAATGCGGTTTGCCGAATGGCGTTTTCCCGAATTGCGGAGCAAAAATCAGTCGGTACTACAGTTCATGGTGAGCAGAATCGTTTTGACAACCAGATCTGTCCCGTGGTATGCTATTGGCATGGCAATCAATCTTCCCCCCGATCTTGAGAAGTCAATCCGTAGGCATCTTTCCTCTGGCCAGTACAAGTCTGCCGAGGACGTGCTGCGTGCGGCACTCGACCAGTTTGATGAAATGGATCTCGTCAGTCTTCGTCATAGTGCAGACGATGAACGAGCCGGTCGGCTGGTCTCCCTTGAGTCCGCTGCCGACGCGATTCGTGAAAAGCATGGCTTTGATAAGCCCCAATGAAACGAGAAGTCGTCCTCACTGTCACCGCTCAACAGCAGATGAATGCGGCTGCTGACTGGTATGCAGAAGAAAATACCACCATCGCCGCCAATTGGTTCAACGGTCTGATCGCTCGACTGAACTCGCTGTCAGACAGTCCCGATCAATATGCTGTTGCCCGCGAGACCGAATTCCTGCCCGTCGAGCTGCGACAAATGTTGTATGGTTCCGGCAAACGAATCACTCATCGCATCTTGTTTGTAATCCGCGAGAAAAGAATTGTGGTCTATCAGATTCGGCATGTGGCCATGCGAGATATCACCGCCGAAGATCTGCTGTAGCATATTTGCGTCGTCAATATCTACACCAACTCAGCAATCACGCACATGGCCGCATTTCGTCCGGGGATTCCGCTGACCGCGCCGCCTCGCAGGGCGGATGAGCCGGCGCGGTAAATGCGAGGATGATGTGTTTCGACGCCCCATTGGCCGACCTGATCAGGATCGTCGGTGAAGAACCATGACAGCGTGTTGTGAAAGATATTCCCCAGATCCAGGTCCACTTCGCGTTCCAGATCCACCGGCGTCTTCACTTCAATACACGGCTCACCGTTACGATCACGAGCGAGACATTCGACAAAAGCTTCGGCGCAGATCCGATCGAGGCCGGCGAGGTATCGCTGCGTAATTTCAATCCGCCGGGCGTCGTTGTTGTCTTTGAATAAGCGGTATGGCATATCCAGACCGAACAGCGTAAGCGTGTGATAGCCCTTCAATCGCAGCTCCGGCGACAGGATCGAATTGTCGGTCAACGTGTGACAGTACATTTCCGCCGGCGCGGGATCCGGCAATTCTGCCCGGGACGCCTGTTGCCATGACGTTTGCATCTGCTGGTAGCTTTCATCGATATGAAATGAGCCTGAAAATGCTTCTTCCGACGTCACGCCGATGGCTTTTACCTGCGGCAACCGGTGCAGCAGCATGTTCATTTTGACCACTGAGCCTTCGTCCGTCGGAATCGGGTTCCATGATTCACCCAGCAGACGAGCAAAGGTTTTTGGCCCGGCATTGACGAGGACTCGCACGGCGTCTACGGCGTATTCCACCTGATCGACAGTATAGGAAACCGTATGGCAGATCGGACCGCACTCCACATGCGTGACCGGCGAACTGGTGAGAAAAGTCACTCCCAGTGAGTGGCAGCGATTTGTCAGGGCATCGACAAGAGATCTCATTCCCCCGACGGGCACTCGCCATTCACCGGTTTCGTTACCGATGACGTGATACAGGAAACAACGATTCTGCAACAGCGAAGCATCGTGTGGCTGAGTGAAGACGCCGATTTTGGCATCGGTCAGCAGCAGGCCGCGAAGTACATCATGCTCCGCGAGTTGTTCGATTACTTCACCAAGTGGCCGTTCGACAAAGGCATGCCACGCCGTGCGTTCATCATCAGTCTGCAACGCGGATCGAAACGACTCACGGCTTCGCAACGGCTGCAGCAGCGATGGCCAGGCCACGCGGGCAATGGCTGATTCCAGCGTGAGCAGTCGCTGGTAGCCTTTCCAGGCTTCGTCGCTTCCGGTCATCTCGCGCATGGATTCACGAGACCGATTCTCATCAACATTGGACATCACAAGACCGCGATGCGTTCCCCTGGCATCTGTGTAGGGTGTAAAGGAAGCCGTGCGTCGCCGGCGAGTTTCAAATTTGAGGCCGAGTTCATCGACAATCAGTGGCGGCAGGAGTGAAACCAGATACGCATAGCGGGACAACAGCGCGTCATAATCCGGAAACACCTGCTGTGAAGCCGTGGCTCCGCCGAGGTAATCGTTGCGTTCCAGGACCAGCACCGACAATCCGGCCTGTGCCAGATACGCTGCAGCCACCAGTCCGTTATGACCACTTCCGACGATCACGGCGTCGTAGCGAGTCTTGATTTGCGATGGTGTCATAATGTGCCTTAGGGCCGGCGCAGAAAAAACTGGCGACTTCCGAACGTGGAGCACGTTTTTAACGTGCTCGGCACGATGGAATCGTGCCCCACTTATTTCTGTCTCAGTTCTTACTGCGTGATCTCAATCAACTGATTCACCGGGCCACTGGGTAGTTCCTGTAATGATCCACCAGGCCAGTGAATTCTGAGGGACTCATACGTGTCCGATTTTCCAAGTCCGAATGTAACCGGCAGTTCCACCTGAGACTGATAGCTGCGGGTCGGCATGACTGTGCGTCTGAGAACCGTGCCGTCGGGCAGAACCAGATCAACCTGAGCGCCGATGGCGTCTTTGTTGCAGGTCGTGCCCTGCAGTCGGACGCGAAGCCAGTGATTTCCAGTGTGCTGATTGTTGCGTAACAGACGAGGACGACCACCGGAAGAAAACAGCATCAGATCAAGGTCACCGTCGGCGTCGATATCCGCCATTGAGGCACCGCGACCAACCATGCGTTTCACAAAATCGGCACTGGTTTTCGCTTCCGGCAACATGACAAATTCGCTGTCAAAATCGGGGCCGCAATTCCAAAGCAGGTGGGGAGACTGTTCATAATGCTGACTCGCCTGAACGACCTGAATGTCTTCTTCAAGGTGGCCGTTGTTTTCAACCAGGTCAACTCGCCCGTCAAGATCAGCATCAAGAAACAGCACGCCAAATTTCAGATCGGTTCGTGTCAAAGGCCCAAGCCCATTTGATACTGCTTCATCGCGGAACACAGGAATCGGCGCACCGGGAGTCTGGCAAACATACAAGGCCGTCATTTCAGTCGCGAAGTTGCCAATCACGATTCCAAGTGCATCGGTATTTCGGAAACACGCGAAGTCGATCCCCATCGCACCACGTGCTGCACCACTGTTGTCAAACGCAACGCCGGATGTTGCAGCACTCTCGATGAATGTGCCTCCGGGCTGATTGATCAACAGCAGGTTTTGAACTGTGTCGTTGGCCACAACGATATCGGACAGGCCGTCACTGTTGACGTCGGGAAATGTCACGCCGAGGGATTTTGATGCCGGAACTCCCGTATTCGGATCGCGAATCTGGACGCCTGCCTGCTCTGAAACGTCGGTGAATTTCCCGTCGCCTTCATTGCGGTACAAGTACGGAAACGCACCCTTGAAGTCGGTTGGTCGGCCATAGGCTCGCAGTGTTCCATCAAGCGTGAATTCCATCGACGCATCGATTTCGCGCGACCATTCAATGTAATTGGACACGAAGAGGTCAAGGTCGCCATCAAGATCGTAGTCGAACCAGCCGCAACTGGTGCTCCAGGCGTCTGCACCGCCCGCCACGCCAGCCTGCGGTGTGATGTCGATAAATTTGCCGCCGCCTTCGTTCTGAAACAGGTGATTCGAACCGACGCAACTGACGAACACATCCACATCGCCATCGTTGTCAAAATCGCCGCAGCCAACGCCGTTGCCGTACATCGTAACGTCGAGGCCCGACCCTTCTGTCACATTTGTAAATCTCCCGGTTCCATCGTTCGCATACAGGGCTGACGTCGGTCGTTTTGCCGGCTTCTGGGTAGCCCACGGCCAGACGTTGGAGTTGATGCACAGCAGATCCTGGTCACCGTCGTTGTCGAAGTCCAGAAACGCACCGCCACCACCCATGGTTTCTGGCAGCAGCTTTTCGCCTTCCGCTCCATTCTCATGACCAAAATCGATGCCGGCAGCCAGAGTAATGTCCTCAAAAGGAATCTCTGGGATGACCATTGTCGGTGTGGCTCGAGCGATCGGCAGGACCGTCGCCCCGCCAGTTGTCGCGACTTTTTCCGGGGTTGGACGCATCGCCAGCCAGATCGAGAATCCGGCAACTGCCAGCAGGACAATCCCGGCGACCGACCAGCGCAGGGCGGAGCCGACGACATCGTCATTCTGGATTTCATCCGGTTCGGATTGATTTGATCTGGAGTTCATGGTCATTTGCTTTCGGCCACTGGCGAGCGGCAGGGCGTCAGCCCTCCGAGTTTTTCTTTCCGAGATATTCCTGTTGTATCAACGCATCTTTTATGGCAATAGATCATGCTCGGAGGGCTGACGCCCTGCCGCTCGCCTTATGGCTGGGTGGCTGCGGTCGCCTTTGGCTTTTCCTGTTGCAGGTCGTAAATCACCAGTGCCTCAGATGCAAAGTCCGCTGCCGGATACTTCTGCCGAGCGGCACTGACCGCCTGACCGCGCGCTGTATCGTCCGGTTTGTATTTCGCGTGCAGAGCCTGGTGTTCGGCGGCCTTTTCCTTGTTGTTTAGTTGAGAATACAGCTGACTCAAATTGTAATGGGCATCGACGTTCTCAGAATCGATCGTCAGTGTTTTCTGGAAGACATCCACCGCTTCCTGCAACCGCGACCTACGTTCATCAGCAAGTGCTTCGGAACGTATTTGCAGGGCTCGGTCAAAAATTGTCTGACCGAGTAAATTGATGACTTCATAGTCCTTGCTGAAGTCAAATTTGCGAGTCACTGTGTCCTCGGTGCGATACTCCAGCACTTGTCGGAAGTTCTTCTCCGCATCTTCCAGGCGTCCCTGCTGTCGATTAATGACGCCGCTCAGCCATGCCATCGTCCACGGCGGTGCAGTGTTGTCCTTCTCTGTGAATTCAGCGGCGCGCGTGATCGCTGCCGCTGCTTCGTCCAGCTGTCCCGGTCCAGCTTCGGCTACGAGGACTCTGGCCAGATTCAGCGGACCGTCGAAGCGTTTGAGCTTCTCCAGTTCCGTGAACGCGGCAGCCGCCTGTTTCAATTCGGCTTTCCCTTTGAGCAGCATTCCAATGCCATAATCATTCCAGCGCTGCCATTGCGGCACATCACGCTCAGGATTCGTGATTTCTGCTGTGACGCCTTCAACCGGGAATGTCACCTGGTCCTCCGCCAGCAGCATGATGGGCAACTCATTGCGGTATTTCTGACCATCTTCGTGCCCGCGAATCGGTCGCCCGAGCGCGGCCATCTTCTGATCGACAAACTCCATATACGTAGAATCAAACTTGCGATACAGCAACCGCAGCTTGACGCTGACAGGAGCAGTCACGTCGTCAGGCATCGTGAAACTGTAGTGAACGGTCTGACCAGCTCCCGGTGGAATCTGATGCATGTAGAGGGGCGTGAAAATGTCCTGAGCATTTCGGCGATCGATGCGATTTCCGTCCTTGTCCAGCATGAAGTTGTTGACAAAATGTGACCACGGATCAACGCTGTTGTCATCCACCATCATTCCGCTGGCACCAATCTTCTGATCACCTGATGTGACCGAAACTTCCAGCCAGATTTCATTCGAATCGGTTGTACCCTGAGTAAAGTGATGTCCCATCTTGACGGTGCGAATCACAGTCTCCAGCAGATATTTGCTGCCGGGCTTCAGCGTCGGCACTTCTGGACGTAACGGTGCCGTCAGCTGGCCTTCCACGGTGCCGCCTTCGCGAACTCCGAAAATATCCACGCGCATGATGCCCTTCATGAATTTCTGATGGGCGTCGATCGCGTCGTCGTTGTTGGTGAGCCAGTTGATCCCGGTGTTGGCGGACGGGAAGAAGTGATCGTGCGTCTTCAGTTTTCCGGTGTCGTCAAAATACTTCGCTCCGAAATCGCCGGATTCTTTGAGCGGCATATGGCAGGTATTGCATTCTGTCTGAGCTTTCGGAGGATAATAGAAGCTGCGAGCCCCATGACCTGAGACGCCGCTCAACAGCCAACTGTCGTAGTGGTTCTGTCCTCGCAGCCAATCCTTGTAGTGATTGAGCGTAAATGGCAAATTGACTTTGTGACACGTACTGCAGAATTCGGCTGTCTTGTGCAGCGGTTTCAGGAACGTCTTTTTATGGAATGATGGCTTCGCCTTGACCAGTTGATTGTTCACCCATTGCAGCAGGTCGTTTTTGCTGGTTGCGAAAGGATAGTGAATTGGCTCTTCGATTGTGTAGTCTGCATTGCCCTGCGTGCTGTTGACATTCGTAATGGCATGGCACACCGTACACGTGATGCCCGCCTGCGACGTTGGATGTTTGAGCATGTCGAATTTCGGATCGTCGAATGCTCCACTGAAGAACGGCACCGGGTCATGGCATCCGGCGCAGAACCGCGAGCCCTGTACGTTGCCATCGCGCTTCATGCCGACTTCGCGCGTTTCCGCCACGCTGGCAAGATACGCTGAATTGTTGAATGAGCTGAAATGATGCGCGCTCTTCTCCCAGTCATCGTGAGCGTCCTTGTGGCACTTCATGCAATAGTCATTCATGGACAGTACTTCGGCGGAAATGAAATTGCCTGTGGCTGTCCGGGCGAGTGAAGGCTCGAAGTACTGGACACCTTCTTTGGGGCCGACCGTATTCCAGTCACGAGGATCACGGGCTTGCATCAAGATCATGCCGATCGCTGTGGCTCCGGCCAGCCCGGCCCAGACGAGTCCCTGTTTCCAGCGCATCTTTGGGCCGACGAGACGATGCATGAAATACAGCCACCCGCCAATCACCGGGCCCCCCACGTGTGCCCAGTAGATGACGTTACGGGCGACCGGACTTTTCAGATCGATCAGCCCTTCAATCCGCATCAACAAAAAACCTGAAAGCAGGACCAGGATACAAACCGCGAACAGAGCGTATCCAATCATCACCGTGCGCCGGATCTTGCGATCTTTGGTGTTCCGCATATGAATCAAACCGAAAACAATGAACGGCAGCACGATCAGCAGGCCGACAACGATGTGGACCAGAAACATCCATGCGTAGAACTGATCTTCGTACGTCCGTTTCGTCCACCACTGCAGGCAAGTGACGCCTGCGAGGTAGGCACTGTTAGCTCCGATCACGGCCAGCAGAGTCAGCACAACGTTGAACACAATTCGCAGTTTTGGCCCGATCGCTTTTCTCACGACCTTCTTTGGCGGATCGGCGACGGCAGGGCGGGATGTAACGTCCGACATGGAAACGATCACTTTCTGAACGAGCGATCCAGACCAGAGTGACTGGTCGGCGAACGCTGGGAAATGCCCAAAACACGCTGAAACTGGAAACACAGTCAGCAACCCGAAGACACACA
>CAMAVB010000315.1 GCA_945861465.1 Candidatus Kuenenia stuttgartensis
CGACCTGAAGATTGCAAAGGCCGCGAGTTACGGTCATGCCGCTGCGTGGAATCAGGCGAACCGCATTTCCTCCGGCAACGCTGAGCTGCTGAATCGGATTGTGACACAGTTCCGTGTTTCCCCGGAGAACGCAGTTTCCATCGCCGAAACACTCTTCAACGCAGGCCTGACCCATCCTTTGCGCGGCACCTTCACCGTTGCCGAAGGTCAACCGATTTCGAATCAAGACAACATGACCATTGAGGATTATCGACACGCGCTGCTGAACAAAATTCGCGGTGCCGAGTTCGAGCTGACAACGAAGGGCAGAGTACTCTCCACGCACTTCGAAATTCTTCTGGACAAGGATCCGTGAGTCACGATTTTCCTGCGAGGTTGGAGGTGAATGACGGCACGATCTTATGTAGGATGGACATTCATGTCCGTCGCATGGCCATAAAACACTGTCGAAGCGAGGGTCATTGTGCCTTGACAGACGTTTATCAATGCGACTATGGTTTGGAAATATCTCGGACCCGAATGTCCCGGCTACAGGAATGAACCGTGCTCAATATTGTCAGTCAGCTCTCAGGGAAGAGTCAATTTTGTGACGGCGTTTCTCGGCGTCGAATGCTGCAGATTGGCGCGCTGGGGACGTTTGGTCTGAATCTGCATGGATTGCTGCGAGCGGAGCAAGGTGCTCTGCCCCATCCAGCGGCGAGGTCGAAGAAATCAGTCATTCTCGTCTGGATGCACGGCGGACCGTCGCAGCTTGATACGTTCGACATGAAGCCGGGAGCGCCTGCCGAATATCGCGGAGCGTTTGCTCCGATCGCAACCAGCGTGCCGGGGCTTGAGATCTGCGAACTGCTGCCGGAGCACGCGAAGGTCATGGACAAATGCACGGTGATCCGCAGCTTTTCCCACGGCAATGGAGATCACTGGGCAGCGGCTCACTGGATGCTGACCGGTCGACTGGGCGCGAATGGCAGTGATCGCAAGCCACGCTATCCGTCCATGGGTGCTGTGGCTTCGCATTTGCTCGGACCGACTCAGCCTGGATCGCTCGCCAACGTCAATATGAATGACGGTGGATTCGGATTCCATGGTGGTGCGTGGCTGGGAGTGAACACCAATCCGTTTCGATACGGGGACTTCAGTTATGGCAATGAAGCGGGTCAGTTGCCAACCGGCGATCACAAAAGTTTCTCGCTGGTCGAAGGTTTGTCTGCCACTCGAGTCATCGATCGGGTTTCGCTGCGAACACAGCTCGACAGTCTGAAGAAGCAGATTGATCGCAATCGGTTGTTCGATCAAATGGATGCCGTTGATCATCAGGCCATGGATCTTGTCTTGTCAGGACAAGTCCGCAATGCCTTCGATGTCTCCGAAGAAGATCCGGCTCTGCGTGAACGGTACGGCACAGGTTGGGGCGAGCAAGCACTGCTGGCTCGACGACTGATTCAGGCAGGCGTGCGTTATGTGTCGCTCAACACCGGTTATTTTGACGATCATTCCAACATCGAACCTGCGCTGAAGAAAAAACTCCCGCAGCATGACAAATGTGTCGGTGTACTGATTCAGGATCTCGCCGATCGAGGCATGCTCGACGATACATTGGTTGTCGTCGCCGGAGAATTCGGACACACGCCGCGTATCAATGGCAATGCTGGCCGCGACCACTGGCCTCAGGCTCAAAGTATTCTGCTGGCGGGTGGTGGTTATCGCCACGGTCAGGTCATCGGCAGCACAAACGACAAGGCCGAATACCCAACCTCGCGCAAGATCGGCGTCGAG
This sequence comes from Candidatus Kuenenia stuttgartensis, assembly GCA_945861465.1. Classification (GTDB taxonomy): domain Bacteria; phylum Planctomycetota; class Planctomycetia; order Planctomycetales; family Planctomycetaceae; genus SXXK01. The sequence goes on from CAMAVB010000315.1 coordinate 1,777, forward strand.
GATTTCTGTGCGATCGTGTACCACGCGATGGGACTGAGGGTTTATGATTCGATCATCGATCTGTCAGGTCGTCCGACTCATCTGGTTCCCGGCGGTGAAGTGCCTTCGGAACTCCTATGAGCGTCGTCACCGGATTTGCACGCTTAGATCCGCGGGCTCAGAACGATACTCCCTTGTTTGAGCTTTCTGCCTGGCCTTTTCGCAAACATCTCTGTGAAAGAGCGACACATTCCGTATCCCGTTCCCAGACAAATAACACTTGTGGCCGATGGAATCGGGTCAGGATGCTCGAGGAAGGGAATTTGAGCAGTGAAGAGCGCAACTGGAATCAGAATGGCAAGTAAGAACGCCACGCTGAAGTCAAACATTCGTGGTTTTGCGATTGCCAGACCGGCACAGAGTCCGGAGAAGTTGCCGAAACAGATCGGCCAGCCAGTCTTCAGCCCTGCCACCAGCGCAATCCCAATCATGAATGAAGCTGCTGAGAGAGCAATCAACTTCCCTGAATACAGTTGCACAAACCTCTCGATGTTAAATCCAGTCGCATTCAGAATTCTGCCAACCAGGAACCCCAGCAGAAGTACAGGCATTAGCACAACTGCCAGGAAGCAGCCTTCACCAACCAGGGAAACGCCAAATAGACAGCCTGCGGCTTCCACGTTGCTTTGATCGTGTTCTGGTGCGGCACAGGCTTCGAGCATCTCGATAGAAGTTGCATCGTCAGAAAACGTTTCACCTGAAATTCGACTGCAGAGAATTCGCAATTCCTCCGCCGACGTAATCTTCTTCAGGATCTGCACATCGGCATAAGCGAAGCGACCTCGTTCCCCGTTAAAGACGAATTGCTTATAAAGCTGAGCGCCAAAAGTTGAATCTGACATAACTCAACTCAACCAAGAGAGTTCTGGACGCTGGCTGCAAAAGCAACGACGATGTCTGGCGGGAGCGCGGGACGGCATGTCACCACTCACGCCGCGAGCATTAGAAGAATCACATCGTCAAACAGTAGTCTAACGCCGGGAGATTCGATTTCACAGGCTGTCATTGAGAAACGGCTTGATGTGGACGATGCACGCCACGTTCGCTTTGATGCGAATGTTACTCCCCGGCTGGACCCACGGCACTCCATGAATTGCAATCCCACAGATTCCGGGTAGCTTTGCGCGGCACTCGGATTTACCCTCGGTCATCTTTTCCGTCACTCCCCGCGTCAGTTGAGCCCGATCATGCGATTTTTCCAGTTCTTTTGCATACTGATGATCGTTTTTGCAAGTTCCGTGCGGTCAGCACAGGCTCAGGAGGCTGTGCCAACACCAGCCGTGAAGTCCGATCGCCCGATTCAGGCGTTGCTTGTCACAGGCGGCTGTTGTCACGACTATGATCGCCAGAAACTTATTCTGACCCGCGGCATCAGTGCAAGAGCCAACGTGCGCTGGACCGTCGTGCATCAGGGCGGAACCTCAACCGACACGAAGATTCCACTCTACAACGATCCGAACTGGGCCGACGGATTTGACATCGTCGTTCACAACGAGTGCTTTTCCGGAGTAACCGACAAAGAATTCGTCGATCGCATTCTGAAGCCGCATCGCGAAGGACTTCCAGCGATTCTGATCCACTGCGCGATGCACTGCTATCGAGTCGGCGATGATCGGTGGTTCGAATTCTGCGGAGTCCAGTCGCCCGGGCACGGACCACATTACTCGTACACGATTCATAACCAGAAGCCTGATCATCCGATCATGGCGGGCTTTGGCGAACGATTTGTGGTGCCGAAAGGTGAGCTGTACCACGCGATGAAGGTGTTTGAAACAGCAACTCCTCTGGCAATCGCCAATCGACAGGACAACAGTGAACCGCAGGTCTGCGTCTGGACGAACGACTACCACGGCACAAGAGTCTTCGCGACGACCGTCGGGCATTACAACGAAACGATGGTCGTACCCACGTACCTCGATATGATGACTCGCGGCCTGCTGTGGGCTGTGGGACGTGACCCCGAAGCAGATTTCACTCCAATCACGCCGGCGATTGATGAAGAGATCCGAGCTCTCGTCACCGTGAAGATCGAAAAGAGTTCGCCGGTGCTGACGCAGGGCTGCTGCGGTGAAGGCAATCTGGTCTTCAATCAAAAAGCCTCCGCCAGCAGCGAAGAGACCAGTAAAGAAAACTTTGCAAAGAAAGCCATCGACGGACGACTGGACACTCGCTGGTGCGCGAATGGCGGGCAAAGCGGTGAATCGATCACGCTCGACATGGAAAAGCCGCAGTCGATCCGCAACGTGCGGCTGCACTGGGAACAAAAGAACACCGCGTATCAGTATACACTTGAATCATCAGCGAACGGCAATGACTGGACGATGCTGGCCGATCACGCAAAGAACAAAGACCAGAACGGGCTGTCCGTGGACGCGGTCAAAGCAGACGACGCACGTTATCTGAAGATCACGTTTTTGGGTTCCAACGGCGGAGGTTGGGGCAGCATCTGGGAAATCGAAGCGTATCCCGGCGATTTGCCTCCGCTGCCCGAAGGAGTTGCAGCCGGAGCTGACGGATCCGCATCGATTGACGATGTGAAAGCTCCGGAAGGGTTTGAAGTCAGCCTGTTCGCGGGCCCGCCGCAGGTGACCTATCCAGTCTGCATCACAACATCGGTTGACGGCGAAGTGTTTGTGGGAGTCGATGAACAGGGATCGCTGGGCAAAGATCCGGGCCGAGGCAAAGTCGTGCGGTGCATCGACACAGACGGCGACGGCGAGGCTGACCGGTTCAACGACTTCGCCAGGATGGATCATCCTCGCGGATTGGTCTATGACAACGGCACGCTGTGGGTTCTGCATCCGCCATTTTTGTCGGCCTTTGACGACCTGGACGGCGATGGCACGTCAGACTCCAGTGAAGTGCTGATCGATGGCATCAGCACGGAAGAAGTCAATAAGCGAGGTGCCGACCATACGACGAACGGCATTCGCATGGGAATCGACGGCTGGATTTACATCGCGGTCGGTGACTTCGGATTCAACAAAGCCGTTGGAAAAGACGGCACGACGCTCAGCAAACGCGGCGGCGGTGTTGTCCGTATTCGTCCGGACGGCACGGAGATGGAAGTCTACTCGTGGGGCCAACGGAACATCGTTGATATCGCGATAGATCCGTTCATGAACGTGTTCACGCGCGACAACACCAACGACGGGGGCGGCTGGGATATTCGACTGTCTCATGTCATGCAGACCGCGAACTACGGCTATCCATCTCTGTACGTGAACTTTTCAAATGAGATCATGCCGCCACTCGCCGATTATGGCGGCGGTTCCGGCTGTGGAGCCCTCTACTTTCAGGACGACCGCTGGCCAGTTCGCTACAACAATATGCTGCTGACCTGCGACTGGGGCCGCAGCGAAGTCTTCAGCCATCGGCTGCCTCGCAACGGTGCGACGTTCGATGCGCAGCAGGACACGTTCCTGAAAATTCCTCGCCCGACCGATGCCGATGCTGATGCCAGCGGTCGCTTATTCGTAACGAGCTGGAAGAATGGAAACTTCGCGTTCGAACGCCCTGACGTCGGGTTTGTCGCGATGATCACGCCGAGCAATTTTGTGCCTCACCCGATTTCCGTGCCGTCGGCAAGCGGTTGGGCGTCAGCCCTCCGTGTCAATTCATTGAACGAACTCGACACCACATCACTCGTTGAATTACTGCGACATCCTTCCGGAGCATTGCGTTTGGCGAGCGGCAGGACGTTAGCCCTCCGAGCACGTGAATCTCAAATTTCAAATCCGAAATCTCAAATTACCGATCTGCTGGCGGCGCTGGCGACAAATCATTCAGCGCCGCTGCATTCACGAGTCGCGGCCCTGTGGACGCTGCGTCAGGCAAACTGGGACGCTTTCAAGTCCTCGTTCAGTTCACTGCTGATTGATCCCGATCTGCGTGAACACGTGATCCGAGCTGCCGCGGATCGGAAATCAGAAATCGACAACGATCTGCCTTCGCCAATCTTCTCAAAGCTCGACGACAGCAATCCCCGAGTCCGCGCGGCGGCGATCGTGGCGATGGGACGAATGGAAGAAACTCGAGCGGCGTTGCAGCTTCTTCATTTGACTTCGCACAATCCACGATCCAATGTGATCGGCACCGTAACGATTGATGGACAACCAGCCGATGGTGTCGTGATTCAATTCTCAAACGAGGAGCAAACCACTTCTGCGAAAGCTAACCCCAATGGCACATATTCGGTCAAGGCAAGCCCTGGCACGTTGAATGTCTCCGTCGCCACGTCGGAGGACGCAAAGCTCGCACCGGACGCTATTGATGCGTGGCGAAAGGCCGATCCAGACCGCGTCATCCCGCATCTCGCGATCAATTCCCTCGTCGAACTAAACGCCATCGATACTTGCCTCGAAGCACTGAACGGCCCGCATCGAGACGGAGCGATCGCAGCCCTGAAACGCATGCATGATCCAAAGACCGTTGATGGTCTGTTCAATGTTCTCAGCACGAGCCGCGACGACTCGTTGCGCCGTGAAGTCTGGACGACACTGATTCGTCTGTATCACCGTGAAGGCGAATTCACCGTCGATAGTCCGAAGTGGTGGGGAACTCGCCCGGACACAACCGGCCCGTACTACGATCGCCAGAAGTGGAGCGAATCGGATCGCATCGCGGCAGCCATCAAAGTCGCGATCGCTGAAGGCGACGATTCACTCAGGACACACCTTACCGAGCAACTCAAGAAGCATGTTGTTAGTCTCGACGGCATCGGTGCTGCAGAAGTTGCGACGATCGAACCCGAGAAAGCCATCGTGCTGCCCAAGGCTGATCCGAACGATCCCAATGCGATTGCCAATCTAACCGTCGATGTCGTGACTCAACGAGCCGCAGCAGCTCCCGGCGACGCGGCAAAAGGCCACCTGTTGTTCAAACAGCAATCGTGTATCAACTGCCACACGTTTGCCAACGGGCAGCAACCAAAGGGCCCGCATCTGGTCGATATCGGCAAGCGGTACAAACGGGCCGAACTGCTTGAATCGATTCTGCAACCCAGTAAGAAGCTCGCCCAGGGCTTCGACACATGGGCGATTGCGATGGACGACGGCAAAGTCTACACGGGTTTTGTCGTGCTTGAGAGTGCGGAAACCGTGACCGTGCGAGATGCTGCCGGACTGTCTCATGAACTGCACCAGGACTGCATCGAAGATCGCGTCAAGCAGGAAATCTCCATGATGCCGCTCGGCATCGTCGGTAACCTTAGCCCGGAACAACTCGCCGACCTGATCGCGTATCTGGAATCGTTGCACTAAAGTCAACCGTCAGAACGCCTATTCTGCGTGACCCCGGAGGTTTTCTGTTCAGGCCATATTGATGAATTTCCACTGTTTCCTCAGGTCGTCCCGAGTGGCTACAATCGGTGAGTTGAACTGACGGAAGCTCTGTTGAAAGCCATCCGACATATGGCTACAGCGACGGAATGGAATTGTGGATCTCTCAAACTACTGAGTCAATTGTCATGACCGTTGGATACGCTCGCCCTGATGTTGCCGATATGGTGCTTCGCGTCTTTGAACGCTCCGTGCATCCGGAACTTTTCGCTTCTGTCAGCGAAACCCGGATCAAGGTCGGCAGTGATGTGGCGACGCTGCGACTTGGACGGTACGGGCATTTGCTTGAGTATCGAACACAACACAGCACACTCACCGAAATTGCGACATCGAAATTCGCACCGCTGCCTTCTCAGTTGTGCATGATCGATCGGCGATTGATCGGCTACCGGACGCATACAGTCGAAGGTAAAGGCGTGCGGTATCATTGCAGCTACCAACTGGAATCCGCGCCAGCCGATATCTACCTGACCCTGCACCGTGAACTGGAAGCCGACGCTCGCTCATCCACACTCGCCGTCGCCCTGCCAGGTTCCAGTATCAGCAGTCCGGACTGCCTGAGTCTTCTCAAGTGCGACCTGCTGCCTGCAGGCTTTGTGGTCCACGCCTTCCATACATTCCCCGACAACGGTGCCGTGCTGAGAATTCAAACCCTGTTTGAACGGATGTGAACTTTCCTGCGGCACGTATCGCTACGTCTACAGGATGGCATTGCTAATCTACAAACACAAACTCATTGCAGTTGAGCAGCGACAAACACAGATGCGTCAGAGCGTCATCCCCTGTGTCTGCCATAAAGTGTTGTGCGTCCGCAAGTTCGCTGGCGGTGGGGTTGCGATTGAGGATGAGCTGAATTGCGTCGGCAATCTGTTGATCTACGGAAGTTGCAGTTCTGCGAATTCGGCCTGCGAGCAGTTCGGCTATCCTGAACGAGAACTCCGAATTCAGCAAGTGTAATGCCTGCGGCGCGGTGGTTGAGACGCTGCGGCGGGAACAGCTTTCGTTGGCGGCTGGACGGTCAAACGCTTCGAAGATCGGAAATCGCAGATTGCGGCGGGCGAAGACGTAGATGCTCCGACGGCTGTGTTCGGATGTGTCTTCAGTCACGTTCCATTGATCTTTCAACAGCGTGCTGCGGAGTTCAATCGGCAACGGCGGGCGAACGCCCGGTCCTCCGGCTTTGCGACTGAGGATTCCCGCGACCGACAACATCGCATCGCGAATGACTTCGCCCTGCAGCCGCTGCCGGGGAAAGCGCGAAAGCCACTGCAGGTCGCGATCCTTCTCCAGTGTCGGTTTCCATGCAGTCACTGCGTCGGCACTCGAATCGTCCGGCATTCGGCTGCGCTGTCGATACGTGGCGGATGTCACAATCAGGCGGTGTAGCTGCTTCACGCTCCAGCCATGGTCTACGAACCAGTTTGCCAGCCAGTCGAGCAGTTGCGGATGCGATGGTTCCATTCCCATGATGCCGAAGTCGCTCGGTGTCGAGCTGAGGCCAGTCCCGAAGTGCTGCTGCCAGATGCGATTTACCATCACGCGGGGCGTGAGCGGATGTGCG
>CAMAVB010000316.1 GCA_945861465.1 Candidatus Kuenenia stuttgartensis
AGGATCATATGACAACACGCTTAAGGTCTGGGACGCCGTCAGCGGAGAGTGCCTGCAAACAGCCGTGACGTTTCCGGAGTCAAGTTGGGCCACGATCGACGAGCAGCAGCATCGCGTTCGCCGCGCCTCCCCCGAAGCCTGGCGCTGGCTCGGCTGGATCATCCCCGACAGCACCACCCACCAGCTCCGCCGCATCCCCCTCGAATCCTTCGGCCCCATCCCCGGCCTCGATTGAAAAACAATGGCCCGCTTTGCTCCGCAAACGTTAAGAGTTTTGTTTTCGTGAGAAGATTCTCGCACAGCGACAGATGTCCGCCGACGGAGCGGCGGACCTACGTAGGCGAGCCGCTCCGTCGGCTCGCACCAGAGACGGAGGCAAAGCCGGTTATACGACATCGTGAGGTTGGGTTGCGGGCGAAGCCCGCGCCAAGTGTTACGCCACCAACCCGCTCGTCTCTCGCTTCGGGATTGAGCCCAATGCGATAAACTTATACTCCGCGCGGCCAAGACTGAGGAATGTGTTGTTGAGTGAGCCGCAAGGCGCTAGCCGCGGGTTGTGCATTCGGTCAACACCGGCGGCTAGCGCCTTGCCGCTCACAATACCTCAAATCTGACCGCGCGGAGTATAACGTCCACTGGCCGCTCACTCGCCATCACGAAATTCACCGCCATGTAGCCGATTTCACCCACAGATTTAGCGGCAGACCCAAGACCTTACGTGCTGACATCAGGCGATACCCTTTCTGGAATCGCTAAACTCCAGCACACGTTTTTACCCACGGCTCGAACTTGGGCAATACCGTTCTGTCGTGGGAAAATGACGGGGTTCTGTGACACGGCATGCCTGGCTGCGACCGATGCTGATCAGCACGTTTGTCTTCGCCGCGTTTCATGTGATCGTCGATCAGTCGCTAACGCTGGAACGTTTTCCGGCAACGTTTCTGCTCGGTCTGGTGTTGTGCGGGATTCGACTCTCCAGCGGCAGCATTTTTCCCGGCATTGTGATGCACGCGCTGAGCAATGGATTGTTGCTGTCATTGAAAGAGCTGGATCCTGTGTTCCAATTCGTCGGTTTGAATCTGACTGTTGAAAATGAGTCGTCGCTGCCCGCCTGGTTTCTGGCGACATCGGTGCTGATCAGTTGCATGGGCGCCGGCGTTGTCTGGGCAGGGCGAAAACGTGGCGACTGAAGCCTGCTATGCCGGACTATCTCAAGTCCACCGAGAAAGTTGTCGGTGCAGCAACAGACAGCACCGGTGCAAATCGAGTCCGCCTCGCAAGTTTTGCTCCGCCGCCGGGGAACCACTGAATCCCAAGGAACGCATCGACAGTCCCGGTGTCGGCGGGCATCATCAGATTCGTTTCACCGTAGAGGGCAAAGTGATCATTCAGCGGAGCAAGAAAATCAGCTCCAAGCAAAGGGACCGTTGACTGAGCTGGTGAAGGCCCGGTCACTGCGTTGTTCTCACCGTGGCCGTCTGCAAGCCCAAGCCAGAAAGTTGTTTGCGTTGTGGTTTCCCAAACGTGTCGCCAATACAATGAACCTTGATTGATTGTTCGGAGAGAAACCGATCCACCACCGAAATTTCCCGAGTCCTGAAGACCACGCAACTGCGCTGTCACCCCGAACTGGTTGAAGTCATCCACGTCATAACCCGCGCGCGCTCGCCATTGTGACAACAGAAACGTGTCATACGACTGCTCAACGAGAAAATCATGAGCGATCGCCCAGATGAAACCGGAGTCCGTCCTCTGAAACAGCCCGATTGTTGTATAGCTCTGCGTTCGGTTGGTGGCTTCTCCCAGCAGTTCATAGACCCGCACGGCATTCTGAGAAGCGACAATACCTGTTCCGGCCTGCACACCAAGTCCGGATTGTTCATCGACCGCAAAGCTTGAATTCACATTTCCCTGCAGCCCGACATTGGCATTCACGCCATAATCCTGTGGCTGCTTTGATCCATCAATGCCGCCGAAGAAAGTGAGATTCTGTAGCCAGCCAGATTCGGAGTATTGCCATGAACTGTGGGGCAATGTGATCGGCTCGCCAGTGCAGACTGGATCGGCAAACCTCATAGAAACAGGTTCAGCGTCCGCTCGGTGATGTTCAATCGGTATGCTGGCTCGGCCAAGAACCGATTCTGTTCCCGCAATCAGGAGTGCAAAGGGAAAATCGTCGGCTCCCTGCGCAGCACCAAGTGGCAGAAACAATAGTATCATCAAGACATGTCTTGATTGAAATTTCAGCAGCATGGCGTGGGCCTCCGTTCCCAGTTGCCATTTGAATTCCTGTGTGACGTGCCTGATACATCGTCTTCAGTTATTCCGGAGATTTCAGAAGGGAGCGACTGTCGCAGTACTATTACGGAATGTCCGGCCGACAATTGGCACAACATGAATAATCCTCAATGTCGGTACAGAAGTCAGCCCAGGATTCGGAAGATTGGGGGCACCGGATGACATATTCTCTGCTTCTCAGTGTCGGGGACACTGGGCAATCCCGACGGAAAATCAGAATCTATCCGACGCTGACTTCGAAACACGCCTGCCGCGGACTCAGGGCCGGGGCTGCCGAATCCCACTGCGATTGGGCCGCTGCCGGCCCTGTGCCGGTAGAAGCCCGGTTTGACAACTACCACACGCACCTACGCGCCACACGGCCCCTGCCGGCTTCATGCCGGTAGAGCCCAGGTTTGACAACTTGGCCGCCCGAGTTCTCAAACCCTCGTTCCCCCGGCATGAAGCCGGGCGGGGACGAAGCACCGTGTTGGTTTCCGTTGTAGTTTCCAAACCCTCGTTCCCCCGGCATGAAGCCGGGGTGGGGCCAAGCGGAGCGTCGGCCCAGGAAACGGAACCACCCGCAATCCAATGGAGGGCCAACGGTCCGGTCGTTCGGTTCGCACGACATCACTATGATTTGCAATGTGAATGGTGAATGACAACACGAACGGTTGGGCCGTTGGCCCGTGGAAAATTTTTCTTGTCCATTAACCTGGCCCGCCGCTGCGCTTTGGGCCAGGCTATGCGAACGAATGGCCCCTCGGGCGGAAATCGCAACCTGCAACCTGCAACTTGCAGCTCGCAACTCATCTTTCCCCCCGCCAAATCACCGGATGCGTCGCCTCAAGATCAAAATCAGGCCAGTTCTGCTGAATCCATGCGGCGGCGTCATGCAGGTTATGAAATCGTCGCGGCGGCGGTTCCCCCGGCGAGCGGTTGGGCGTCAGCCCTCCGTGTTCGTCCACGTCCGCCGCAGGAATCGCACTCGGAGGGTTTTCGTCATTGCCCTGCCGCTCGCCGAGAGTTTCCGGCAGCGGCAGCAACACATGTTTCCCGTCGTGAAACACCAGTTCCTCAAATCGCGGAAGTAGGAATTCGCGGGCTTCGCCCATGGCGGCGGGATGTTGCAGCAGCGAGGCCAGAGACCGCTCGTTCATCATCGCCATGACGCCCGGCGAGAACGCACTCAGATTTACACCTCCATAGTCGCCTTCAAAGTACCCGTCGGATACAGCGAGGTAATCCAGCAGGATGGTCATGACTTCATTCGAGATTCGATCTTGCGTCGGACGTTCAAGCTGTGGCATTATCGCCAGTAATTGTTCGGTGATGCCGCCGCCATCAATTCGATGAAGTGAGGCTACGAACAAATCCGCCGTCTGCATACGCATGTCAGGGCTCAGCTTCGGGGCGAGCGCCACCAGAGCGTTCCCAGCTGCCCGCAAGGCGTTGCTATCCGTCGCTTTCTCCAGGACGGCGATCAGCGCATCCCAGCCGCGCGTGATCTGCTCAGGGCTCAGCTTCGGGGCGAGCGCCACCAGAACGTTTCCTGCCGCGCCCAAGGCGTACCGATCCGTCGTTTTTTCCAGGACGCCGAGGAGCGCATCCCCGCCGCGCGTGATCTGCTCAGGGTTCAACTTCGCGGCCAGCGCCACCAGACCGTATTCAGCGTCCAAGACACCGTCATCCGACGTTTTCTCTAGGACGCCGATGAGCGCATCCCCGGCGCGCGTGATCTGCTCAGGGCTCAGCTTCGGGGCCAGCACCCGCAGCCCGATCCCAGCCGCTCGCATGGCGTCAGTATCCGTCGGTTTCTCCAGGACGCCGATGAACGAATCCCCGGCGCGCGTGATCTGTTCAGAGCTCAGCTTCGGGGCCAGCACCCCGAGAGCGAATCCAGCCGCGTGCAAGGCACGGTCATCATCCATTTTCTCCCAGCGGCCGATGCGCGCATCCCCGGCGCGCGTGATCTGTTCAGAGCTCCGCTTTCGTGCCAGCACCCCGAGCGCGAATTCAGCCGCGTGCAAGGCACGGTCATCTGTCGTTTTCTCCCAGCGGCCGATGATCGCAGCCCAGCCGCGCGTGATCTGCTCAGGGCTCAACTTCGGGGCGAACGCCATGAGACCGAATCCAGCCGCGATCAAGTCAAAGTCATCCGTCGTTTTCTCCAGGACGCCGATGATCGCATCTCCGCCGCGCGTGATCTGCTCTGGGCTCAGCTTCTCGGCCAGCGCCCCCAGACTTTGATTTGCCAAGATGCCGAAGACCCCCGTCGTTTTCTCCAGGACGCCAATGAAAGCATCCCCGGCGCGCGTGATCTGCCCAGGGCTCAGCTTCGGGGCCAGCGCCCCCAGACCGTCTCCCGCCGCGCTCAAGGCGTACTTATCCGTCGTTTTCTCCAGAACGCCGATGAGCGCATCTCCGCCCCGCGTGATCTGCTCCGGGCTTAGCTTCGGGGCGAGCGCCACCAGACCGTCCCCAGCCGCTCGCAAGGCGTCGTAATTCGTCGTTTTCTCCAGGACGCCGATGAAAGCATCCCAGCCGCGCGTGATCTGCTCAGGGCTCAGCTTCGGGGCGAGCGCCACCAGACCGTTCCCAGTCGCTCGCAAGGCGTCGCTATCCGTGGTTTTCTCCAGGACGCCGATGAACGCATTCCCGCCGCGCGAGATCTGCTCAGGGCTCAGCTTCGGGGCGAGCGCCACCAGACCGTTCTCAGCCGCTCGCAAGGCGTCGCTATCCGTCGTTTTCTCCAGGACGGCGATGAACGCATTCCCGCCGCGCGTGATCTGGTCAGGGTTCAACTTCGGGGCGAGGGCCACCAGACCGTTCCCTGCCGCGCCCAAAGCGTACCAATCCGTCGTTTTCTCCAAGACGCCGATGATCGCATCTCCGCCGCAGGTGATCTGCTCAGGGCTCAGATTTTTGACTCGCCTCGTGATGAAATCGACGACTTCAGTGAACTCCGGACGGGGTTCAGCACTGGCGGAATTCGGGTGACTCAGCCAAGTCAACGCTTCGGCAAGAGCAGGCGAGTCTGTTGATCCAAGTTCCAATGCCAGCCAAGCTGCGGCGACTCGGATTCGGGGATCAGAATTCATGTCGCGCTGTTTGGCTGACATCAATTCAATGGCCTTGGCGCGTCGAGTCGGGCTGAGGCCGATGCAGGACTGCACGGCGCGTTCAGCACGGCGAGCGACACGCACAGCCACCTCTGGGTTGTCGAATGCGACTTCAAGAATTCGCATTTTCAGGCGAGCGTCCGGAACGGCGGACCAGTCCACGAAGCTGCGGAGTTCGGCGGTGTTGGGGTCGTCACCGTAGCCGATTGGACGCAGCAGGCCTTCGATGAGTTGTCGCTCGGCGAGGTCTCGTTGTGTGTCGGCCAAAATTCGCTGAGCTGCTTCGGCGGTCAGTGCGGCGGACTTCTCTGAGAGGGCGGCCGTTTTGGCGTCGCGCTCTTTCGTCACTTCACCGAGCGATTCTCGGATTGTCTGTTCTGCTTCGGTTGCTCGGAACCAGCCCCACGTTGCACCAGTGGCGCCGACGAGCATCGCCAGCAATACAGTACTTCCCGCAATTACCTTGCCGCGATGCTTGCGAATGAATTTCTTCAGCCGATATGAGCGACTCGGAGGACACGCTTCGACAGCTTCGTCATTGAGAAATCGTTCGATGTCTCTCACCAGACTGTTCGCGGTTTCATACCGGCGGGTGCGTTCCTTTTCGAGACTCTTCATCACGATCCAGTCGAGATCGCCCGCGAGGGATTTCTGCAGGTGACGGGGGTCGATGCTGCGTTGGGCGGCGATGCTTGGGAGGTTGGCACTGGAACTCAAGCGAACGCTGGGGCGGAGTGGTTCGACTTCTCTGATGAGGCGGAGGACTTCATCGACGGCTGCCTTGCGGAGTTGGTCGCGTTCCAGCGGCGTGGTGCCGACGAGCAGTTCGTACAACACGACGCCGAGCGAATAAATATCCGTGCGAGTATCGACATCCAGGTTATTGTGTTCAGCCTGTTCGGGGGACATGTACAGCGGCGTGCCGACCATGATGCCATGGCCCGTGTAAATTGACTGGTCCGTCAGCGACTGATGCATGGCCTTCGCGAGACCGAAGTCGATGACCTTCGGAACCGGTTTGCCGTCGTACAGGCAGATCAGGATGTTCGACGGCTTGAGGTCTCGATGCACAATGCCTTTGTGATGCGCATGCTGCACTGCCTGGCAGACCGGGATGAAGAGGTTCAGTCGTTCCTTCAGTGACAATCGGGCTTTGTCGCAGTATTCGGTGAACGGAACTCCTTTGACGTATTCCATCACGAAATACGGTCGTCCCTGTTCCGTCATACCGCCGTCAAAGACTTTGGCGATATTCGGATGATCCATCACGGCCAGTGCCTGACGTTCAGCTTCGAACCGAGCCAGCACCTGCTTCGAATCCATGCCGGCCTTGATCAGCTTGATGGCGACTCGGCGCTTGACCGGTTGCTGCTGTTCGGCCACCCAGACCGATCCCATGCCGCCTTCGCCGATATTTTCCAACAGCTTGTAGCGGCCACTGATCATCCCGCAGGGTTTCGGTTGGTGCTGGTGGATGATCGTAGCGTCGAGTTCCGGTTGAGCTTTCTCCTTCGCCGCCTGGACTTTGTCGAGATCCGCAAAGAACTTTTGTAGCTCGGTCGAAAAATCGGGGTGTTGCTGCAGAAACTGGTTGCGATCGGGCTGTTCTCCTCGTTCAAGGGCTTCAAGGTATTGTGCCACGAGTGCGTCGAGCTTTGAGTTGTCATCGTGAGGTTGGGCAGGTTGCATGATTTGAACTCTTGGTGAAGCTTTTTGTAACCGTTCACGCCTCAGAACGAAACCTGCGCAAGCGACCACAGATAAACACAGATTTACACAGATAGAAATCACCAATCAATCTGTGTTCATCCGTGTCCATCTGTGGTTAAAACTGTCATTCTCGAACTGTCGTGAACGATTACAGTTTTGTGAACTGTCGATCTGGGCCAGATCGACGTACTGTAGGCCGACCTGGCTCAGGTCGGCTTCTATTGTGGAAAGACGTCATCCCTCCGAAAACAGACCGCAAAAAGTTGTCAGAATTCCAGGACAGTGAGTTTTCGTCATCGTCCGGCGGTTTGCTGCCAATTGTACCGGTTCTGGATACACTTTGCGCCTTGCTGCGTGAAAGGCGACAATCCTGAAACAAGTGTCCGGGCGCTGGCCTGGCCTGGGCTGTTAAGAATTTGCTATTGACGAGGGTATACTTCGCCTTTGAATTGTGCCATTTTTGTTTATCGTTGCGAAGCGACGGGTACGACTGTTTCGTATTCCCCGGCTCGCCATCCACCTTGCGTGGATGGAAGCCCCGTCTGGCCACCAGATCACGACGCCTATTCCATATAGCTGCACGCCACCGAGCTTGACTCGGTGGTCGCTTCGTTTGGTTCAGCAACGAGCCCGGCAACCAGATTCGCTTCCACTTGGGCAAGCCAGAGTGGAAAGCGGCGTGATGGGAACGGTGCCGCGATCTGGTTGCCAAATTTGGCTTCCACCTGGACGAGCCAGCGTGGAAAGCCGACAATCCTGAAACAAGTGCCTACGGTTCTTGACGAAACGTGGCTGATGAGACAGTTGTCTCCTGAGCGCCTTTTGTTCCACGTTCCTGATTCAGGAGTCCCCGCATGAAATATCATCGACGTGAGGCGATCAAGGGAATCGGCAGCACAATTGCGATGTCGATGCTGCCGCTGTCCGCGCACGCATGGCAGGATGAACGCATTGCCAAGCCACGCATTCGGATTGGTCAGATCGGCGTCGGGCATGCACATGCGAGCAAGTTATCGGTGTATCGAAAGTCGTCGGACTACGATGTGGTGGGGATTGTGGAACCGAACGCCGAACTCAGAAAACAAGCGGAAACCCAGGAGCCGTTTCGTGACCTGCCGTGGATGACTCAGGAAGAGTTGCTGAACGTGTCGGGGCTTCAGGCGGTTCTGGTGGAAACGCAGGTCCGCGATCTGTTGAATGTCGCTGAGACCTGTGTCAAAGCTGGCAAGCATGTGCATGTTGACAAACCAGCAGGCGAATCACTCACACAGTTCACACGCATTCTGGAATCTGCATCGCAGCAGAACCTGCTGCTGCAGATGGGCTACATGTATCGCTACAACCCGGCCGTCGTGTTGCTGCGTGACTTTCTGAAACGCGGCTGGCTGGGAGACGTCTTTGAAGTCCACACCGTGATGAGCAAAGTCGTCGATGCAGCAAGTCGTCGTGAGTTGGCCGAGTTTCATGGCGGCATCATGTTTGAACTGGGCTGTCACATCATCGATCTGGTGATCGGAGTGCTCGGCAAGCCCACACACGT
>CAMAVB010000317.1 GCA_945861465.1 Candidatus Kuenenia stuttgartensis
CGGATGGGTGATTCCCCTGCGACTCTGGGTCCACGAACGGCGGAGTGTCGCGGATGCGGTGGCAAGAGAAATCGTGGCCAACATCGATGGTGTCTCCACGGGAGAAATCGGGAATTTTCAGTCCCGCGCTGCGGATTTTCTGGCAGACAGTGAATCCCGGGAAGACGTGACCCTGGCCTTTGATCGCGACCCGAAGAAAGTGCAGCTTCACGTAGTCGACTCAAAAGGGCGCACTCAAAAGAGTGATCTGAATGGCCTGATCGATGGCACGCTTACGTTGTCTCGCGAACGAGCGGATGCATTGTTGAAAGCTCAGGCATCGACCACCGGCTGGCTTTCGCTCACCGTCGTCTCGAAGGGGCATTCCGGAACAGGTCGAGTCAGACTGATCGCGCCGGAAGGTATTTCAGTAATCTTTGATATCGATGACACCATCAAGGTGACTGAGATTCCTGCAGGGCCTGAGGTCGTAATGCGGAACACGTTCCTGCGAAACTACAAAGCCGCACCTGAGATGGTGGAGAAGTATCGCGAATGGCCGGACGCCTCGTTTCATTACGTATCTGGAGGTCCGTGGCAGATGTATGGACCACTCTCAGAATTTCTGATCGACAGCAAAGACGGTTTTCCGGAAGGGTCGTTTCACATGAAGAGCGTGCGGAAGAATCTGTTGAGCAAGTCCTCATGGAGAGATCTGACCGACCTGATCACAAACAGCGAACAAACGTTTGATCATAAAGTGGGACAGATCAGTTTGATCATGGAACGTTTTCCTCGACGCCGATTCATTCTTGTGGGAGACTCGGGCGAGAAAGACCCGGAAGTTTATCGCGCGATACTGGCAAAGTTTCCGGAACAGGTTCAGGAGATCTGGATTCGCGACATTGTTAACGATCGTCAACGGAACACAGGTCGGCTCATGGGGATGCAAATCATTCCGGCCGTAACAGTTCAACGCGGCGCTTCTGAGTTTGACAAGTAATTCTGGTTCATTGTGAATCGCATTTGCGAATGCGAGATACGTGAGAAGAATGAATCGCAATTTTTACCACGGAATAGACGGAATACACGGAAAAACGCAGGCTGAATGGAAGTATGGATTATTCGAGTCAGTTTGGTGCAGGACCCGAATGCCCGGAATCGCTCTGATCCTTCGTTGGCTTGAGCGACCGCAGTCGTGCGTCTTCCATTTCTTCCGTGTGCGAATCCGGCAATTCTGACTCATGTCCGTTCGCCGTACACATCGCACGCAGTTCTTCCGAAGATATTTCGGCCCTGAGCCTCTGCACGGAACCATCAGCCATTCCCACCGCAGGTTCCAGGTACTGGCTGTCGATACCTGTCGGATCGCCGAGCACAAAACTCATCGACTCGAACTTCAGATCTTCCGGCGACATCCAATGGACCGCAGGGCCGTTGTATTCGGCAAACTGAATGGTGTTTGACGGACCGTCACCGATGTCTGATTGAACCATGCCGGTTCCTCGCGGCCAAACTGTCTCATCGCCTGTGATCGCCACAAAGTTCGTGGACGTGGATTTGCCGGATACATACGTCCCGGCAAATGCAAAGAGTTGCGGCATGCGCGTCGCCAGTTTGCTGTTGTTCGGTCCATTCCAGGGTTCGTCGAATGAGTATGCCTGAAACAACTCTCTCTGTTCGAGATACGGCAGGATCAGAATTCGCCAGCTGTGCGCTGGACGTCCGTCACCGTCATATGTCACCGCCGGAGGATAACGACCGTACGTGTCGTGATAGTTGGCGACCGCCAACGAAAGTTGCTTGAGGCTTCATTTGTCATTTGTGCGGCGGGCTGCGACCCGGGCGTTGAAAACTGCCTTGCTGAGGAGAAATCCGAGCAGCGAAATTGCGATCAGGCCGGCGAGGACAACTTTTTTCCACATGGAAATCTCCTGGGATCGTGTGAGGCCACGGCGAATTCTATTCGCTCAGTCGGTGAATCGTATTGTGAATCGTGCCATCGATGTTTTGGCCATCCGCAGATTTCAGGCTGTACCGAATTTCCATGCACCATGTCGGTCGAAGATCGGCGGCGTCGATCGTCAGAGTTCGTCCGTCGCCGGACAAGGATGCAGATCTGATCGTCAGTGTCTTTTCATCGTAATGCTCTGAGCCATAATTCTTCGTGCGCTTCAGTGACCATGTCTTCACATGGATGTTTGCCGGATCAATGGACTTCGCATCGAGCGGCTCAGTGAAGACTAGCTTCAGGCCTGACGTAGTGGCATGCAGTTCAAGCGGCAGATGCATCGGCTGGCCGGTGGCGCGCAGGCGGTAGAGTCCGCCCGGTTGAGTCGCACTGCCCGCCCAGGCGAACATGCCGCAGAGATAGAGCTGCCCGTCGCCGGGATGAAATCGACCGCGCATCACGCCCGTGGGAAATGACGGAATTGGCAGCTCAATCATGCCGCCCTGCATTTGCCCATCGACATTTTCATGCGGCACGAGGAACACTTTGCCGTAGCCATACGACAAGTTCAGCAGCGATCCATTCAGCGGCCCCCAGCGATCGCTGTTGATCCACAGGAGTTCGCCGGGAGAACGGTCAAACGCATTCGTGATCCAGCACAAGGGCGGTTCCATCGCCGTGTCCGAAGTGTCAGTGACATCGTGATAGCCAAACATGTTGCCGTAGAATTTCGGCCTGCCGCCGGGATCCAATGTCACCCAGTTGATACGGTTCTTCGGATTCCAGAAACCTTCCTGATCAGTCACCACGAATGAGCCATCCGGATTCAGGCAGACTCCATTGGCTGCTCGAAAGCCCGTCGCCAGGATCTCCGTGCGAGAACCATCCCTGCTGACTTTCAGCAACGTACCATGATGAGGCACGACCGCTTCGAGCGCGTGGCGACCGGATTTGGCATAATAAAAATTTCCTTCGGCGTCGGTTTGCAGGCCCATCGCAAATTCATGGAAGTGCTCCGTAACCTGATGATCATTGTTGAGGCACTGGTAGTAGTCAATCTCGCCGTCTCCGTTCAGATCATGGAGTACCGTCAACTGATCGCGACACGTCACGTGGACTTTGTCATCGACGATCTTCAGGCCGAGTGGCTGAAACATGCCGGACGCAATCCGCTGCCACGTCAGTTGAGTACCGTGCAGGAAACCGTCCACAATCCAGACATCGCCGTCCCACGAACAGACAGCCATGCGCCCGTCGGAAAAGAAGTCGAGGCCCGTGAAGCGGGTCTGGGCCAGCCATGGATTCGATTCCGGCGCCGCGAGGATGTCGGTGGCAAACGCACCACCATCAGCGCCGGTGATCGTGGCGGTCGTCATTTTCTGAGCCCACCGCGCCGGGCCGCCGAGCGTGAGTGGCTTGAGATCCTGATCGGCGTTGGGAATGACGGGACTCCGCGATGTCTGGATGTTCTCTTCCTTCGATTCCGCCGATGTCCACGTTGTAAATCTCAACGGCTCGGCTCCGGCTGGAATCGTCAACGTCAATCGACCATCCTGCGCCGACCACTTCAGGGGTACCGTCACTGGCGCGAAACCAACCACGAGCGAAGAATTCTCCGGCCCAGGAGAATCTCCACGGCGAACGACGGCATCATGCTTGTGACCGCCTGCATCTGGGATTGTTTCTCCCAAAGCTCCTGTCAATTCCCAGCGAGCTATCAGCCCTTCCGTCGCAGCCGACAGAGTCTCAGGTGTTTTCAATTCATCGGTCAGTCTCTGCTGATAGAAGCGGACTTCGGCAATATCGCCCTGATAGTATGACATCGGCCCTGGAAAATCGGGAGCCGTGAATCCGATCCTCGCCACGCTGCCGGACAGAGCTCCCTTCGCAGCCAGCGTCCCTTTGCCATCGGGTTTTCCATCGATAAACAGCTGAAGCTGTTGACTGGATTTCGTCCATGTCGCTGCAACGTTGTGCCACTTGCCATCATCGATCTTCTTTTTCGATGTCACAGCACCGACCCAGCCGATATCGAACGTCAGTCGTCCGTCGCGAATGAACAGAGACTGACCATCCGGAGTCCATTTCGGTTCGGGCTTCGCGATCGAGAAAATCGTGCCTCCGGCGCGAGTCCTGACTCGGGCGGTGATGGTGAAGTCTTTTGTCGTCAGGTCGAACGCATTGGCATCAGCGATTTCGAGGAATGTCTGTCCGTCGAACGCGAGCTGCTGTGCTTTAGACACTGCCTCGCCGTTAGCCGGTGCAGGGCCAAACTTCACAGCGGTGGCGGCAACTGCGTCATCGTTGCCATTACCGGCGGCTAGCGCCTTGCCGCTCACAATTGCATTTTCTTGTGCCGCGATCTGGAGCGTCAGGTCGCGGGCACGCGGACCGATATTGAACGTCCGCAGGAACGTCGTCGGCGACTTGTCACCGGCATCGAGCAACGATGGCGACTCCAGCACGTCCGTGCCATCGATCATATAGGAAAGCACTACCTGCTGCCCATAATAATAGACACCGCGAAACTGCCCCCATGCCTGCGGCAACGGACCGTACATGCGTCCGTCGCGGCCGAGCACACGCTGATCATCGACAAACTGATTCGTCGCCGGATTCGCCCAGCCCGGACCAGTCGGGTTGGAAGCGATCACTGTGCCTGTGACGCGCGGATGAATCTGATGCTCACCGTTAAACTGGATGCCTCGCCAATCAATGAAATTCTGTTCGGCGCTCGGCGGATCCAAAGCACTCCATGCGGCCGCCATCCGCAGCGTGTCGGTATCGAACATCATCCAGTGACGTCCGCGGGAGACGCCTCCGGAACCTGGGTCCAGCCGTACCGCGATTCCCTTGTACGCGATGTTGTGAGCGGCACCGGGGACTTCATATGTATGAGTCAGACTCGGGCCATAATCCATCGCGTTCCATGGCTGAATCAGACTCGGTTCCGGACCCCGCGTATCTCCTTTGGGAAGTCGCGCGACGTATGCCGCATCGACATTCACGAACTGCGTTGGATTGTGAGGCTTCAGGTAGGTCTCGCGGATGTAGTGAATCACGTCATATTTCTGAGACGGCACCATCCACGTTTGAGCAGCCATCAGGCCAAAACCGCGCGTCAGCGTCTGGTACATTGTAAACGGGTCGCTTCCGTTACGAAATTTCCCTGCGGCGAATCTCAGCGACGTGGGCAATGAACCCGGCTGGTCTCTGGTTCCGTGACAGTTCATGCAGACGCGCCGATAGATCGCTTCGCCGCGCTGCAGAGAGTCGGCGTTCAAGTCCGCAATGAAGCCCGCATGATCAATGTGCAGTTCATACTCCGGAACAGTAAACGTCAGCAGCGATGGAGACGGCTGCAGTTCTTTCGCACGCGCTGCCCCGCCATCGCGAATTTCCACGAGATACCGAATCAGGTCGAAGAATTGCTGACGACTGGCCAGCTGATTCATCTGACCGGCAGGCATAATTGAGACCGTGTTCTGAACGATGTCCTCCAGATCGGTCGTCTTCAATGTCACCTGTTCGCCGTTACGAGCGGCATCACGAATCACCAGCGTGTCCGGCGTGCGCTCGACGAGCAGGCCCACAATCGTCTGGCCTTCATGCGTGACCGCCGTGACAGAATCGAAGCCTTTGCGAATGACTTTCGAGGGCAAAAGCACAGATTCCACCAGCGATTCATCTGTCAGATCTTTCGCCAGCGTGGCCAGATCCGGTCCGAGCGACGATGGCAGGGAGCCTCCCACGGAATGGCATTTGGAACAGGCCATCTGATGCTGAAAAAACACGACTGCCCCGCGTGCCGCATCGCCCTGCAATCGCGACTGAGCCGCCAACTCTGTGGCAGGCGACTGGCGCAGTTCGTCATCCAGTGTTTGAGAGAACAATGCGCGGCTGTATGGCACAATGACCAAACACAGAAGCAGACAAAAACGCAGCATTGCAGGGCTCTTAATTGATTGAAAAAGGTATGTAGGATGGACATTCATGTCCGTCGCCTGGCCATGAAACACTGTCGAAGCGAAGGTTGTTAGGCGAGCGGCAGAAATGAATTTACCGGTACGACGGACTTCCAGTCCGTCGCATGGTGCTACTCGACGGACTGGAAGTCCGTCGTACAAATTGCGAATGGTAAGTTCTATCCTGCCGCTCGCCTTATGCCAAGAAAGTCGTTCGACAATGCAAAAGCGCATGACCGATTCCTCGGACATGAATGTCCAAGCTACAGGAATCGCAGTTGTCGCAATAGAAACACGGTTAAGTACTCCGTGCCACGATGGCGTGGCAATGAATCAATGTGGCGATCGGCGGCTGAGGCTGCAATCCGGCGTGGCTCAGCCAGCCGTTGTATTCCGACGCACTATACGCCCGACCTTCGGTGAGTGTAAACAAGGCTGCAGAATACAGTGCGATGGGCAGCGGGCCGTCGAGTTCATCGTTGAGCAGCACGTCGTGAATGATCAGCCTGCCGCCGGGATTGAGCGATGCAGCACAGCGATTAATTAAAGTCTGACACTCAGTGACGTCCCAGTCATGCAGAATGTTGGACAACAGAATCACATCCGCATTCGGCAGCGGATCGGCGAACATATCGCCAGCCTGCAACATCATTCGAACTGCGACAGCATACTCGGCGGCGAACATTTCAGCCGTTTTCAGGACTTCGGGGCGATCAAACACGATCGCGCGAAGTTCTGGATTGGCTCGCAAAAAAGCGATACTGTAAATCCCGGTTCCGCCGCCTACATCTAACAGTGTCGTTGCATTGTTCAGCGGGATTTGCGAGGCCAGGACTGGTGCGACATTTTTCGCGCGCCCGGCCAGTGCCAGCGTAAAATGCCCGGCCACTTGAGAATGTTCCATTGCCGACTTCATACCGTCACGATAGATAAACGCGGCCCCTGCTTCATCACCCGACAATCCTGTCGGACGATTTGTACGAAGCCGCTCCACCATTTCGATGACGCCCGGAGACGTCGCGGCGAGACTCAGATAGCTGCCGACGTCAAATTCCTGACCGCCCACCAGATGTTCGGCTGCCAGCGCCGTGAGTTCAAACTGACCAGCTGTATTTTTTTTCAGCAACTGCATTGCACGCAGCGCGGTCGTCAGGACGATCGCTGGCCGTTCGGCGAGACTCAGATCGGCCTGCAATTCCGCCAGCGTCCGTGGCTGTTTTGCAATTCGCCCGAACAGATCAAAATGGGAAACCGCCGCCGTGAGCAACTCTGTACCGTAGCTGCCGCGAAAGTATTCAAAGATCGAAGTCGGATTCGTGACTGGTGGACCGAGTGGCTGCATGATTTTCTCCTGGCGTAAAGGTTAAACAAGTCGCTCAGGTTCGCGAACGATTGAATGCCTCAATCTGTGATATTTTTGCTCATGGACGTATTCGCGCTGTGGAATCCGCTGCCAGCTGGTAATAATCCGGCAGTGGCCTGTACCGACCCTTTCATCCGGAGCGGCATTTGATGAGTGCGAATGATGTTGTGCTGGCAATTACCGGAGCCAGTGGCTCTGCATATGCTTTGCGACTGGCGCAAGTGCTGCTGGCGGCGGGGAAACATCTGCATCTGGTGGTGAGCGGTGCGGCTCGGCAGGTCATGGCGCGCGAGCTGGAAGCGGAGTTTCCTGGCAATGGGGCGGCAGCGGCGGAATGGTTGGCAATGATCGAACTCACTCTCGCCGGGCCGATCGGGAGTGCCTGGGGATTCCGCCCGTTGGCTGCTTCAAATGCCGCATTTCCCCAGGGTTCTGTGCGCGCCTACGGAACGTCCGACTATTCGGCTGGAATCGCGAGCGGTTCGTTTCTCACCAGTGGTATGGTGATCTGTCCGTGTTCAATGGGCACGTTGTCGGCCATTGCAACCGGCGCATCGACAAATCTGATTCAACGCGCGGCAGATGTGCATCTGAAGGAACGGCGACCGCTGGTCCTTGTGCCGCGCGAGACGCCGCTGAGCCTGATTCAACTGGAGAACATGACACGCCTCAGTCATGCCGGAGCGACAATCATGCCGTCGATGCCGGGGTTTTATCATCAGCCGATGCAGATCGCGGATCTGGTCGATTTTGTCGTAGCCCGGATTCTGGATCATCTGCACGTTGAGCATACGCTGATGGAACGCTGGGGTGCGGAAAACGAGAGCTTTACAAAAGGGGTCAGGAACCAATAGCCAAATGGCCCAGAGGGTGCTCCGCACTATTGGTTCCTGACCCCTTTTCTAAAGCCCGGACCTTAGTCTGTAAGGATGCCCCGCCTGAGTCAATCGTATGCCGTACCCACGGTAAAGTTTTTGGTTGCCAAAAAAGGCCCGGCATCATTATTGAGATGCCGGGCCTTTGGAAATTGCCTAGTCAAACGACTTTGCTTAAACGTGCTTGTACACGGATTCGAAATCGATATCGTAACGTTTCATTTTCTTATACAGAGTTGTGCGGTTGATGCCGAGAGTCCTAGCTGTCTTCTGTCGATTCCAGCCGCTGGATTCCAGCGCCTGAATGATCAGGTGCCGTTCTGGTTCTGTCAAAGCCGACTTCAATGAGGCTCCTCCAAGGTGTGCTTCAATGTTGGCGCGGTGTTCGTGGTTGGCAAATAACTTCTCAGGCAGGTCGCCAGCAGTGATGTGATTTTCGCGGCACAGGACAACTGCTCGTTCAATCACGTTCACCAGTTCGCGGACATTGCCCGGCCAGT
>CAMAVB010000318.1 GCA_945861465.1 Candidatus Kuenenia stuttgartensis
AAAGGGGTACGCCGCAGGTTGAGCCTTGCTTCTGCGATCGCGTTGATCGTCTGGATCAGCGTGCTGCTTCCGTCCGATTCGACGAGAAGGACAACTGCGGAACTGTTATTGAGGCCAGAAGCGTTTGCAAGCACAACCTGAGGATACCACGCTGGAGACAACTCGTTGACCTGGAACGCGCCCTGATAGACCTTTGTCGACACCCCAGCCACTGTCGGATCGAAGGCCTGCCGCTTGTCCATCCATTTGAGCGTGAGGACACCGGTGAACTGGAATCTCTCCTGTTCCTCATCAATCTCGTTGATGTCCAGCAGCTGAAATGCCGTGCGGACTTTCACCGTGTCTTCGCTGCGCGGTGGCCCGAGAACACTGTCCAGGTTGGTGCCGCCTGATCGTATGGCCGAACTCTGCTCTACAGCCAACTCGTCACAATAGACGAGTTGTCGGGAGACAAATGTCAGAAGAATCAGGGCACAGAATGCATGAGATCTTCTCATATCATTATTTTGACCTCATCCATCCTGCGGGTCAACTGGCGGTTTCGCCTTCGACGACGGAGTCTGCCACGGCCAGCGGCCTTCGATTTCGACGGTCAGAGACCAGCTCAGAAAAGTACGAATCACCACCAACAAGCCGAGTAATGCGACATTGTTCAGTGTCGGTTCCAGCGCAACAGTTCTTACCACATCCGCTGCGACAAGGAACTCCAGTCCCAGCAAAAGCGTCTTGCCCAGTTGGTGTTTGTAGGTCTCCTCGACGCCAGGTGTGCCGACTTGAAACAGGTACCGTACGATTCCGCGAGTCAATGCGACCCCAAGAACTCCGGCCACAATAACTGCGACGCCAAGGACTTCAATACCCAACGCAACCCACTCGATCAATGACCGCATCATTGTCATGATATCGCTTCCGTTCATCACGTCAGGTCTTTTTTCTTCTGCGCCGGCTGGGATATCAGCCACAGGCGTTTCCTCGGCCTGCAGATCTGTCTCCCTGCCCCTTTTTGGAAAAGGTGTTCTGCAGACTTCATTCTGCAATCACCCCCAAGAGCAGATTTCCGTCAGTACGCCACGGGTCGCCTCCTCCGTTGCGCCCTTCCAGCTGTTTGTGGAAGCCCTTTTCCACGCTGTGATCTTTGAGGTCCCCAGTCTTTCCGAGGCACGCGAACAGGTAGTCGCGTTCGACATCGACATCGCTCGCTGTCACATGCGTGATCTGTCCCGTCGTGCGGCTCAGACCGACCCGCTCGTCGTAAACGGCTGAGCCGATCCATTGCGGTCGCCCGTCTTCGCTCAATTTGCCGGTCTTCCAGAACCGGACATGGTGGCGGTGGCGAGGATTGTTGCCCACCGGTTGTTCAAATGCAAGGTCTTCCTTTCGACCAAACAGATAGAGGTTGCTGACCGGTGCCGCATCGTCAGGGCGAGACAGTACTGTATCAGCCGCGATCTGCAAATCGCTCTTCAGTCCTAACGCAGCAGCCGGATACCAACTGGCGGCCTTCATGATGTTCTGCAGCTGAAGTTCGGTACCAGTCAACGCCACATTCAGCGGATCTCCCGGATGATGATCGCCCGTTTGCGTGATCCGCGGATTGTCATCGAGTGCAGGATCGTGTCGTGCATATTCATTCCATAAGAAAGGCGCAATCACGTATGCCGCGATCAGCCACAGCAGAACGAAAGCCGCAATGAGTCTGAAGATGGACTTGCCGCGACTATGTCGTTTCAGTTCCGGCGATTCTGATTCATTTTCCATAGTCGTACCCGGTTGAATTCCCTCTCAGCGATGATCAGCCCATTGGCAACGGTAGACGAGTGCCTTGTTTTTTGTACTGGCAAGCTGACGCATGCCGCTCGCCGATTCTCTCAATATTGTTGTTCTCGTTTTCATTGTAATTGAGTCATCGGCTTTTCCACTTTGGCTTTGCTTCGGGCAAATAGCGAATCGCTGGTGTTCCGGGATCTTGAACTGCAGGGAACGGAGAAAATCGCATTGACCGCCGCCGTTTGCTCCTGTGCACTCCTCCTTTGCCTCACTGCTCCTGGCTCGCTGATAAGGTCGCGGCCACCTCGTGTGAGACGGCCAGCGAATGTGTCGTGCGATCGGGAGCCAGTGAAAAAAAAGCGAGCGGCCCCTGGGAACCGCTCGCCCGATTCGTTGTGGCGCTTAGTTGCCGGTGCCTTTAGCCGCCTTCTCCGCTGCGGCCATCTTTGCCGCCATTTCTGCCTTCACGGCTTCAAGGTTGAAGCTCGCCCCCCGCTGCATCGGCGGGTAATCGAGGAACGTTTGCAATTCCTTGCCCACGACCTCCTGGACGAAGACGAATCGCCAGAATTGGAACTTGAACCAATCAAAGTACTGCTGTGCCCCTTCTTTTGTCCCGTTGTTGGGCCAGCCCATTCGCTCGAATGGATCAAGACGCAGGTTGGTGATATACGGGACGTCAGGATGGGTCTTCTCCCCGAGCCAGCCAGCGGGCTGGTCAATGAAGCGGAATTTGTAGTCGTCAATACGCACGGCACCGACGGTGCTTTCGCCGAGGTAGAAGATCTCGTGACGCGTGGACGGACCTTTTCCGGTGAGCATGGCCATTTGGTTGTAGCCATCGAGATGATTTTTGTAGGTCCGATCGCCGATCTTCACGCCTTTGAGAAGGTCGTCGGTGATCGTCGGGTTGCCGGCGGCAGCGAGAAAAGTGGGGAACCAGTCAAGGCCGGACATAATGCCGTTCTGCACGGTGTCGGCCGGAATTTTGCCGGGCCAGCGGGCAATGCAGGGCACGCGGAAGCCACCTTCCATGACCGTTCCCTTGCACTGCGCGAACGGCGTCGTTCCGCCATCGGGCCAAGTGAAGGACTCGGTCCCGTTATCAGTCGTAAAGACCACAATGGTGTTGTCTTCCTCGCCGATATCCTTGAGCTTCTGGAGCACGAGGCCAATGTCGTTATCAAGCTGTGCCATTCCGGCTTCCTGTTCGGACCAGCCATTTTCCGAATTGCGTGTCGCATTCCACTTTTCCGAGAGGTGGGTCACGATGTGCATGCGGGTCGGATTCAGCCAGCAGAAGAACGGCTTATTATCGGCCTTGGCCTTATCGATGAACTCCAAAGCGAAGTCGCGAATTTCGTCATCCACCGTTTCCATCCGCTTGGGATAGAGCGTACCAGCGTCTTCGATCTTCTGCTTGCCAATCTTGCCCCAGCGCGGCATTTCGGTCGGGTCGTCCTTATCGGTGGCCCAGCTATGGACCATGTTGCGAGGGCCTACTACGTCCAACAACTCCTGCGGGTAGTTCGGATGCGCCGGATCTTCCATCGCGTCGAGATGGTACAGGTAGCCAAAGAATTCGTCGAACCCATGCACGGTTGGCAGGTACTCATTGCGATCACCGAGGTGGTTCTTCCCGAACTGGCCGGTGGCATAGCCCTGCGCCTTCAGCGCGGTGGCGATCGTGCATGCTTCTGCCGGCAGACCGGTCTTTGCACCTGCCTGCCCGACGGTCGTCATGCCGGTGCGGATGGGAAGTTCACCCGTGATGAAGTTGGCTCGTCCCGCTGTGCAGCTTGCTTCCGCATAGTAGTCGGTGAAGAGCACGCCTTCCTTCGCGAGCTTGTCGAGATTCGGCGTCCGCCCGGCCATCATGCCGCGGTGGTAGGCACCGATGTTCCACATTCCGATATCATCGCCCATGATGAACAGGATATTGGGCTTCTTTTCCGCGGCGTGAGCAGCGTCGGACCACATCAATGTGCTGTAGACCGCCAGCAGAATTAACGCAATTCTCTTCATTCTCATTTTCCCCTTGGTTAAATATTCTTGACAAGACCAATTACCAATCAGACCTGCCGGTTAGGCTAAAGTGCAGTTACTGCTGTGAACCATCGTTTTTCAGCCGGACGAGTAGCCACTGTTCTGTGCGATCCTGGCCAAAATGAACCAGAGCGGGAGCTTCGTCTTTGGTCAGGTTGTAAAGGCCTGTTTCAACGACTGTTGTCGTGACGCTGCCAATAGTGAATGCGACTCGCTGCGTCTGCTTATCGACTGAACCACTGACAGTCTCTGTTTTCTGATCGGAAGTCTCCGTCGAGTTTCCACGGATGATACCTTGTTTGTTAACCGCCAGTTGAATGGTCACATTCGAGGTGTCCGCTCCTTCCTTAGAAAACGCAAAAACCCCCAGTGGAAGCCAATCACCGTCGCTGGGTGCCTCGGCCTGCGCGCCGGTCGTCGCAAGTGCTGAAGCCTGATCGTAATACTGGCTGGAGGATCCGGAATCCTGGCCGTTGACATAAACCTCGTTGTCCTGGTACGTGATGTTATTGCCATAGTCGTAGTACATGGGCGCTGCCGATGTGTATCCACACCATGCACCGGCAGAATTCCAGGTCGCCGCACGCCAGGCGTCATTGGCGCCCCAGCCAGCGGCTGCCCATGCACCCGGATGATCCGTGTTCCAGCCGGCTCCATACATTCCATAATTGTTGAAGTTTCCGCGAACTGCCGTGGCTGTGCCATAGCGTGCCGACGGTGAAGTGTTGGAAAAACCAGCCGCATAACCGACCGCAGCACCTTGTGCGCCTGAATAGTTCGGTGAATTGCGGTTTGAAGCTGCGTAACCCGCGGCTGCACCCTGAGCTCCCGAATAGTCAGGTGAATTACGATTTGCAGCTGCCGCTCCTGCAGCCGCGCCTTGAGCCCCTGAAGCGTCAGGCGAATTACGGTTTGCCGCGGCAGCTCCCGCAGCAGCGCCTTGAGCACCTGAAGCATCAGGCGAATTGCGATTTGCGTACCCAGCTCCCGCGGCGGCACCCTGAGCACCGGAAGCGTCAGGCGAATTGCGATTTGCGTAGCCTGCTCCTGCCGCAGCACCCTGACCGCCGTGGCTCATTCCTTCGTCCGACGGCATTCCCAGAAAGCCGTTGAGTTGGCTGCGGCTGGGCGCTGATGCTGCTCCCCCCTGTCCACTTCCTGCGAATCCGCCAGTACCCCCTCGCCAAGTGTCTCCTCCACCGAAGCCACCAGCACCGCCACCCCCGAATCCACCGCCGAATCCACCAGCACCTCCGAATCCGCCAGCACCGCTACGCGAAGATTCTCCACCGCCGAATCCGCCAGCACCGCCACTGCCACCTCCGAATCCGCCAGCACCGCCACGCGAAGATTCTCCACCTCCGAATCCGCCAGCACCGCCGCTGCCACCACCGAAACCACCACCACCACCGAAACCACCACCACCACCGAAACCGCCACCACCACCAGCACCGCCACGCGAAGATTCTCCACCGCCGAATCCGCCAGCACCGCCGCTGCCGCCACCGAAACCACCACCGCCGCCACCTCGCGAAGCACCTCCGCCGCTACCGGCAGCTCCACCACCGAATCCACCGCCGCCCGCGCCACCGCCGCCACCTCGCGAAGCACCTCCGCCCGCTCCACCTCCTCCGAACCCACCGCCTCCACCACCTCGTGAAGCACCTCCGCCCGCTCCTCCGCCCGCTCCACCGCCTCCAAAGCCCCTGCCGTAGCATGCACTCTGTGTGAACAGTCCCGTCAGTACAAACAACACTGGGATTATCGAGCGTAGGTTCATGATTTTTGTCCAGAGAATTGAGAACGATGGAACACGAGAGAACGGTCGGTGAATTACTTCGCTTGACGTTTGTAGATCACTTCGTCGGTGTCTGGCAGTGATTCGCTACCCATAATGCGCTGGATCGATTTCCATGCGTAGGCGTTGTCGTCGAGTCGGTTCAACAGGTTGACGGCGGTCGCAGTTTGACCGTCAGCCCGCGTGCCCCGGATTTCTGCGGCCCAGCCATTCTCGACAGGTGACCAGATGCCAACTGCAAAGCCACCGTCTGAACTGAAGTTCCATGACTGAATATGGCCTCCCTGCGGATTGAAACCGATCAACTGTATGCCAGAGCTGGTGGACTGGTCATGGTGTGTGGAAGTGTAAGTCCGTTGGACAAAGCTCTTGTTGGCCACCCAGGTGCAGACCGATTCTGTGCTGGAACCTTGCTCTTCAGCGATCCAGGTACCGATCAGCCACTCCAGATCGGCCATGTTGCGAGAAGACAACGGGACATCCATGTGCGTGTCGCGGACAGTGGACATCAGCCACCTGCCATCCACTTTCACATGCACCGCCGTGTAGCGCGTATACATGGGAGAGCTTACGTGTCCCCGATCAAGAGTCAAGTGGCCATCTTCGATGGCTGCGCTGTCACTCAACAGTCGCAAGCCATCGATCACAATCCCGATGCGTTGCCCTGGATTCGCGGCAAAGAAGTTCTTGTACTCATCTTCAATCGCTTTACGTCCGGAAAAGATGACTCCTGTTTCAGAAATGTATTCCCCGTCTTCAGTCCAGTGCGCGGCCACTGCTGATGCATCACCTTTGTTGTAGGCGGTCGCGAAATCTTCCGCTGCTTGACGAATGGCGGCCAGTTCCACGTTGCTCTCGCCGCTCTGCGGGCTTTCCGGCTTGATCACTGGCGGTTTGGCCAGTGCCGAATCTGTCGCCGCCGACGGTTTGACCGCTGCCGGATCTGTCACCGCAGGTCGTGTCGAGGTTGATTTTTTGATGCCGGATTTTGTCGCCGGCGGCTGGGCACCAGATTGAACGACTGAAACTGTCAAAATAATCCCAAACACCAGGAAGACAAGTTTTTTCATTCGTATTGCCTCTAAAAACGATGCCCAGGCATTCTGCCAGAATTGAAACCGGCTCGTAGCCGACTGATAAGTTTGCACAAGGACCATTGCGCAATGAGGGCGAAACCATCGCCCAGGTCGAACCATTGCTCGAAAATCTGGATTGTACGATTTGAATATCGTAAGCTCATACGCACGAGTATTCAACAAGCGGGCGTACGGAGTCAAAAGTTTGCTGCGGTTGTTGACGTTGAGTGTGCAATCGACGTTGAGTCCCGCCGTCCCAATTTCAAGATCGAACGCGACAACACCCCGAACTATTCTTCACGCGGGCCAAATTGCGGCGTTGAGATGTAGCCTCATTCCATGCCGCTCAAAGTGTATTGCTTTGGACCGCTATTTGTCAGCACTTGCGACAATGGTGCCGGTGAAAAGCCCACCGTCGGTGTGCCATAGATCGCCACCGCCGTTGCGTCCTTCACGGACTTTGTGAAAGTCGTCAATGATCTGCTCGTTGATCAGTACGCCCTTTTTCCTGAGGCTCGTGAACAGATGATCGCGTTCGGCATCGACATCAGCCGCGATGTGGTGCGTGATCTGACCGGTGGTGTGACTGAGTCCGACGCGTTTGTCGTAGGTGGCTGAACCCATCCAGGCGGGCTGCAATTCGTCATTAAGCTTTGCGGATTTCCAGAACCGCACATGGTGCCGCTGACGGGGATCGTCTCCGACAGGTTGTTCGAATGCCAGGTCTTGCTTTCGTCCCCAGAGAAACAGGTTGCTGACCGGAGCTTTTTCGTCAGGGCGCTCCAACACCGTGTCGGCAGCGATCTTGAGATCGCTTCTCAGTCCAAGCGAATCGGCAACAAACCAACCGGATTCCAGCATGGCTTTTTTCAGATAGGCTTCGGATCCAATCAACGCTACGTTTATGGGATCTCCAGGATGATCATCAGCGGTCATCGAAATCCCAGGAGTCTCGTCGATTGCCGGATGCCGATGCTCGTACTCAACCCAGCCGAGCGGCAAGATGATGTATGCGATCAACAGGTAAGCTGCCACGATCGCTGTGATCACGATCGCAGCCCGCTTGGAACGGCTTGACTGTTTTGCTGTCAGTGCTACTTCGGGACGGGCTGGCTCCTGGGAAGACTGACCACTCGTCATTTTTGATACCTGATTTCCGGATTGTTCCTGGGCAGAAGTGTTTAGTAGCCGAATTCGTTAGAACTCGGACGCAGGCTGATTTACCGCCCGAATGCTTACGAATTCGGCTACCTCTTAGGCGAGCGGCAGAAATGAATTTACCGGTACGACGGACTTCCAGTCCGTCGCATGGTGCTACTCGACGGACTGGAAGTCCGTCGTATGGTGCTACTCGACGGACTGGAAGTCCGTCGTACAAATTGCGGATGGTAAGTTCTATCCTGCCGCTCGCCTTAACACCTCAATATCGCCCGCGTTAATGATTGACCAAAATGCCTCATTTCAGCCCGTGCGTAGGATAAGCACTCGTGCATAAGTAAGTTGGCACAAATCGTTTAACGGCGAGCCGTAGGCGTAGGCGAATAAAGCGTGCTTCCGCCTATGCCTACGGCTCGCCGTTAAACTAAAAAACTTCTGCACCAGTGCGGAAAAGCCAAGACATGCCAATTGCGGATCGTTGAACAAAGCGTCTGACGGTTGGCTGATCAAACTTCTTTCGAGGAAATCCAGCTCATCATCTTTCGCAGTTGTTTACCAACCGTTTCAATCAGGTGACCGCGCTCACGACGGCGAGTTGCGAGAAATGAGGCTTGGCCGGCTTTGTTTTCCAGCAGCCAGTCGCGCGCGAATTGACCACTCTGGATTTCGCCCAGAATCTTTTTCATCTCGGCCTTGGTCTGTTCAGTGACGATGCGATTGCCACGTGTGTAGTCTCCATATTCAGCGGTGTTCGACACGCTGTAACG
>CAMAVB010000319.1 GCA_945861465.1 Candidatus Kuenenia stuttgartensis
ATCGGACAACCGCTCACCATTGAGTATCGATTGGCAAAGAATCGCGTCGCTAATATCTACAACATGCTCATCGAAAAATGGCAGGGACTGGGAATCGACGAGATACAGAAGCAAACGCAATTCCTGAAGACGCTGCTGCAACTGATTGGTGAATTGGACAAGACGTCGTTGTCTGAAGAGCAGAAGCAACAACTTCGCGACCTCATTGGAAGCGGACTGCCGACGGGCGACGAAGAGCCGGAACTTGTTGTGACACGTCAGTTCATCGTGCGAGGCATCGTCCACTCCGGCAGTGAAAACCCCGTGGCAGCAATGTTTCGACAGTGGTTCCACAGCGGACGGGCCGGCCTTCAAATTCATCCGGATGTGGCCACGGAGATTTATCTGAGCAACCCGGACGTCGATTATTTTTACAATGCCTCCGTCATGGTTGACAGTTCAGACCATCTCCGAGAAGTCACCGAAGCACTGGAATCGCAACATTTCAACCCGCAGTCCTCGCTGGCCATTCTGGACAATATTGATTACCAGATCGACCACAGCACCTGGATTGTCTACGGAATCGCAATCGCAATCCTTTTGACCGCTGCTGTGGGGATTTCCAATACTCTAATCATCTCTGTCGTCGAACGTACGCCCGAGTTCGGCATCATGAAATCAATCGGTGCGCGTGATTCGCAACTTCTCAAGCTCATGATTGCCGAAGGAGCGATCCTGGGAGGAATCGGTGCGGCGATCGCGATTCTGCTCAGTTTGCTGATCGGGTTTCTCGGTCAATCGTTGTTGAAGATGTACGTTGAATCCCGTATGCAGACGGAACTTGCGGGCAATCTGTTTCAGTTCAGCCTGGTGCCCGCGCTTCTGATCCTGCTGATCTCAGTCACGCTTTGCGTAACCGCGAGTCTGCTGCCAGCCTGGCGCGCGGCACGACTTGATCCGGTTGTCGCCATGCGGCGGACATGAAATTCTCGCGAGGTCCGAAGCCCTATTCTTTCCGGCGAGGGGACTGACGTCTGAATCGTTTAACGGCAAGCCGCAGGCGTCGGTGCCAGGTTTCGCCTACGCCTGCGGCTCGCCGTTAAACGAAAATGCCGACCCAGGAGACTAAAACGACAGTTCCCAAGGTCGGCCAGTTTGTCAATTTACGGTAGGGTGTGTGAAGCGAAGCGAAACACACCATGTGCGATTCTGCAGGAAAGTGGTGCGTTCCGCTCCGCTTCACGCACCCTACAGGAATCGCAGATTCGCAAACTGGCCAGCTGTGTCTATTCCGCTGAGGACCGGCGCAGAAATAACTGTCGTCTTCCGGACGTGGAGCACGTTTTTAACGTGCTCGGCACGATGGAATCGTGCCCCACTTATTTCTGTCTCAGTCCTGAGTCCTTTTTCAACCCGCAGTGTGCCAGTCTAGTTCGCCGTCATTTATTGACTGTCGCGAGTTGCGCTGTTGACGAGCAGGGTGCATGAGCATGCTCGCAGCAGCCGAGCCGGATTGTTTCCTGATAGAGCACATCGACTGTGTGCTGGCTTCCGGCAACGGTCAAATGGCGATACGTATCGATCCGATGGACGACAGGGTTACAGAATCCCTCTGGCAACCGGGCGTGCTCCCGATAGATCAATACGACGCGGTCAACGTTGGATGGCTGAAGATCTTCACCTCGGTGCCAGTTGAGCCAAAAGCAATCAATACACACGAGCGTGTCAACACAGATATGACGCGATTCCAGCAACTTCACGGCGTCCAGTGCCTGGACCACTCCATAGCTCCAGCCAACCAATACGACTTTCTGTCCTTGAGCTTTTTCGTGTTCAATCCACGAAGCCAGAACTTTGGCATCGCCATGAACTACAGGATCAAAAAAGCAGGTGCGAACGCCGCCACGGTGAAAGCGACCGGAAAGTTCTCCCAAATGCCCCCAGTTGCCAATGTCCGGTGTGGCTTCGACGAAGATTACGCTGACATCAGCGCATTGTTCCGGGTGACTGACAATGTGTTCCGCCCAGGGAGATTGATGCAGTGTCGTGCAGCCGCCGGACGCGAGCACTGCCAGAAGTAGCAGACACCGCGATATTCGGTCGGACCAACGTCGTCTCTGACAAAAAAACATGGTGTCAAGCTCCTCTCACTTCGAATCACATCCTGCATTCGATTCATCGACGCAATTCCGGAAGTAAAAATCAGCAAACGCCGCATGACCGTCGAATAGGGCACCTTCGCACGCTGTATGCGGCAAATTCGCTATATTCGTTACAAATCCTTATTCGCAGAATACCTTCTCAGGGATGCTGGAGCGGTGTCGATCTTCCGTTGCGTGCGAACCAAAGCAAAACCCGTCCATTCAGACGGTCATTGTGTTCGGTATTTCTCATGGAAGGGACAGAAGATGGCGGAGGTCTTCGATAGAGTCAGGCCTGATCTGGACGGCGTGCCTGAAACACTCTTAATCCCACTGTGGGCTCGCGCTCGGGAACAATCACACCTCGATCCGATTATCGTCGATCCGGTGGCGCAACAAATTATTGACGCTCTGGACTACGACTTCACACGCTTTACATCACAACGCGTTGATGCCGAGAATTTTTGTATTCGTTCCAAGGTCATGGACAGCCTGATCAGTGATATTCTGCGAGAATCAGGGCCTCGCACAGTCATCGAATTTGGCCCCGGTCTGGACACGCGCTTCAATCGCCTGGGGCACCTTGCAGAACGCTGGATCGAGATCGATTTTCCAGAAGTCATTGCACTGCGAAAACGTTTTTTCCATCCGGATGCGTCCCGACAGATGCTGTCAGGGTCAATGCTGGACCAGGAGTGGATGGACAAATTACGAGGCACGACGGGAGCACCGCCGTTGTTCATTGCCGAAGGAGTTTTCTACTTCTTTTCCCGCCCACAGATCCGAGATTTTCTTCAGCGTCTGAAGACAGAGTTTCCCGGTTCTTCGATCGTGTTCGATGCCGTCAGCGAGTTGTACCTGAAGCTCTCGAATCTGCAGCATCCGCTGGCGAATTCGCGGCTCGAGTTTGCACTGAGTCCGGAGGCGGCTGACATCCCGGCCTGGGACCCGGAAATGATTATTCGCGACTACATCGGATTTGGTGATTCTCCGTGGTACGACGGGGTGATGCATCG
Source organism: Candidatus Kuenenia stuttgartensis (assembly GCA_945861465.1). GTDB lineage: Bacteria > Planctomycetota > Planctomycetia > Planctomycetales > Planctomycetaceae > SXXK01. The sequence goes on from CAMAVB010000319.1 coordinate 3,137, forward strand.
GTTCGCTTGGTGGAAGCGATGTGCGGTTCGCCTGTTGCGACCTGCCAGACACTCATTTATGGTTGTTCATGCAGAATCCTTAAACTGATCGGAACTGCGATGTGGGGACTGTTTCTATCCTGGACAGTGGTCGCGATGATCGTATTCATGATCGTCGATTTGTTTCGTCAGCAGCGCGACACGGTGTTGTTTCTGCGATACGTCAGGCGCGACTTGAGGGAGTCCGCCGCCCGTTCAGCTGTCACACGGTCGCCGAAAGCTGCCATCGTGCTTTCGCTGCGTGGGCCAGATCCTTGTCTGACGCAGACATTGGAGGCTCTGCTGAAACTGGACTACCCGGATTTCCATATTCAAGTGGTTGTGGACAGCGATCTGGATCCCGTGCTGAATGACGTCGTTGCGGTCAAAGAAAAGGGACGGGTAGATCAGATTCGGGTTTCGGTTCTAAGGCAGGTCCGCAGCAGTTGCAGTTTGAAATGTGGTTCTCTGATTCAGGCCGTGACGGACCTTCCGGAAGACGTTGAGATCGTGGCGTTCATCGACGGCGACGTGGTACCGCATGCTGCCTGGTTGAAAGAACTGGTGCAACCGCTGGTGCAGGGTGAGGCCGATGTCGTGGGCGGTAATCGCTGGTATCAACCGCCCGACGCCGCATGGGGTTCCATGACGCGTTACATCTGGAACGCCGGGTTTTTACGCGGCATGTGGACGCAGGGCACGCCCTGGGCCGGAACAATGGCCATGCGAAAAACCACGATTGAGCAAATAGGATTACTGAAAGCATGGGGCACCGCGATGTCCGTCGATGCGACGCTGCATCACTGCCTGACTTCGCATCACCTGAAGTTCAAGCTGGCAGCCAGCCTGATCATGACAAACCGCGAGAGCATTTCGCTGGAACGATTCCACAACTGGGTCACGCGGCAAATGGCCGTCATTCGCTACACCGCATCAGAGACTCTGCTGGCAATTCAGATCCAGATCGGAGTTCTCCTTCTGTTGCATATGGCCGTTCCTGCGATGTCCGTGGCAGCGTTCTTAATGGGACGGCCGTTGACAGGTATCGCAGCCCTGGTGTCTCTCGCAATCTATTGGCTGATTCACGGTCTCGCGATCGTCATGTTTGAACAGACGATGAGAATCGGGATGCGTCAGAGAGGGGAAGAGACCCGCTGGATTACGCTGCGAAAATCCTGCCGCTGGTACTTGAGCGTTGCAATGGCTCACTATGTCATCGGGTTTGGAGTCCTGCGTGTGCTGGGAATTAAAGAAGTAGACTGGCGCGGAATCCGGTATCGGCTATCCACCAGCGGAGTTCAGATGCAGGGTTATACACCTTTCGGAGCAAAGTGGATCCGTCAGGACAATCGCTCCGTGGTCTAGAACAACCTGTGTCTGATGATTCAAGAACGCGGGTTCCTCCGAATCCCGGACATTCCGGCGAATTTTTTCCCCAATCCTCGTACTCCTACTCAGTGAAACGGTACTCGTACTCCTACTCGAAACATTCTCGGATTCACGCCGGTGGTGCCCATGTTTGGCTTACCGTGCCCGTCCGATTCAATGCAGGTCGAACCGACGACTACTCCTCTTCAGGCGCAACCACTGCCTCTTCGACAGCTTCGACGACGCCGGACGTGATGTGCTTCAGGTCCAGAATCTTTGCCCGGATTTCAGCGACGATGGCCGGGTTTTCCTCAAGGTACACTCGTGCCCTGTCGCGGCCTTGTCCGAGTTTAGTGCTGCCGTAGCTGAACCAGCTTCCGCTGCGATCGATGATCTTGTTTTCGACCGCCAGATCCACAAGGTCGGCTTCGTAGCTGATCCCACAGGTGTTGTACATATCGAATTCCGCGATTCGAAACGGCGGTGCGACCTTGTTCTTCACAATCTTCGCACGCATCCGGATCCCGATCTGCGTTTCGCCTTCCTTGAGCGAACTGATACGTCGCACATCGACTCGGCAGGAACTGTAAAACTTCAAAGCGCGACCGCCAGGCGTTGTTTCCGGGCTGCCAAACATCACGCCGATCTTCTCACGGATCTGGTTGATAAAGATCACTGTCGCCTTTGCCTTCGAAATCACGCCGGTGAGCTTTCGCATCGCCTGACTCATCATGCGTGCCTGCAGACCGACATGCGTGTCCCCGATTTCACCGTCGAGTTCTGCTTTCGGCACCAGTGCGGCAACAGAGTCAATGACGATGATATCGACGGAATTCGACTTGATCAGCATTTCCGTAATCTGCAGCGCTTCTTCGCCGTAGGAAGGCTGGCTCACCAGCAGTTCGTCGAGGTTCACGCCCAGCTTCCGCGCCCATTGAGGGTCCAGCGCATGTTCGGCGTCCACGAACGCAGCGATGCCGCCTTCCCTTTGAGCCGATGCAATGGCATGCAGCGCGAGGGTGGTCTTGCCACTGGATTCCGGGCCGAAGAGTTCAATGATTCGACCGCGCGGAAACCCACGACCGCCCAGGGCCAGGTCCAGCGACAGGGCACCTCCCGATATTCCTGGGAACCCGCCGGAGTTTTCGTTGGGATCGAGCTTCATGATCGATCCTTTGCCGAACATTTTCTCGATCTGCCCCAACGCATTGTTGAGCATCACCTGATCGTCGCTGGTGGCTGCTTTGGTTGCTGGTAATTTTTTTGCTGACTTGGCCATAACAAAGTTACCTTTTCGTTCGAGTGTGTTTCTGCTGTTTGCAGGGAAGTTCGGTCCTTCGAATCGCCGACCAGGCTCAGTGGCCGATTCCTTGGGTTTGGGGAGTTTAGTCAAACCACGTCCGCGAGGGAACTTTCCAAGGCACCGGTTTTTTGCGGCACGTCTTTGCTGCGGAAATCGTTTGCCATCCAGTAGGCCGGACCAAGCGGAGCGCCGTTCCGGCAGGTCGGGGAATTGCAGGAACACCGCTTCGCCTGGTCCTGCCCACCATTCGGTGCTGACCGCACCAGGCGGTAATCGACTCATGGCTGGCCTTCTGGCAAATTCAGCACTTTGACTTTGGCCACGATGAGTTAAACTCTCGGCCCACGATGTTTTGGCGGAATATGGTATGTTCATGACCCCGACACATCGAAAACCAGACGACGGAGTACACTGTGCGACAATGTGTAATCAGCTTTCTGTGCTTTTCCTGCCTTTCATGCGGATGCTCCAGAACTGTCGATGTGACGCCACCGGCCCCAACGGATCCATCGACCGTCCCGGAATCGCCGACTCCCGGTCCTCCCATTGGCTCACCATTCTGATCCTGTTGTGCCTGGCCATTCAGGGACGTGAAGGACATGCGCAGAACTCGTGGGCGCAGTCGGAAGACGATTACTACAAATTGATCTCCGTCAGCACGTCGCAGGCTCAAACCGATTCGCGGGCGAAAACGTGGAAACCGGCTCCGGACGGACTGGCCCTGGAAATCAGTGGGATCGCCGTTCTGGATGAGCATCGCATGGCCGTTGCGATTCGCAAGGGAGAGGTCTGGATTCTGGAGGGCATCTACGACAATCCGCCATCCAACGTCACATATCATCGGTTTGCTTCCGCCCTGCACGAACCGCTGGGATTGCTATTTCACAACGATGCACTTTACACAGTGCAGCGAACTGAGCTGACGCAACTTCGCGATACCGACGGAGATGACGTCGCCGACGAATACCTCACCGTCGCCAAAGGCTGGGGAGTCACCGGCCATTATCATGAATATGCATACGGCCCGAAACTGGATCGCGAGGGAAATCTGTGGCTCACGCTGAATATCGGTCTCGGCCTTAAAGGCGACGAACTCCAGCGCACGATTCATGAACCCGCTCTCAACTACCGACAGGGACTTTGGCGCGGCTGGGGGATGAAGGTGACACCGACCGGCGACTTGATCCCCGTCTGTGCCGGAATGAGATCACCCAGCGGGATCGGTGCAAATGCGGCGGGCGACATGTTCTACACCGATCAACAGGGCAACTGGGTCGGCACCAACACACTTCACCACATGCGTGAAGGTGCCTTCTATCATCACGCCGAAGCACTGGCTTCGATGAATCAACCGGGCTCCACAATTCATGGCGTCACCAGCGTTCCGGATGGTGTTCCTTTTCCAGACGCGACCAAAATGTTTCCTCAACTGAAACCGCCTGCTGTCTGGTTTCCGTACAAGAAGATGGGCCAGTCCACCACGGATATCATGCTGGATGCCAGTGGCGGAAAGCTTGGGCCATTTGCCGGGCAACTGTTCGTTGGTGAATTCACTCAGGCGGGCATGAACCGCGTGTTTCTGGAGAAGATTGATGGCGAATATCAGGGAGCCTGCTTCCCGTTTCGCAGCGGTTTCGCCTCCGCCGTCCTGCGGATGGCTCAGGGAACCGACGGCAGCGTGTTTGTGGGTCTGACTAATCGCGGCTGGAGCAGCCTTGGCACTGCATCATACGGCCTGCAGCGATTGGTGTGGACGGGCAAAGTGCCCTTTGAAATCAAAGAAATGCGAGCCCAGCCAGATGGCTTTGAACTGGTCTTCACCAGGCCGGTTGAAAAAACTTCCGCCGCCGATCCTGCATCGTACGAGATGAACAGCTACACTTATCTGTATCAATCCACCTACGGCAGTGACGAAATCCAGAAACAGGATCTCGTGATCACCAGTGCCACAGTTTCCGAAGACGGTCTGAGAGTTCGCCTGGCAGTCAACAATCTGCGAGAACTCTTCGTGCATGAACTCACGGCCCTCGGTATCCGCAGCTGCGACGGCAAACCACTGCTGCATCCACATGCGTATTACACGCTCAATCGAATTCCTTCCGAGTGAAAAAAGCGTTTTCATGTCCATGAGCGACCGATTGTAGGGTGGGACCAGCGGCTGATAAGCCGCGCCGGCCCACCATTTTCAATTCCGCCGATGGCGGGCCGGCGCTCGCGTTGCTCGCTGGTCCCACCCTACAGTTTTCAAACTATGCTCTGCGAACACTTTCAATCTCAACTTTGCCGCTCCTGCAGCCTGCTCGACAATACATACGAAGCCACGCTGCAACACAAGCAGGATGCTCTGTCTCAGCTGTTTCCTGAAACACAGATTTTGCCATTTGTACCGTGCATGAATGTCGCCGGCAGCCGCATTCGGGCAAAGCTTGCGGTGACCGGCACACTCGACGATCCACAGATCGGGTTTTTTGATGATCAACAGACTCTCGTCGCGGTCGATGACTGCCCGCTGCATCATGCGTTGATCAATGAATTCACGCAGCGGTTGCCGTCCATCATTCGTGAAACCAGACTGATGCCGTACGACATGCAGACGGATCGAGGTGAACTGAAATTTGTGGTCCTCACCTGTTCGCCGACGCATCAGCAGTTGATGGTGCAATTCGTGCTGCGATCCCGCGAAGCCGTTGATCGTGTTCGCAGCCTGTGGCGACGAAT
>CAMAVB010000320.1 GCA_945861465.1 Candidatus Kuenenia stuttgartensis
AACAGCGGCAATACCTCCAGCAAAGTCAACCTGATGCTGGCAGAGGCCCGACTCGGAAACGTGGAGGCTGCTCAAAAACTGATTGATGAACTGGGAGCTTCCGAAAAGAAAAACGCCGACCTGCATCTCGATCGCGCTCGCGCACTCGCCCAGTTGACACGTCAGACTGAAGGTGACCAGCAATCTGCCCTCAGAGAGGCGGCACTCACGGCTCTGGCGTGATGAATACTCTGGGTTGTGTGAGTTTTCCGGTCACAGAGGAATCGTTGCGCCGGGTTTGGACAGCAAGGCCGTGACGGAACAAATCACAGTCAGAATATCGATCTGACTTGGCTCTGCCCAGTACTTACTTTTGTGACTCTTGTGAGTTTTTGTGGCCAGCACTATTCGTTCATGTGCTGTTTGCAAGTCAGGGACCTGCTGGCCACAAAGAGGCACAAAATTCACAAGAGGAACATGGGAATCAGCCGCGTGTTCTTAGTTCTTCTCGGAAAAACAACACTCTAAACGTTTGCTGAACAGAGGACACAGATAGAAATCAACAGTCAATCTGTGTTCATCCGTGTCCATCTGTGGTTCAAACTGTCATTCTCGAAATGTCGTGAACGGTTACGAAAAAACAAACGCCCGGTCTTTTTTAAGGACCGGGCGTCTAAAGTTTACCGCCGCGAGCATCACCTGTTGTCAGTTTCTGATCACGACAAACCGTGACGCTTCACCGACTCTCACCAGCAGCAGAACTCCGTCTTTCAGGGACACGTCGTTCATCGCTGCAGAGAAATCGGCCAGCGACTTCACTCCAGTCTGACCGACTTTGCTGATGACCATGCCGTCTTCCAGGCCGGCATTATCCGCAGGACTGCCAGCCCTGACTCCGGTAATCACGAGCCCGGTGACGTTTTCCATCCCGAGCTGCTTTGCGACATCAGAGGTCAGGTCAGTCAACTGAAGTCCAAGACCGTTGAACCCCGTCTGAGCCGGAGTTTCAGTTTTCGCGGGTTCCTCAACGGACACGTTCGTCGGCATCGCTTCAACTCGCACATCGACTGTCATCGTTTTTCCCTCTCGAATGACAACAACCTTGTGAGCCTCGTTCAGTGAAGCTCGTTCAACGCGCCCCTGCAAATCGCCTGGCCTGCTGATCGCCATACCGTCGAACTCCAGTACGACGTCGCCACTTTGCAAACCTGCTTTGGCTGCCGGACTTCCCGGACGCACGTCTGTCACAACGGCTCCTTTCACCGTATTGAGGCCGAACTGCTTCGACAGCGTGTCGTCGATCGACTGAATGCCTACTCCAAGAAATGCCCTCTGAACAGTTCCGTGAGCCATCAATTCATCTCCCACCCAACGGGCAAGGTTGACTGGAACGGCGAATCCGATTCCCTGGTAGCCGCCGCTCGTGCTGGAGATTGCGGTGTTGATGCCGACCACTTCACCATCCAGATTCACCAGCGGGCCACCGCTGTTGCCGGGGTTGATGGCTGCATCTGTCTGCAGAAACTCTTCCCGAGCTGTGATCCCGATCCCGCGTGACTTGGCACTGATAATGCCTGCGGTCACGGTTTCATCGAGCCCGAAAGGTGCTCCGACAGCAAGCACCCAGTCCCCGATATCGATTTTGTCACTGTTGCCAATGGACGCAACCGGCAGGCTGGTTGGACTGTTAATCTTTACGACGGCAATGTCGGACTTTGGATCAGTCTTCCATTCTGTCGCGGTAAATTCACGCCCGTCGTGAAGTTTGATCAGCAGCTTATCGGCTCCGTTGACGACGTGGTTGTTGGTCAGAATGATACCTGATGCATCAACGATGACACCAGATCCCATTCCAATTCGCTGCTGGCTACCCGGAGAGTCGAAGTGACCCTCGGGGACATTTTCGAAGAACCGCTTGAAGAGTGGATTATCTCTGAGTTCTTCAGGCAGTTGCCCTTGTTGATCGCTGTCGCTCCCCTGACTCTGGGTTCCCGTTGACTGAATCGTCACGACTGAAGGCATTACCTTTTCTGACGCACCGCGAAAGGCACTGGAGAGTGACTTTGCGTAGTTGTGCGATGCCACATGTGCTTCTGACTCCTTGCCCCCGACGGCATTGTCTGTCCAGTGAATTGTGGATCCAGGTGTCGCGGGTGACGTTCCGGCTGTGAAGGCGCTGGCTGCAACGCCGATCGCTGACAGCACGAGTCCCGCTGCCATCCCTTTGAATGATGTGAGTTTCATGCTGACTCTCCCTGTTGAGCAGAAATTCAGTCTGTCGAACCGCTCAACGATGGCTGAGTCACAAAGTCCACAGACTGATGCTGAACGGGAGTGATGAAAAAGCAAGTTGTGTGCCGCGATTGTTCTATTTGAAATTTCGTATTTGAAATTTGAGATTTGAGATTTCAAATACGAAGCGCGGGCGCTTCCCACGCGGTCAAACTGTTCGACCTCGCAGTACGACACGACTGATCCACGGGGCAGATTGCCTCGCGGGGCAGAATACCCCGCCAAATGTTCTTAAGCACCTGGTCAGACTTAATTTGGTACAAATCGTTTAACGGCGAGCGGCAGGCGTAGGCGAATCCAGCTTGGTTCCGCCTGCGCCTGCGGCTCGCCGTTAAACGAAAGAACTTATGCACGAGTCCTTACAACAGGATATTCAGAATTGGCAGATTACAGTTTGTCATCCAGAATTCGCTGGACGCGGACGAAACTGGGCAAATGTTTCTTCAGCACATCGGGATCAAGCTCCCCAAGAACCAGATAGGACTGTTTCCCTTTGGAGTAGGCGTTCTTGCAGTTGCGAGTCGCATCCATCAGCTTTCCCTGCACATCGTGACGAGCGCGTTGCTCAAGCTGATTCAACGATGGCAATGCACTTTCCTGCTGACAGGCGATCGTGATAAATTTGGAGTCCGGTCCTTTGGCTCCGCCTTCCAGATAAATGCAGGCACTTACCACCGCTTCCCTCCCAACTGCCCGTCAATCCACAGTTGGCCCAGTCGATATTTTTCGAGCCAGACCGCCAGATCGGCGTTCGACAATCGCCTCATTTCGGTTTTGCCATCGTGCTTCTCGCAGACGACCACGCACTCCGGTGTTTCCGTCATGCAATCCACCAGAATGTCAGAGTGAGTTGTGACGATGAGCTGAGTTCGTTCCGAAGCATCGCGGAGTAGATCGGCCAGGCCAGGCAAAATGTCAGGATGCAACCCGAGTTCCGGTTCTTCGATGCAGATCAGTGGCGGCGGAGTTGGGTCACACAGAATCGCCAGCAGACACAAATACCGCAGCGTGCCATCCGACAGTCGAGTCGCCGGGATGACGAAATCACCTTCGGTGAAGAAGACCTGCACGGAGCCGCCTTCGATCAGGACATCGAAGTCTGTGATGCCATCGTAAAGATCTTTCAGTCCGTTCAGGATTGCCTTCTTCGCGGCTGGAAAACGCGTTTTGAGCCGATTCAGGACAAGTCCCAGATTGGAAAAATCTTCCTCCAGCACATCATTCCGTTGCGGCGTTCGAAAGATGGCGTTCCGACCAAAGGTCCATTCGCGATAGATTTTGATTTGCTCGTACTTTTTGGAGATTGCCGTGATTTCCGGGTAGCGTTTTGGATCCTTTAACTTCGCAAGTACAGAAAGGGCGGAGTGGTCGGCTTGAATGTCAACATTAATATCAACATTGATACGTTCTCGGTTGTCGGAGACTGCCGAAACTCGCCCTCCATCCAGGCAGTTGAAATTGTAGAGCTCTGCGGCGGACGAATCAGTCTTCGATGCAAACTCTACGATCCTTTCGTACATTAGTTGTGAGTTTGAACCGAAGTGAATTGAATGTCTGAATGTGGATTCCGAATCTGCGATATAGTCGAGTTCACCGCAATTGATCACGCATTCACATGACAACGATCGACTAATGCCTTTTTCTGCCGTTGTTCCCTTCCACTTCCATTCGGAAAACCCTCCACCAGATTGAAACACCATGTCAAACTGCCGCGGCGCGGCACGCAGCAACTGAATGGCTTCAATGAGATTCGATTTTCCACTTCCATTTGGACCGATCAGCACATTCAATGCCTTGAGATCGATACCGAGATTGTCCGGTCCGAAAGACAAAAGGTTTTTCGGATTCAGATGGCGGATAAGGACAGGGTCTGCAAGTTCGGGCACGATCCAGGATTCCTCAGTCTCAGGGTCGTCGAGATCACCGGTTTCGTCGAGCGATTCGGCGACATTCCATCTTCACGGTGCGGCTTACGATTTCTCGACAATTGTACTCGGTTCCTGAAGCAGAACTTCTGCGGGGATGCCTAACCCGGTTGAAAGATTGCGGATCATCGTCTTCGTGAGTTCGCATTGTCCCGACAAGACGTCTGATACTTCTGATGTGCTGCCGATGTAGGGAACAAGGTCTTCGGCTGTCAGTCCCTGCTGCTCCATGCGGAATTTGATTGCATCCACCGGGTCAGGAAGATCCATGGGATAATTCACCTCTTCGTAATGCCCGACAATCAGACACAGAAGTTCCAGTTCTTCACCTTCGTCGGACTCCGGCTCGGGATCATTGTCCATCAGTACTTCGATGCGTGCCAGTGCGGTCGCGTAATCAGTTTGGGTCCGAATGATTCTTGGATACATGAAAGGCATTTCGTTAAATAGTCCTTGCGTCGATTTTGTCGTATTCGGCATGGGTACCAACAAAGCGGACGAAGACTTTACCGCATTTGTAAGCAACCTTCACCACCAGTCGGTATTTGTTCCCGCCGATATTAAAGATCACGCGATTGCCAGCCACCACGTCTGCACTTCTGTGCATGGCCTTCACGTCTGCAAAACTGGTCCATCGCTCTTGGCTCACCTCTGTGAACCATTGGTCTAAAGGGGTCTTTGCGGGAGGATACCTTTCGGAGAATTCGCGGAGTGGCCTGCGGCTAATAATGTGCATGATTCTCTAAGGCCCATTTGCTGTCAACAAGAACTTCCAATGTTAAGACGAAGCAAGCCTTCCGTCTGCTGTTCCAGCTTCAGAATATCGGTACTGATTTCGGTCCGACCCTACGAATCTTCATCGTGCTTCAGGCGACGGTACAACGTCTTGCGGTCAACGCCAAGGATGCGAGCGGCTTCCGTGCGGTTTCCCAGAACGCTCTTCAGGACGCGCTGGATGTACTGCTGTTCCACGGCTTCCAGCGTCTGCAACTCAGCGGGATTCGACGTATCAATGCGGAATGTGGACTGTCGGTAATCCCGAATCTTCTCAGGCAGGTCATCGACGATCAGCTTTTCGAACTCTGTCAGCGCCACGGCTCGTTCCAGCACATTTCGTAATTCACGCACATTGCCTGGCCAGTCGTAATTCAAAAACCGTTCAGCGACCGACGTCTGAAAATCGGTCACGTTCTTGCCCATCTGGCGCGCAAATACCTGCAGCAGCGAACGCGCGATCAGCAGGACGTCGTTGCCGCGTGAACGCAGCGGAGGCAGATCCAGCTGAATCACATTGATGCGAAAATAGAAGTCTTCGCGATAACGCCCCTCTTCGACCGCGACATCCAGATCCCGATTCGTGGCCGTCAGAATTCGGGCATCAAAGGAGACCTCTTTATCGCTGCCAACCGGACGCACAGTCCGCTGTTCCATCGCTCGCAACAGTTTCGCCTGCAGACTCAGCGGGAAATCACCAATTTCGTCCAGGAACAACGTGCCGCCCTGCGCCTGCTGGAACAGTCCCTTTCGCTCTGTCCTCGCATCGGTGAAGGCACCTTTGGCGTGACCGAACAATTCGCTCTCCATGAGATTTTCAGGGATCGCGGCGCAGTTGATCCCCACGAATGGTCCGTCTTTTCGATCGCTGTGACGATGAATGGCCTGCGCGACAAGCTCCTTGCCCGTACCACTCTCACCCGTGATCAGGACATTTGCAGTGATCGGAGCAATTTTCCGGATCTGATCGAAGAGTTTCTGCAACACAGGACTCGATCCGATGAGCCCCTCAAAACGGTCCGCAGGTTCCGGCTTGTTGCTGAGGCGACGTACTTCTTCCTGCAGATTGTGGTGGCGGACGGCTCGATCAATGACGACGGCCAGTAACTCCATTTCAATCGGTTTCGTGACGAAGTCCCAGGCACCAGCGCGAATGGCTTCAATGGCGGTTTCCATGCTGCCAAAGGCGGTCATCACCACAACGGGAATGTCCGGACGATTCGCAACCACTCGTTCACACACTTGCAGTCCATTCACCCCGGGCATATGGAAATCCGTCAGCACCACCTGCGCATCTGTTGCCGCAAGGGCCTCGAGGGCCGCAACGGAAGACGTGAACCCGCTCACTTTGTAGCCTCGAAGTGCAAGGTCTGTTTCGAGAAGTTCCACCATGCTGCGTTCGTCGTCAATGACCAGAATATGCCCTTTCACAGGTCCACCTCCACTGGTAGAAATACCGCAAACGTCGTTCCCTCGCCGGGAATACTTTCGACTGTCATCCAGCCACCGTGTTCTGAGACGATTCCGTGCGAGATTGACAGTCCCAGGCCTGTGCCCTGTCCAAACTCTCGCGTTGTGAAGAACGGTTCAAAGATGTGCGGCAGATCAGCATCCGAAATTCCTTCGCCGTTGTCTGCGACAGTGATTCGGACGCAGCGAATCGGCTTGTTGCCGGACAATTCCGGTGACCTCGCATCGCAACGCTGCGCAGCAATCTGAATCGCGACTCCCGCATCTCTTGACTGAAGTGCATTCATCAACAAGTTTGAGAACACTTGCTGCATCTGCGCGGCATCGATGTTGACGGTGATCCCTTCCGCGAGTCTATTCGTAATTGAAACCTGAGCATTCTTCTTTTTGATGATCGGTTCCAGCAGGCTGACCGTGAGGTCGATCACCGAATTCAGATCACAGAGCGTCTGTTTTGGAGTGGAGCGGCGTGCAAAATTCAGCAGTTGCTGAACGATGCCGGTCATTCGCGTTGCCTCAGCCTGAATCGCCTTCGCGCTCTTGATGACGTCTTCGGCACCGAGATTCCCACCGGCAATCAGACCGGCACGCCCGCTGACAACATTCAGCGGGGTGCCAAGTTCGTGAGCAACGCCGGACGCAAGTCTTCCGACGGTCTTGAGGCGATCGCCGTGTCGCAGTTGTTCCATCGCTTCGATTCGTCGTGCGGATTCACGTTGCACTGCCTGCTGTGATGTGTCCAGATTCTCACACATCTGATTCAGGGCCGTCGCCAGTTGAGCAAGTTCATCCGAGCCGCCAACAATGACGGGTGTTCGAAGATCCCCGCTGGCAACTTGTTGCGTCTTCTGAATCAGAGCCTGCAGCGGTTGCGCAATCAGTCGCAGCCCCGTGACAGCCACCAGCAGGACTGCCGCTGCAGTCAGCGCCCCCATCAGAAGAATCGTGCGCATGATTGTGTCGTGAGTGTACTGATCGCGGCGAACAAGCGATTCGGACAATTCCAAAGCACCCAGACGACCGTCACCAAGCTCAACCGGAAAATAAGAACAATACAACCCTTCTCCGTCAGCTTCGCGAACTGAAACGGAATCCGGTTGACCCGTCCGAACACTGGCCAGTTCCTGTGTTGGTGCTACTGGCCGGGTGGCATCGTCAACGGTGTCATCAAGCCACACCCAGCGAATGCGAACCTGATGCTTGTGGCCTTCAATCCGAGCCACAAATTGCATCATACCACCGCGACCGGCAGATCTCCACGCATCACGAAGCATCGGTTCGACGGCTTTTACCAGACGACCGTGTCGTGCCGACATTTCGACTTCAAAGAAAGCGACTTCACGCTGCACAGAAAGATAACCACTGACGCCGACGAGGCCGCAGGCGACAACCAGAAACAAGATGATGATTTTGAGAGTCAATTTCATAGGATCATCGTGAGTGTTCCGGCACTCGATCGCCGCGCAGAAGAAAAAGAAAGACGCGGTACTCCAGCAGAAAATTCAGCATAGCGACAGCCATTGAGCCGAACAATTCGCGCCGTGAGCATTGTTCGGTGTCGTACCACACGCCTCATTCTGCCGGTAATGGAAATGTCGAATGAACACTAATTCCTTGTTGACTTCTCATGTCAGCAGATTTTTGTAAATCTGGACGGATTTCACAAAATCAGGAGAATCCAAAGTATGCCCGCGCCTACCTGATGCGTGCGCGCGCCTACGACGCACTCGGCGACAACGACCATGCAAAGGCTGACTCGCGACAAGGCACTGGAACTTGAGCGCTGACGACGACTTTCCGGTATGCGGGAGATCCACCTATGGCGTGCCAGGCTGCATTTCCGCCTGAAATCGGGAGGGCGAGGCTACTGCTGTAAACATCTTTCGAGCGGCGCGGGCGGCCAGCACATCAACAAGACGGATTCGGCCGTGCGATTGACGCACCTGCCAACGGGCGTTGTCGCGGCGTGTCAGAACGAACGCAGTCAGCACAAGAACCGCGCGACGGCTCGTAAGATGCTCACCGCCAAACTGTATCAGATTGAAATCGATAAACGCGAAGCCGAGGTTTCCGCGCGGCATGGTGAAAAAACCAAAAT
>CAMAVB010000321.1 GCA_945861465.1 Candidatus Kuenenia stuttgartensis
AAGGCACTGACAGGAGTCTGGGATGCCGCTATGAAAATGGCGGACGGCAGCGAGGTGAAGGCTGAGTCAGAAATGAAGATGATCTGCGAAGGCATGTGGCTGTCCACTGATTTTCGTGGAGACTTTGGCGGTACGAAGTTTCAGGGTAAAGGCCTCGACGGATATGATTCCGCGAAAAAGCAATATGTTTCGATTTGGGTCGATTCGATGAGCGGTTCGCCGATGGTGATGAGGGGCAAAAAAGAGGGCAAGGTAACAACCATGACAGGTGAAGGCCCAGGACCAGCAGGTGACGCAAAGTACAAGACGATTTCCACTCAGGACAGCAGCGACAAGATGTCCTTTCAGATGTTCATGACAGCTGATGGCAAGGACATCGAAGTGATGTCGGTCACTTACACACGTCGGAAGAAATAGTCGGTCGGTGAGAGGTGAACTTAACGATCCCGGTGCTGTAGCTGAACTCGTAAGAATTCAGAATAAGCACCAGTGCAGAAGTTTTTTAGTTTAACGGCGAGCCGTAGGCGTAGGCGGAAGCACGCTGGATTCGGCTACGCCTACGGCTCGCCGTTAAACGATTTGTGCCAACTTACTTATGCACCCGTGGTTACTTCCAAAACCTGTTGCCCTCCGTGTTCCGGATTGCCGACGAGTCTTCGGTTCACGGGGTCAACAATAAAGTCCATGAATTCCAGCGGGATTTGCCCGACGAGGACCGGCACTTGATCGGGCACTTCCAGTACATCGACAGTGCATGAGCGGTCCTGAATCGTGATTCTGACAGCATCGTACTGCGTCGTCTTTGCCGGTCCACTGGTGGTGATCGTGTTCTTCACACCGATCGCGACAAGTCCAGGTTCTTTGATCATCCGTGTCCATCTGTGGATTAAACTGCGATTCTCGAAATGTCGTGAACGGTTACTCAAGGACAGACCATCACATGAATCTAAATTGTGTGTATGATACTTGCCACTGAGTTCATGTACTTTGAATCCCGCCATCAAGGAATTTGTCTGATGTTGAAGTTTCTGGCACTGAAGTCCATCGTCACATTCACCGCGGCGAGTCTCTTATTGGTCTCGACCGGTTCGGCACGGGCGGAAGAAAAGGTCAAACCTATCCGGGCGTTGCTTGTGCTGGGCGGTTGCTGCCATGACTACAACACGCAGAAGGATCTGCTGGCGAAGGGGATCGCCGCACGCGCTCATGTGGAAGTGGTGATTGCTTTTGATAAGGACACCACCACGAGCCATCTGAATCCGGTCTACGAACAGGCTGACTGGGCCGAAGGTTTCGACGTGATTATTCACGACGAGTGCTCGTCAGACGTCAAGGATCTCGCGATCATCGAACGGATTCTGGAACCGCATCGTCAGGGGCTCCCGGCTGTGCTGCTGCATTGTGGTATGCACAGTTACCGCAGCGAAGGGTATCCCAAAGCAGTGACTCCCTGGTTCGAATTCACCGGCCTGCAGTCGACCGGGCATGGTCGCCAAGCTCCGATCAACATCGGTTTCGTCGCACCAGATCATGCAGTCACGCAAGGGCTTGCTGACTGGACGACGGTCAATGAAGAACTCTACAACAACAGCGAGAACAAACTGCTGGACACGGCAAGTTCTCTGGCGGTAGGGCAACAGAAAGACGCCAAGGACGCTGCTGTGGTCTGGACGAACAGTTATCGCGAGAAGACGAAAGTCTTCGCAACAACGCTCGGCCACAACAACGAGACAGTGGGTGATGCGCGCTATCTGGACCTGGTGACTCGAGGACTGCTGTGGTCGTGTGGCAAGCTGGATGACACTTACCTGAAGCCGACGGTGAAGTGACAGTGTCAGGTGAAGTGACAGTTTCTGGGCCGTGGTGCTCAAGGTTTGATCGGCGTCCCTTGGCTGGATGATCATAACATCCCAGCAAAGCATGAGCGACACAGCGCTAGTGCACCGCCAACCTCGCTCTAATGTGTGCCACTGGCTCTGCCAGTGTTCTCCATCGTCACCAAAGCACTGGCAGAGCCAGTGGCACACAACCCATCAATCCATAACTGACACAGCTTGAGCTCGCCAATCTCTCACACTGTCGGGTGATTCAGAATGGAGCTGATTCATCAGCGGGACCAAAGTCCGCTTCGTCATTCGCCGCTGCTCGTTGACCGGCTTTCAACAGTTCGTAATCCGTCGCTTCTGCGCTGAGAAAGTATTTGACTTCGCTTTGTTCATCGCGTTGCCATTTTCGTCCGGTCAGCCGGTAGGTCACCTTGATGGTGTCGCCGACGCTCAGGTTGTCCACCATATCGCAACTGTCTGCGATGAACTCCAGCGGCAGGTAGTTTGTGAATCGTCCAGTCACTTGTTCCAGCACGACCGTGCGTTTACGAAACCCCTTCTGGCCGAAACTTTTCGTCGGTTCGATCAGATGCACCTGCCCAGACACAGTTGCTTCACTCATGGCATTCGTCTTTCCACTCGATCTCAGGACTTATTGAACTGATTGATTATTGGTCATGCGATCCAACGTCGTGCTGCAACCGGACTATTTGACGTCCGATTTTTCTGTCTTCGCCTTTGCGTCCGCAGCTGCTTTGTCCTTGACGACAGTTGCCTTCCTGATGAAATCGAGCTTCGGGAAGCGTTTGTTCAGGTATGCGTTGCCACTCTCCTGAATCTGGCCCTGATTCGGCTGTTCACGATATTGATCATTAATCATGTCCACAACGTCCATGCCTTCCACGACCTGACCGAACGGAGCAAAACCGTCCTCATCCAGGCGGGAGTTGTCTCCAAAGTTGATAAACACCTGGCTGGTGCGTGAGTTTCTCTGCGAACTCTTCGCATACGTGATGAATCCACGTTTATTTGACTGAGTCACACGGTCGTCTTCGATGTTGGCTTCGAACCAGTTCTTCTGGATTTCCGGATCACCGTTGATGCCCCATTGGACCATAAATCCAGGCAGGACGCGGAAGAATCGACATTCATCGTAGAAACCGCTTTCCACCAGTTTGTGGAATCGATCGGCACCATTCGGAGACCACTCACGATGCACTTCGACCGTGAAATCTCCTTTCGAAGTTTCGAACAGCACTTGATATGTCTCCGGGGCCTTTTCTGCGGGCGCCGGCTCATCAGCCATCAACCGAATTCCGGCCGTCAGAACGACACTCAACACCAGCAGAGTACGAGCAACAGTCTTCACAAAAACCTCCGTCGTTTACCGTCAAATCCAGTCAAAAACGAAACGTCCGAATTCTAACGTTTCAAGAAGCAATGTACACGCAAGGCGACAAATTGCCGGACAAAGCAAAACACACCAGTCTTCTGCGTTTCCCCCATTGAACCGGGGAGTTATTGTGTGACGGCGAACTCATTACAGATCGGCCCAGCAAAACCATGGGAAGCGTCGATGGAAAATCGATCTGAACCGCGAATGAACGAAAATAGACTCAAAAAAACAACGATCCGCCGCCGGGCTAAGATTTATCGTCGGGCCTCAACATCATTGGAAGCGAACACACACCGATATCTCTGCAGCTATTCGCGTCCATTCGCGGCTTAAACACCCGCCTTCCTTCGCGCACTTCATTTGTCGTTGAACCAGAAATAGCTGTCGTCTTTCGGACGTGGGGCACGTTTGTAACGTGCCCGGCACGATGGAATCGTGCCCCACCGGCACGATGGAATCGTGCCCCACCGATTTCTGTCTCAGTCCTTAGGCTGCAAAAAGAGCGGCCTGTCGGGCCTTAACGTGATTGATGCGGGTTCGCACTCCGGGCTCAAGGCAAAAAAGTAGCCGGGGGTAGGTGTGTGCTGGGGTTGGTGAGCACAAAAATTGCAGAATCATGGTATTTCGCGTCTTGGGAACGGTAGAATAGAGGGACTTGCCGCAGACTGTTATGCTGTCTGCGGTCATCGTTGGTGATGATGAATTTCAGGAGTTGTCTGATGTCCTCAGGTGCGTTGCCGCGAGTGGCCGGGTTACAGGAAATTCTGGACCGCTGCCAACGGCTCATCCGAGTTTACTCGGTGTTGCGTGGTCTCGCAGAATCCTTGTGCGTTCTCATCGCCTGCATCCTGTTCGGTTGTCTGCTGGATTACTTCGTCGCATTACCCGGCGTTGTGCGCCTCTGCGGACTGGTAGGCACACTTGTGTTGACCTGTGCGGTGGCCTGGAAGCGGCTGATTCAGCCAATGATCCATAGTGCATCAGCGGAAGAACTGGGGGCGGCTGTGGATCTGCGTTTTCCACAACTGCAGGAAGCGATCGCGACGTTGATTTCGGTGGATTCTCCGACAGCGTCGTCGAGTGAGATTGGCTCCCCATTGATGCGAGATCGGCTGGAGCAACATGTTCGTTCACAGATCGGCACCATTCATCCGTCAGAAGTCGTGCAGGGCACACCGACGATCAAACGGTGGGGACTGGCGTTGATCTCGGTGCTGGCACTGATGATCCCCATGCTGCTGTGGCCGTCGGGTTCCATGTTGCTGCTGCAGCGATTCGTCATGCCGTTCGCCAATCTTGCTGCTCCGTCGAATTTATTCTTTGAAGTTCCGGACGGCAATCGGACAGTGGCAGCCAACACCGACGTGAAGTTTGTGGCGATTCCTCGCTGGCGGACGAATGTGGCTGGTGCAATTCCGATCGATGCGGTGCTGGAAATGCAGACCGCTGCCGGAGCGAGCGAAGATCTGCCGATGGCTTACGACGACGCAGAATCACATTTCACGGTTTCTCTGGCAGACGTACGTGAATCCGTCCGCTACCGCGTGCGAGGTGGCAGTGCGACGACGGAATGGTTCGATCTCAAGGTTGCTGATCCTCCTCGCATTCTGACGGCGCTGCTGCAGGAAACGCCACCGACTTACACCGGTCGCCCGATCGAAGTGTTTGACGGTGTCGTGGGCGACATTCACGTCTTTGAACACAGCGCGATTGAGATCACCCTGACCTTCAATAAACCTGTACGAACCGTTGCGCTGGACTGGCAGACATGGATGCCGCTGCCAGCAGTCGATGGAGTTGCCGCGACGGTCTCGGACATTGACTCTCCGACACCGCAGGCCGTCCTTTCTGTCGATGGCACATCAGCCCGGTTTCAGTTTGAAGCACTGGGGAGCGGGCAATTTGAATTTCGAGTCGAAGATTCGCTGGGGTTGACAAATCTGAATGAAACAACGCGACGACTGATCGTCACCACGGATACGCCGCCTAAATTGAGAGTGTCGGGTATCAGTGATGGTCTGGAAGTGCGACCGAACGATGTCCTGCCGTTGAATTGCAATGTCATGGATGATATCGGCGTCGGTGAACTCGAATTGCATATCGGCAGGAACGCCGACGCAACTCGCATCGAACCGGCGGTCGGTTTCGATCGGGGTGCGTTGCAGGTCGGGCATGACTTTCAGATCGATCTCAAATCGCTGGACGTTCACGATGGCGACATCGTGACCGTGAAAGTGAAAGCGGCCGATGAACGACCGATTCCGGGGCCTCAGGTTGTCTGGCAGGGGCCGTGGACAATTCGCATCGCGGACAACGCTGAAGCGATCGGTCAAAAGTCGCTGCGTGAGGCCGATCAGAAACTGGTCGAATCACTGCGTCAGCTCGAAGAGCAGTTGCAGCAGGATGCGAATACTGGCAGCAAACTCAAGGACAAGCTGTCGCAGGAGTGGAATGATGCAGTGCAGCAGGATGTTCGCGAACTCAGCGAGAAGGAACAGACGCAGGGCCGCGAACTGCAACAACTGGCCGAACAGGCCGCCGCTCATCCGCTGATGAAGAAACAGGCTGACAAGCTCGCGGAGCTGGCTCAGCAGGTCCGCAAAGATGTTCCGGAAAAGCTGAACGAGGCCGCAACGGTAGACCGCGATCCAGCGGCTCAGAAGATCCAGGAATCGGTGAATGATCTGAATCGTATTCGCGAAGAACTTCACCGGGCGACCGACGAAATTGAAAAGGCAGCAAAGCTGGAGCAGGAGCTGGCGGAACTGAATCGACTGGCTCTGGAGGCGCAGCAACTGGCGAATGATTCGCAGAAGTTGCAGGAGCAGCGGAAAGATCAGCAACCGGAAGAAGGACAGTCACAGGAAGATCTGCAGAAGCAACAGGACGAGAAACAACAACAGCTTCAGCAGGAACAACAACAGTTAACTGCAGATCTTGGCAGTCTGCTGCAGCGCAAACAGGAACTGCTGCAGGCGGCACGCGAGTCGCAGCTGGATCGGGCAGCGGAGATTGCCGCACAGGCGCAACGGCTGGCTCAGCAGCAGCAACAGCTCGCCGAAGGTGTCAACGAAGAAGCTCGTGACGCGGCGCGCGATGCTCAAAAACTGGCTGACGAACTTCAGCAGGCTCGTAACGAAGCCGATCAACTGGGCAATCAGATCCAGCAGCAGGCTCAGGATGTTCAGCGTCCCGAAGTGCAGCCGCTGGATGATGCGATTCGCGATCTGCGGCAGGGAAATCTCGCGACTCCGCAGGATGGAATTGAGAAGTCGCAGAAACAACTGGCGAAGGCTGCGGCAGACCTTGCAAAATCGAACGAAGCACCAGCTCCTGATCCGAATGGGCCTGTCGTCGATGAAAACACGAAACGGGACCAGGATAGCAAACGCGCGGTGCAGAACGAAAAACGTCAGGAACTGGGCAGGAAGGCGTCGGAGATCAATGGACAACTGGAACAAATCGAAGAAAAGATTGCCGCGATGGCGTCAGAACTCGGTGCGAAGCCGCAGGAAGCTGCTGCTGACGCCGCTGGAAAACAGCAGCCGGGTGATCAGCCTGATACGAAAGTCGGCCAGAATCTGTTGAATGAGCTGGCGAAAATGGTCGAAGCCTCCCACGAAACGGCGGACGCAGTCAAGGCGGATCGCAAAGCGGAAAACGGTGCGAAGCAGCAATCGCAACAGGCGGCTGAAAAAGCGGACGACGCTCTGCGTGACGCAATGGCAGGTCAGTTCAGTCGTGCCGCAGAACGCATGCGAAATTCCGCAAGTGATTCTGGCGCTGCTGCGGATCAATTGAAAAACGAAGAACAACAGGACCGCAGGGCTCAGCTTGAACAGCAACGTGACGGCTTCAACCGCATGTCCGATGTTCTCAAGCAACTGCAGGAGAACAATCAGGCGCAGGTTGCCGCACAACAGGAAACGCAGCGCACTGTGGCGGAGGCTGCCGAACAGTTGCCGACGCCGCTGGAAGAACTGGCCGAACGATTGAATATCCCCGAACTGGGTTTGCAGAATCAGGCACGTCCCGCGCAGGAAGCGGCCCAGGCCGCTCGCGAAGGCGCGAAGTCCGGAGAATCCGCCTCCGGACAACTGGATGAAACTCAATTGCAGCAAGCCAGTCAGAAAGCACAGGAGGCTGCCGACCAACTCAATCGCGCCGCACAGTTGGCTCAACAGGCCGCGCAGGGACATCGCGATCCCAATGCCCTGATTCCGACCGAAGTCGGCGAAAGCGTCAGCGATGCGCTGCAAAGTTTGCAGAAAGCATCAGAAATGATTGACAAGGAAGCGGCTCAACGGGCCGCAGCAGAACAGGCCGCAAGACAAGCGGCAGAACAGGCTGCCGCCCAGCAGTCGCCGAATGATCAGGCCGGTCAGCCGGGCGAAGCCGGACAACCCGGCGAACGGGGTCAGCCGGGGGAAGGTGAAGCGGGCGAAGGGCAACCGGGTCAAGGTCAGCCGGGCGAAACGGGGCAGCAGCCAGGCAAACCAGGGGAAGGCCAGCCCGGCGAGCCGGGAAAAGACCAGCAGGGTCAGTCCGGTGAGGATCAGCAAGGACAGCCGGGTGAAGGACAGCAGCCGGGTGAAGGACAGCAGCCGGGGCAACCAGGTGACGCAAAATCCGGCGGCGGCAAAGGGCGATCAGATTCATCGGCTCAGCAAATGGCCAAGGCGGCTAAGTCATTACAAAACGCAGCTCGCAGCGCATTGCCGAATCAGTTTTCACCGGGGCAGTTAAGCTCCGATCCCGGTGGTGCAGCGGGCGATCCAAAGAGTGAGGGCAACGTTTCGGAATTTGATGGCCAGGATCCCAACGCCACACGCCGGAAAGGCACCGGCCGCGAGTGGGGCCGGGTGCAGGATGACCTGGATGCGGACGTCAGTGACGCCGGTAAGGATGTCATCGACAATGAATACTCCGAACTCATCCGCCGCTACCGCCGCGACCTTGCCCGCACTGGCCAGAAGTCCGAAAAGAAACCAGATACCGGAAAACCATAAGGACCGGCGCAAAAATAACTGTCGTCTTCTGGACGTGGGGCACGTTTTTAACGTGCCCGGCACGATGGAATCGTGCCCCACCTATTTCTGTCTCAGTGCTCAGATGTTCCCGTAAATGTCGCGGTTGGAAACCTTGCGCGTCATACTCTCGTCCGCGGCACGACAGCACTCAACCCACCGTCCACCGAGATCGTCTGCCCTGTGATCCAGTTATTTTCTGAATCCAGCAGCCATGCGATCGCTTTTGCGATGTCATCCGGTTCGCCGAGACGTCCCAGAGCGTGCATTTGCTTCGATGCTGCAGCCG
>CAMAVB010000322.1 GCA_945861465.1 Candidatus Kuenenia stuttgartensis
GCTCGCATTGGATGGACAGGAGACACGCCATCAAATCCTGGCAGAACGCTATTTCGGCGACGATGCCGTTGGCCCCGCCGATGTGCAACTGATGACCGACAATCCTGCGGTTGTCAGGGTGGATGGCATGACGATTCATTCCGTCGCCAATGGTCAAACTGTCGTGCGCGTGGTTGGTTCGACAAGCGATTCAGCCGCCGTGCATGTGACCGTTTCAGGTGCGGACCAGCCGTTTCAGTGGTCATTTCGTAACCATGTCGAACCGGTGCTGGCAAAACAAGGATGTAGTTCGGGGGCGTGTCATGGTGCATTGGCGGGCAAGGGCGGTTTCAAGCTGTCTCTGAGCGGATATGATCCCGACCGAGATTACTTCAATCTTGTGGAACTGCAAAGCGGTCGCCGCATCGAACCGGCAGACCCGGCTGCCAGTCTGGTGCTGACCAAGCCTTCTATGGCCGTGCCACACAAAGGCGGCCTGCGGTTGAAGACGGATTCCTGGCATTACAAGATCCTTTCCGAATGGATTGCTCAGGGCGTTACGAAGCCTGCTGAGGGCGATGCAAAACTCGACCATCTGGAAATTCTCCCTCATCGTGTTACGCTCCAGGCTGCCAGTGCTCAACCACTGATCGTGCGGGCTCATTATGCAAACGGACGCATTGAAGACGTCACCCAGCTCGTAAAGTTTTCTTCCTCTAACGAAGCCGTCGCAACTGTTGGCTCAGATGGCCTGACGACCGTCGTTGGTCCTGGGGAAGGCGCGGTGACAGCATGGTTTTCCAGTCAGATCGTCATTGCGCGGATCGTGGTGCCATACCATCACACGCTGGACGCGGATGTTTTTACTTCTGCCCCGCGACGCAACTTTATCGACGACACCATACTGCAACAGTTGCAGCGACTGAACCTGAAGCCATCCCCGCGTTGCTCGGACGAAGTATTCATCCGGCGCGTGTATCTCGACACGATCGGCACGCTGCCGACCGGCACTGAAGTTCGTGAGTTTCTGGCTGATGGAACTGCCGACAAACGCGACCGAAAGATTGAGGCATTGCTGCTGCGGCCAGAATTCATTGATTTCTGGACTTATCACTGGTCCGATCTGCTGCTGCTGAATGGCACGGCTGTCAACCCGGAAGCTGTCAACGCCTTCTATAAGTGGATTCATGAATGCGTCGAAAAGAATACGCCGTGGGATCAGTTTGTGCGCGAAATTGTGGCGTCCCGAGGCTCCAATATCGAACACGGCGCGACGAACTTTTACGCGATCCATCAGTCCCCGGAAGATATGGCCGAAACTGTCAGCCAGGCATTTCTCGGTCTGTCCATCGGCTGTGCCAAATGCCACAACCATCCTCTCGAAAAATGGACGAACGATCAATACTATGCGTTTGCGAATCTCTTCTCCCGAGTCCGCGCAAAGGGCTGGGGAGGTGATGCACGAAGCGGCGATGGAAAGCGGACTCTGGTCACTGTGAGTTCGGGAGAACTGGTGCAGCCGAAAACCGGGAAGCCGCAAATGCCGACCCCACTGGATGCTGAGCCGATTCCATTTGATGCTCCTGGCGACCGTCGTGCACACGCGGCTGCATGGCTGACATCCTCTGAGAATGTTTTGTTCTCCCGTTCGATCACAAATCGTATCTGGAAGAACTTCTTCGGTGTCGGGTTAGTGGAGCAAGTTGATGACATGCGGACTTCGAACCCAGCCAGTAATGAAGAGATGCTGGCTGCCGCATCGAAGTATCTGGTGGAGCAGCAGTTTGATCTGAAGGCACTGATGCGGGCGATTCTGCAGTCCGAGACTTACCAGCGCAGCAGTGAGACGCTGCCCGAGAACGCAGGTGACCAGCGACAGTATTCGCGTTACTTTCCACGGCGATTAATGGCAGAAGTCTTGCTGGACGCGGTCTCCCAGGTGACGGATGTACCGACGGAATTCAACAAAATCGTGTTCCTTGGATCTGATGTCAAAGATACGAAAGATTATCCGAAAGGAACGCGAGCCATCCAGCTGCACGATTCTGCCGTGCAGTCGTACTTTCTGCAGACCTTTGGACGCAATCAACGACGCATTACTTGTGAATGCGAACGATCCGATGAACCCAGTCTGGTGCAGGTGCTGCACATCTCAAACGGAGATACGATCAATCAGAAATTGTCTGCGGTCGATAATCGACTCACAAAATGGCAAACCGAAGCAAAATCCGATCCGGAACTGCTGGATGAAATCTTTCTCACTTGCGTGGCACGCCTGCCGAGTGCCCCCGAGAAAGACGAATTGCTGCCACTGCTGGCTTCAACTGCAGTGGAAGAACGGCGACTCGTGCTGGAAGATCTGGTCTGGAGTATCCTCAGCAGCCGTGAATTCCTGTTCAACCATTGATGATGGAAATCCGTGCAGTGTTGCATCGTGATTCAACACTAGTGCGAGCGGCAGCGCGTCAGCCCTTCGTGTCTTCAGGACTTCCCGACACATCGACTGTTTCTCAGATTAGCTCCTCGGAGGGCTGACGCCCTGCCGCTCGCCTCTTCAAATGCTGAACTTCTAATTTCCGCATGAAATGGCGTGTGATTTGCAGGTCAGCGATGTTTCTGGCTACTCTTCCGCACTCAATCCATTCCCGGTATTACTGTAAGCCCTCACTCCATGAATGAATCGCAACTGTCGCCACGAGAAGCAATCGCTCTTTGCCGTCAACGTGAAATCCGCGCGATTGATCTGCGGTTTACCGATTTCTGTGGTTCGCAGCGACATTTTACGATCCCGGCAGATCGGCTGACAGAGGAGAGTTTTGAACACGGTTTTTCGTTTGACGGCTCATCCATGCGCGGCTGGCAGTCGATTCACGAAAGCGACATGCTCATCGTTCCGGAATCGCAAACATGCTTCGTCGATCCATTCATGAAATCGACATTGGCGCTGCTGTGCAACGTTAAGGATCCGGTCACACATCAGACCTATCCCCGCGATCCTCGTAATATCGCCCGTAAGGCCGAAAACTATATGTTATCGACTGGCATCGCCGACCGCGCATTGTTCGGTGCTGAAGCGGAATTCTTTGTCTTCGACAGTGTACGCTTCGATCAGCGCGAACACGAAGGCTACTACTACATCGACAGCGTCGAAGGGCAATGGAATCGAGGCACCTCAGGCCGTTCGCAGGGCGGAAATCAGATTCGCCATCGCGAGGGCTACTTACCGATGCCACCGGTCGATACGCTGCAAAATCTGCGCACTGAGATCATGATGCTGCTCGAAGACAGCGGCATCAAAACCGAAGGTCAGCATCACGAAGTGGCTTCCGGCGGCCAATGCGAAGTCGATCTGCGTAACGACACACTTGTCTGCATGTCTGATAAACTGTTGCGACTGAAGTACATCGTGCGCAATGTCGCCGCGCAGTACGGCAAGACCGCTACATTTATGCCAAAGCCGATCTGGAACGACAACGGTTCCGGGCTGCACATGACGCTGTCACTGTGCAAGGACAATCATCCCTTGTTCGCGGGGTCCGGCTACGGTGGACTCAGCGAACTCGCCATGTTCGCAATCGGCGGCATTCTGCAACATGCCTCTGCGCTGCTGGCATTTTGCTGTCCGACAACCAACAGCTACAAGCGACTGACACCGGGCTTCGAAGCGCCCGTGAATCTGTCGTACAGTTATCGCAATCGATCGGCGGCCATTCGTATTCCGGCGAATTCCGGCGAAGAATCAAGACGACGGTTTGAATTCCGGTGTCCGGACGCGGCCTCTAATCCGTACCTTGCGATGTCAGCGATCCTCATGGCGATGCTCGACGGAATTCAGAACCGCACAAATCCCGGTCGTCCGCAGGATAAGGATCTCTACGATCTGGCTCCCGAAGAACGTGCCGGCTTGATCTGCACACCGCCATCCCTGGACGCCGCATTGAATGCTCTGGGAAGCGACCACGATTTCCTCCTGCGAGGCGACGTGTTCACGCCCGACGTGATCGAACGCTGGATTCAACATAAACGGAATGACGAAGTGAACGAGATCAATCGCCGTCCGCATCCTTACGAATTCGCGATGTACTTCGACTGCTGAAGTGTTCACTGGAGATCACTATGCATCGCGTCCTTGTTTTGGGAGCCGGAAAAATCGGACGCGCGATCGCCATGTTGCTGCATTCCGCAGGTGACTTCGATTTGCTCGTCGCGGATGCAGACAGTGCGGCGTTGACCACGCTGCAAGGCATGGTACCGGTCAATACGACTCTCGCGGATGCGGGCAATCCAGGACAGTTACGCTCGCTGATGCAGGATCGTGATTCCGTCATCTCCGCCCTGGTGTTTTCCGCAAACCCGGCAGTGGCCGAAGCCGCCGTGGAAACATCAACCAGCTACTTTGATCTGACGGAAGACGTCGCCACGACGCGCGCCGTGAGACAACATGCGGAACGTTGTCCCGAAGGCTGTATTCTGATGCCTCAATGCGGCCTGGCACCCGGATTCATTTCCATCGCAGCCAATCATCTGATGCACCAGTTTCAGAGTCTGGACAGCGTCCATATGCGTGTCGGTGCGATGCCGCAATTCCCAAGCAACGCACTGAAGTACAATCTGACATGGTCCACCGATGGCTTGATCAACGAATACTGCAATCCGTGCGAAGCGATTCATGAAGGGCGTCTGCTGGAAGTCCTGCCGCTGGAAGGTTACGAAGAGTTTTTACTCGACGGAGTTCGCTACGAAGCATTCAACACCTCCGGGGGTCTGGGATCGCTGTGTGAAACGATGCAGGGCAAAGTTCGGGAACTCAACTACCGCACAATTCGTTATCTGGGACACTGTGAACTGATGCGTTTTCTGCTGAATGATCTGCGACTCTCTGAACGCCGAAGTCTGGTCAAGGAAATTCTGGAGGCGGCCATCCCGGTGACATATCAGGATGTCGTCATCACGTTTGTGAACGTGTCCGGCATGAGAAATGGGCAGTTCATGCAGATCACGGATGCGAGGAAGATTTACCATCAGGAAGTCTTCGGACGGCACTGGAGCGCCATTCAGATCACGACCGCTGCCGGCATTTGCGCCGCCGTCGATCTGCACGCTCAGGGGAAATTGCCGAATCGCGGATTTGTGCGACAGGAAGATATTGTGTTCGAAGATTTTATTCAAAATCGCTTCGGCCGCTACTATGCGGTCAGCAATGACTCCCTCTGAATTCATATGTCCTATAAGTCCTATAAGTCTCATTCGTCCTATCCATCAGCTTTCCGCCGATACCACCTCGCCAATGTAACCGGCGAAACACCCAACCGGAACGCCACGACACACGCCAGATTGATCAGCGTCGTCCGCAATACACCCAGTCGCTGCCAGCGGCGAGCCGACGTGGTCACGGATGCAGGTGCCACGGCGATCCTGCCAGTTTTCCGAAGTCGGCGGCAGAAGTCGTAATCTTCCATCAACGGCCAGTTTTGAAATCCATTCAGCCGGAAGAAGTCCGATGCTTTCACATAAATCGCCTGATCTCCGTAGGGCAACTGCAGCCAGCGTGAACGTAGGTTGGCACCGAATTCAATCAGTCTGAGCATCCAGCCGCTGGCTCCGATGTGCAGCTGAAAGGCTCCTCCGGAGTTCCCTTCGCGCAGCGCCTGCCAGACGTGATCTGCAAAATCATCCGGCAATTTGGTATCCGCGTGCAGAAAAAGCAGCACCTCGCCGCTGGCCAGTGCCGCACCGGCATTCATCTGCTTCCCGCGACCACGATTGCAGCGAACGACCGTGGCCCGAGCCGCCTGAGCGAGATCCACAGTTTGATCATGGCTGCCACCATCTGCCACGATGACTTCGACGTTCGATAGATTTCTGATGTGTTCAAGCGTGGCCGTGATGCTCGCAGCTTCGTTCAGTGTCGGGATAATGATCGAGATTCGGCCAGCCATCATTCTCGGCAGAACGTCGCGGAATTGATCTTCAATGCGCCGACATTGAATGAGATCTTCGGCGTAATCGACGTCAGAAAGAAGTGGAAGTTGCCCCACCGTGACACCGGCTTCGGCAGCTCGTTCCAGCGTCTGTCGCAGAACGGTCTCCGTGCCCCATACGATGTTCTCAAACAGTGTTGGCAGAGGACGACACATTCCCAGCAGGTAGTAACCGCCGTCCGTTGCAGGTCCGAGCACAACATCGCGATGAGTCAGCTGCTCGAACGCCTGCGTCAGATGCGAAATGTCGAGGCCGGGGCAATCGGTTCCGATCACCACGACTCGCTTCGCACCTTCGGAGAATGCCACCGCAACAGCCGAATTCATCCGTTCGCCCAGCGCCCCTTCCGACTGCGGCGAGTACCGGGCCTCGAGACCAAACTGAGCGCGAAATTGCGATTCATCACCGCCCGCGTATCGCACTTCAACGTCACAGCGATGCGCTTCGGCCCAATGACCGACAACATCCAGTGTGCGAACGATCAGACACCGATGCAGCGCCGCCGCGCGATCCGCACCCAAGGCCGGGATAAGTCGCGTCTTAGTCCGTCCCGGTTCCGGAAAACGAGTCATCACGACAATTCGATCAGCACACACAGAATGCGAAGGGGCCACGATTGAGTTGCCATCAAATACAATTTAGTTGAGAACCACGAAAAGTCTTTCGGTGAGCTATTGCCACACCTGCTCATTTTCCTGCCCCGCATTTTCCTGCCAACCACCAAATCACTCCTCGCCACTCGCCACTCGCCACTTCACATCACATCCGCCGGACTCTTCACCGCCAGCCCGGGCTTGTTCATGACATGCAGATAAATCATCGTGGTCCGCACGTCTTCATGCCCCAGCAGCTCCTGCACCGTACGAATATCTGCCCCGCCTTCCAGAAGATGCGTCGCAAAGCTGTGACGCAAAGAATGTGGCACGGCGTTTTTTGCAAGTCCCACTCGATCAACGGCTGTCTTGAAAGAGTCAGCGAAAAAATCCTCCCCGACGTGATGCCTGCGCCGCTCGCCACTTCGAGGATCACGCGCCAGGCGACTTGAAGAAAAGATCCACTGCCATCCAAATTCGCTGCTCTCGTTCGGATACTTCCGCTCCAGCGCGTGCGGCAGATAGACTCGACCAAATCCATCTTCCAGATCTCGCTTGTGCTGACGTCGAACTTCTTCAACCTGCTCGATCAAGTCCTGACGGCAGCAGTCCGGCAACACGGTGATTCGATCTTTGTCGCCTTTTCCGTTGCGGACAATAATGTGCCCGTCGTCAAAGCAGATATCTTTGACTCGCAGTCGACAACATTCCTTGTGTCGCAGGCCAGCTCCGTACATCACCAGAAACATGAGTCGCCGCAGACCACGAAATTCAGGAAGCACTTGTGCAATCTCCGCGCGACTTAACACCACCGGAAGACGTTTCGGCTTGTCCGCCCGTGTCACGTCCAAAAACGCCAGTTCCCGATTCAGCACCTGCTGATACAGAAACAACAGAGCCGATTTGGCCTGATCCTGAGTCGAAACTGCCACGTTTCCCTCGACCGCCAGTTCGGTCAGAAACGTCTTGATCTCCGCTTCGCCAAACGCCTGCAGATTCTCCGAGCCGCAGTGCCGAATGAATCGCATAATCCAGCCGATGTAAGCTCGCTCTGTCTCCAGTGCTTTGTGTCGCAGCCGCAACTCTCTGCGCATCTGCTGAACCAGCGGTGGCTCCGACGGATCAATGATCCCGGCAATCTGATGCTCATCCCGAAGACTCGGACTGCCGGAATTTCGCTCCCCCTCCGCGATTCGCCCAAGAATCGTCTTCATGTGGTTCAAGCAAGGCTCCGCAGTGCCCAGCACCAGATTCCGATACGCTTCCACGGCCCGGACGCCCTGAAGTCGTTGCCATGCTGGAGTCCCGGATTTCAGCAACGACTTTGAAAATTCCACAACGAGCGGCTCAGTCACCGGGAGTAACCCATTGTCCGGTGTCTTCGCTTCGGAGTATCGCGCCAGCCACCGTGGGAACCACTTCTTGTCATTGTCTCCGTAGGCTGACTCCTGAAGTTGACGTCGAAAATTGGCCAAGCTCATCAGATTCTCCATTTACAAACAGCCATCCACCCTGTACCCTGCATTCGTGCATCTTATCAGGGATTCAATCCACGCTGGCTGCAGTAAAGTCTACACCCGAATAAAATTCAACCGTCACCGAGATAAAACCGCTGATATGAACCATATCCCGGTGTGTTACCGGGTGAATTAATGAAGTTAACACTGATACTGCGTGCGACCAGCGTGTCGATAGAATCGCACTCTTGATCTGCGCGTTCTCTCGGCGGTTCGTGAGTTTGGTTGTTGGGCGTTTTCCTCGTGCCTGATTCGCATGCGTGTGGCACGTTGTTGGGCGACTGCGAGCCTCGCACCAATGAATCTTGGCGCGGGCTTTGCCCGCAAGCCAATTCGATCAAAATCGCGATCAAATGACAGTCGCGGCGTCCTGTGGCGAAGGTTTTCCGAAGTCGGGCCGAACGGCGTTGTTGTGTT
>CAMAVB010000323.1 GCA_945861465.1 Candidatus Kuenenia stuttgartensis
TTTCTGCCACCGTTGTGAAACCCACACGAAATCGCTCTCCGGCAATTCGCAGGTTGGGAATCGTGACATCCAATTGCTTGCCCCGAAATTCCTCCGGCAACTGTCCAACGAATTGCGACGTTTTATCGGGCGCATCACCGTCTTGAGGAACAGCCGCAAGTTCGATTGGCGTCGCGTTTGGATCCCCGATCGCTTTGACATAGGCTTTGACCGGCTGCACGTCCACTTCCTGAATGCGAGTTTCGTCTTTGCCCAGCATCAACAATCGAAAAACTCCACTTGTTTCGATGACTGCTTCCGCATGGTAACTGTCCGACCCAATCGGAATGATGATGCCCCCATGAGTGCCCGGCTTATGAGGATGCTCTTCGTCAGAATCTTTCGTCCGGCCATTTTCGACAACGGAAGTCGTTGTGGGTACGGGCGGTGAATCAGACTGCGTTGCTGTGACGGTCGTGGGTGTAACTGCCGTCGGTGGCGACTCTGAGCTGCATCCACTCAGTGTTAACAGGAGAAGACTGGCCGAAAGTACGCTTGCAGAAAAAACAACCAAATACGATTTCATTTTGGGACTCCTTGCAATCGCTCGCGCAGGATTGCGTTGAAATAGTTCAAGACAAGGGAATAACTTGCTGACAATGCAGCCAAACGTTGATGAGCGTTGTCGCGCAGCGACTTGCCCTGTCCGTTAAAGAGTTGGCAATCCACAGTGATCGGCGACCTGATCGGCCTCAGATCGTGGATTGAAATGCCGGTTTGCGATGCAGTCCGCGATTTGTAGCGAGGTCATCCAGGACTGAGCGTACGTATTAAGGCGAGCGGCAGAAATGAATTTACCGGTACGACGCACTTCCAGTCCGTCGCATGGTGCTACTCGACGGACTGTAAGTCCGTCGTACAAATTGCGGATGGTAAGTTCTATCCTGCCGCTCGCCTAACAGCGACTTACGCCGTGCGCAATCAGAAGTGCTCTACCCCCCGGCATGGGGGGGCATCTTCCCGGTAGAAGGCTCGCGTCCTGCGGCGACACGTTATCAGCTTGCCGGAATAACGTCTGCCAGCAGATTGCAGAGAATTCAACGATCCACTTCACAGCAGGTGACGTCTGAAGGATCAGGCTGTTATCAAGCCTCGCTCCCACTATTTGGTGCTTGCGACAAGGGCATTCGTGCTCCCTTTTACCGTCTGACCTTCCTGGACACTGCTTCGCCGCGTCATCCTTTTTACAGCAGCACGATGGTGCAGAGGACTCTGCACTTGTCACTTTCATCGTGGCACAGCAGCAGATTGCCGGCCCCAAAAGGGTCGTGCCAACCAGCCATATTGACAGCAGACGATGAAACATAAGATTCAGTCCAATTGGGATTCGTGACATGTAGTCTAGCGAAACGCTTTACCACATCCAGATCAATTCCCGATACCGGCTCGCATTATCTTTAATGACCGGTGCCCAACAACGCAGCAGCCATCGCAATCCACGATGGGTTGCGGGCAAACACCGCGTTAAGGGCTGGCCCCCACGCACCGGCCCCCACGCACCGACCGTTACATTGTCACGTCGCAGTAAATCCGGATACAATCGCGTCGCAGCAGAAGGGGAGGCCCCGTGGTTCGTGCCTTCTGGAGATGCAATTCCCGATGACTCATACTGGTGACTGCAATCGTCACCTCGCACAGACAGGCTGTTCTTAACATGTTGCCACTCGACAGTTCCCGACGTTCGTTTTTGAAAACTTCTGTCGCAGCTGCAGGGTCTATGCAGTTCATGGCAGGTGTCCTTCACGCACAACCGCGGGATTTCGCAGGACCACTGGTGGCCTATGTCGGAACGTTCAGTTCTCCACTCCGCGATGTGCTGCCGACTCAGGTGGATTTGCCGCCGGGGAATGGCCGGGGCATTCACCTGTTCCTGGTGAATCGCGACAACGGGTCGATGACGCCCGCTGGTATCTACGAGATGGGGACAAGCCCCAGTTGTCTGGCATTGAATACTTCCGGAACTCGCCTGTATTCGGCCAATGAAACGGATCGAGTGGGCGCAGACAAGGAAGGCACCGTCAGTGCCTTCGCCATCGATCGGACTGACGGAAAACTGGAGCTGCTCAACACTGTTGGTTCCGGTGGTGCCGGTCCCACTTATGTGAGCGTGCATCCAACCGGACGGTTTCTGTTTGTTGCCAACTATTTTGGCGGCTCAGTCGCGGTGCTTCCGATTCTGCCCGACGGTCGTCTGGGCGACGCGACCGACACCAGGGACGATGCCGGCAAACTGGGACCCACTACGGCGACCAACGCTCCACCGGGCAGCTTTGCCTTTAGCGGACATGATCGGACTCACGCTCATATGATTCAGGCCGATCCCTCCGGTCGCTTCGTGCTGCATGTGGACCTGGGCCTCGATCAGATCTTCGTCTGGAAGTTTGACGAGAAAAAGGGCGTGTTGGCTCCGGGTGAACTGCCTGCGGTTTCACTGCCACCCGGCGACGGGCCTCGGCATTTCCACTTTCATCCTGACGGGCGCTGGTTCTACTCTATTCAAGAGGAAGGTTCGACCATCGTCCTGTTTGACTACGATGCCGCAACAGGTCGGCTGGCGTCACGACAGACGATCTCCACTCTGCCGCCCGGTTTTGCCGGCAGTAACTTCTGCTCCGAAATCCTCGTTTCAGCTGACGGGCGGTATGTCTATGCGGGCAACCGGTTGCACGACAGCATTGGGATCTTCTCTGTGGGACCAGACGGCACCCTGACATTCGTCGGGGAAGAATGGACTCGTGGAAACTACCCGCGGAGCTTCAACTTTGACCCCACCGGTCAATTCCTGTATTGTTGCAATCAGCGGGCTGACAACATTGCTGTTTTCCGCGTGGATCATAAAACCGGAGGCCTCAACTTCACCGGCCATTATACTCCTGTCGGCAATCCGTCGATTATTGTATTCCTGGATCTCGCAGAGGCAGGCTGAATGTCAATCCCTGGTATCAATCGTCGTGATTTTCTCAATGCCTCGACGGTCGCAGCTCTTGCCGCAACAGTTGTGTCCTCCTCTGGCACGCGCGCAGCGTCGCCGGACGAAAATACAGGTCACGCCACTTTGAAAGTCGGCGATCTGACCGCCGTCATCGGCGACAACTCGGCCGATGGTGAACATCGCGCTGGCTACAACGGCGTGTGGAGCTTGCAGCATTCGGCAGCGACTCGCAGCGTGTTCGTGCCCGCCGTGGCAGGTTTGAACCTGGAGCACATCGTCACTGGCGAGCAGCTTGAGGATGGGAAGATTTTTTTCGAGCCGCGGAATGCGCCGCTGAGTTTCCGGCAACTGAGTGCAAGTGCGGCGGAACTGCACCAGCCGCCGACACCGACGTTTCACGTCGAAAGCTGGACGCAGTTTCAGCTCGTCGCCCCGCATTATCTCGACATGACGTTCAGGTGCATGGCACACCAGCCCGTGTTCCCTCGAGGCTACCTCGCGCTGTTCTGGGCCAGTTACATCAACGCTCCGGCAGACAAGAGCATGTATTTTCGCGGCGGGCTCGACGGACAGCAGGACCATTGGACGCAGTTTTGCACACAATGGCACAACGACCAAAGCACGGTGCGGCATCGCGATGATACGTTTGAGATGACGTTTCCTCCCGACGGTCGAGACGCACTCTTCAAAAGTCTTTCGAAATTCCGCTTTGATCTGCCATTCTTCTACGGCAACTTTGATGACCTGATTTGGCTGGTGATGTTCGACCGTGCGGAGGGTATTCGCCTGACGCATTCACCGAGCGGCGGCGGTGCTAATGCTGCCTTGCAGACGACCAACCCTGCGTGGGATTTCCAGTTCCTTGTACAGAACCCCGAGGTCATGAAAGAATACAGCTTCCGCGTGCGCACCGTTCTTCGCCCGCGCTGCTCGCGCGAGGAATTGCTGAGTGAGTTCATGGAATGGGATGAAACAAAGTGAAACCAATGATATTTTGCTGCAGGACTTGGGGTGCCGTTGTGGATTTTGCCGAGAGTGCTATCGCCGCTGATTATCGGGAGGGCGAGGCTCCTGCCGAGCCGACGACGAATCCCGATACGCCGGTCCATAGACAGCGCGCGGTTGGCTTTGGCTTGTTTAACCGCGTGCCCGGCGGGCCGCGATTGTTCAATTTGAAATTTCGTATTTCGTATTTGAGATTTGAAATACATAGCGGGGCGTTGCCCACGCGGTTAAACGAATGCGCCATCCTCAACCGTGGTCGGCAGAACAATCGAACGCGACGACACTCCTGGGCTTTATTATGTCAGCCTGGGTTGCTGCTGTGCCTGGTCGCAACAATCGTTGCCCTCACGCTGTCAGACAGCCTGTCAGCGTCCGAACGAACCCGCATTCCGTGGACCGAGTCACGTTTGATCGGTTCGCCCGATCCTCCGTTGGCTTATCGAGTGACGCGGGCCTGGGAAAAACTGCCTCTGTTTGCACCGGTTTATCTTCGGCCAGAACCTGGAACGGATCGGCTTTTCTTTGTCGATCACAAAGGCGACTGGAAAGAGCCCGGCGGACTGCGAGTTTTTCAGGATCGTGACGACGCCAGCTCCAGCCAGCCGCTGCTGCACATGGATCGACTGATCTATGGATTCTGCTTCCATCCAAAGTACAAAGAGAACGGATACCTCTACCTGATCAGCAATGGCCCGATGCCGGAAACCAACAAGCAAAACCGTATTTCCAGATTCACCATCGATCAAGGCCGGGACGGCGGGCTCCGGGAAGGCAGCGAACTCGTCATCCTTGAATGGGACTCTAACGGACACAACGGAGGTGATTTGGCTTTTGGTCCGGACGGATTCCTGTATTGTCCCACAGGTGATGGGACGAGTGACAGCGACACGCTGGAAACCGGCCAAGGTCTGAACGATCTGCTGGCCGTGATGCTGCGGTTGGATGTGGACCATCCGACGGATGGCAAGGCATATTCGGTGCCGCCGGACAATCCGTTCATCAACACTGCAGGAGCGCGTCCGGAGATCTGGGCTTATGGTTTCCGCAACCCGTGGCGAATGGATTTTGACCATCCGTCGAATCAGCTTTGGGTGGGGCAGAACGGGCAGGATCTTTGGGAACAGGTGTATCTGATTCGCAAAGGAGAAAACTACGGATGGAGTGTTCAGGAAGGCAGTCATCCGTTTTACCTGCAGCGACCAACCGGACCTCAGCCGATCACGGCCCCGGTCGCCGAACATCATCATTCAGAATCGCGAAGCCTGACTGGCGGAATTGTTTATCGAGGTTCGCAATTGCCGGAACTGGTCGGCTGCTACATCTATGGAGACTACTCAACCGGCAAGATCTGGGGCGTGCGACATGATGGCACGCAGGTGAGATTTCATCAGGAGCTTGCCGACACATCGCTTCAGATCACAGGCTTCGCAACAAACAAGGCCGGAGATCTGCTGGTGGTCGATCATGCCGGTGGCTTCTATCGGATCGAACCCAGTCCTCCTGTTGCGCCCACCGTGTTTCCGCGCAAGCTCAGTGAAACGGGATTGTTTGAGTCCGTGCCGGACCACAAGCTGCTGCCGTCCGTGATTCCGTATTCCGTCAGTGTGCAATTGTGGTCTGACGGAGCATTCAAGCAGCGATGGCTGGCCGTGCCGGGTGAGGAGAAGATTCAATACACGTCGAACCGTGGCTGGAATTTCCCAAATGGATCGGTGCTCGTCAAGAGCTTTGCCCTCGAACGCGAATCCGGCAAAGAAGAGACTCGCCGCTGGATAGAAACACGCCTTATGGTCAGGCAGCAGAATGAGTGGGTCGGGTATTCGTATCGCTGGAACGACGAACAAACCGATGCGGAACTGCTGGACTCTCCCGGAGCGGACGTCTCATTTCAGATCAAGGATCCTGCCGCACCGGAAGGAAAACGCACACAAACATGGCACTATCCCAGTCGGGCCGAGTGCATGGTGTGTCATTCACGAGCCGTCAACTATGTGCTCGGCCTGACAGAGAAGCAGATGAACCGTCTGCATGACTACGGCGACGTGAAAATGAATCAGCTGGATATGCTGGCGGACATGGGACTCTTTAAGGAACCGTTACCAAAGCCCGCGAATGAGCTGAGCCGCCTCAGCGATCCGTTTGACTCGTCCGTCGATTTGCACACTCGAGCGACGTCTTATCTGGACGCCAACTGTTCGAATTGTCATGTGGAAGCCGGTGGAGGTAATGCTCAGTTCTCAACTGAGATTGAAGCCAAACCTGATCAGATACGATTGTTCGATGCACGCCCGGTCCATACCACGTTCGGGATTGCCGACG
This sequence comes from Candidatus Kuenenia stuttgartensis, assembly GCA_945861465.1. Taxonomy (GTDB): domain Bacteria; phylum Planctomycetota; class Planctomycetia; order Planctomycetales; family Planctomycetaceae; genus SXXK01. The sequence continues at coordinate 6,296 of CAMAVB010000323.1, forward strand.
CGAGACTCATTGCTCCCGGCGCTCCTGAACGGTCCCTGCTGCTTGATCGCATGCAGCGGCGAGGCCATGGCCAGATGCCGCCAATCGGAACAAATCAGATTGATCGGCCAGCCATCGAGCTGATTCGCGAATGGATTCAACAGATGCCGTCAAAAATTGAGCTGCCAAAAACGGAGTAAGGACCGTTCGAGAAATAATTGACCGCATCCTCCTCTCCCCTGGAAGGGGAGAGGGCAGGGTGAGGGGGGGCGGATTCGCGATCTGTCGGGAATTTGTGTGATGGAGGCTGATCTAGGCGAAAATCCCTGAATCGCTGTAAAAGGCGTTAGCAATGATGCTTTTCAGGGAGCGATTCAGGGATGAATGCAGAATATCAGCGGCTGGAAGCCGAGGCGAGTGAAGTTCAGCTACAAATCAATGAGCTTGTCAGTTCCTGCAGTCAGATGGTCGCGGCGGATTTCCAGAAGTTTGGAGCCGAAATGACCCGGCTGCATCAGCGGCTCGCTGGACTTCGGGAGGGAATGGGGCTGCTGAAACTGGCGGGTTCCGCGAAAATGCAGGCACAGGCGGCGAAGCTGGCAAAATCTCAGCCGAAGACATTTCATTCTCAGGGGCCACGCCCCAAAACAGTGCAGCTGACAGGCGGAGTCACGGTGACGCTGCACGTCACTTACTATCATCGCTTCCAGTGCCCGGAAAAGGCAAAGAACAAGAAAGCAAATCGCGGGATGTTTCCCATGCTGATCCTGCTGGGCATCGCCAATGGCTTCACGGCGGGAGTGCGGCAACGCATGATGAAATGTGCGGCACTGCTCGGATCGTACGAAGAGGCCGTGCAGATGCTGGATGACGAAGGCATCAGGATCTGTGTGAATACACTCCGGAAAGTGACCGCTGGCATGGGAGAAATGCTGGCTCGGTTGACGAAGTCGGGATCTGTCAAAATCTCAGGAGATGCGGCTGGACGACGCATTGTTGTCACCACCGACGGTGGTCGAGTTCGACTGCGTGAGAAGCGTCGGGGCAGGACAAAGAAGGGTCACAAACGTTTCAAACCAGCGTGGCGTGAACCGCGACTGTTCATGATTTATGCGACCGATGACAAAGGCAAGATCGACACGACGTTCTCTCCCATCATTGATGGCTCGCTGGGGTCATGCGATCAACTGTTTCGATTGCTGCTGTCCTATCTGAAGGCACTGAACGTGAAGGACGCATCGAAGGTTCTGTTCATTGCCGACGGTGCCAAGTGGATCTGGAGCCGAGTTCCCGCGCTGATCAAATCCCTGGGATTGACTTCAGACCAGACACAGCAGCGGATCGATTACTGGCACGCGGTCGAATACCTCGGCAAGATCGTCGAGAGTTCCGCCTTGAAAGGCAAACAGAAAACTCAGTGGCGGAAGACTCAGAAGAACCGCCTGTACCGTGGCGACATCGGACTTGTCGTCATCGCGATCGAGCAACTGATCGGGGAAAAACCGTCAGAAGATCAGACGACATGGAAGAACTATTTCGTGAATCACGGTCTGACTCACCGCCGGATGGATTACCCGTTGTCCGTGAACGGCCATCTGCCGATCGGCAGCGGCGCGATCGAAAGCGCCGTGCGTCGCGTCATCAACCTTCGCGTGAAGAGCAACGCCACTTACTGGCTCCGCGAAAACGCCGAAACCATCATCCGCTTCCGAGCATGGATCAAAGCCGGAAGAGCCGAAGAGCTTTTCTACCAAACAACTTACGTCACCCCGGAACTTGCCGTATGATGCCGACAAACCGTGAATCCGCCCGGTGAGGGGTATAAAAAGAGACAGTTATTTCTCGAGCGGTCCAAAGGCACCATCGTCATGGAATACCGAAGACAACACTGCTAAGATGCCCCGCACACTCGGTCGCGCTGGACCTGCAATCTCCAGATCAGCATCGACGAATGTATTGAATTTGAATTTCACTCAATCGCATTTTACCCATCCTTGAAAGACGACCGCATGGCCAAATCCACTTGTTCTGTGACTCGTGCCGAATTCATCAACGAAGCCAAGCCCGTTGAGGTTACGGTCAACGGTATTCCCATGACGGCCGAAGTCAAAGAGTTTGCGACCGGCTCGCTGGGTTGGTATCTGAACGGAAAAACGAACCTCAAAGTGGGCGACAAATC
>CAMAVB010000324.1 GCA_945861465.1 Candidatus Kuenenia stuttgartensis
CGTCGCGATGATTTCCAGAATCCGGAATTTCAACCATTTGATCCGTCTGATGAATCATTGATTCCAGACAAACGGTCGCCCGATGACCGATATTTCGGCAGGGAATCTCCGAACGACGAAGACCGTATCCTGCACTTGAATTCGCCCGCTCCAATCCCTGAGGCAGGGGTTCAGGAAGAGCCGGACTTCGACACGGTCGCCCCCAAACAGCTCAAACGTGGCTGGTTTGGGTTGAAATTCGGGCGCTGACATGCGCTCGTTGAACCGCGTGCCCAGCGGGCCGCGATTGTTCTATCTGAATTTTCGTATTTGAGATTTGAGATTTGAGATTTGAAGCGAGGGGCGTTGCCCACGCGGTTTAACGAATGTGCCATCTTCAACCGCTCGCGGTGTCGCGCGTGGTCGATTCAAACTCAGGGTACGCGAAGCGGAGCGCACCGCTGGGGAAAGCCTAAGAAACTGGTGTGTTTCGCTGTCGCTGCACACACCCTGCTTGAATTCAGTGATTAAAATCCCATGAAACCACTGCATCCCCTCATGCTGAACAGGAAACTCACTCGTGGCATCTGCACCCTTGCCCGTCGTGGCACTCAAGTCTCTTCCTGGTATCCGGCAGTTTGATATGACCGGTCACGTCGCCATTGTCACCGGCGGCTCGAAAGGACTTGGTGCGGCGATGGCGGCCGGACTGGCATCTGCTGGCGCGACGACGGTAATTGTCAGTCGTACGCTGCCGGAATCACAGCGCATCGCGGCAGAGATCTCGGAAGGATTCTCAGTGCCGTCCATTGGACTCCAGGCCGACGTCGCGAAACCTGCGGACGTGAAACAACTCGTCGCAGCCGTGATGGGGCAAATGGGGCGCATCGACATTCTGATCAACAGCGCGGGGATCAATATCCGGGGCAGTATTTCGGATTTGACCTACGAACAGTTTCAGGAGGTGCAGAAAACCAACGTCGATGGCACATGGTTGTGCTGCAAGGCCGTAATCCCGCACATGAAAGCAGCTGGCTATGGGCGCATCGTGAACGTCGCCAGCACGCTGGGAGTCGTCGGTCTGGCCAACCGCACGCCGTATACCTCCAGCAAGGGTGCCGTCGTGCAGATGACGCGAGGACTGGGACTGGAACTGGCCCCGTTTGGCATCACCTGCAACGCCCTCTGCCCCGGCCCGTTTCTGACACCGATGAATATTCCGATTGCCGATACCGAAGAAGCGAAGCAACACATCATCGGTGCCGTCGCCATGGACCGCTGGGGCCAGCTGAACGAGATCCAGGGCGCCGCCATATTGCTCAGCAGCCCTGCTGGCAGCTACATGACCGGCAGCCTGCTCACCGTCGATGGCGGATGGACCGCGAAATAATTTGCTTTGGATCGGCGGAGAAATAACTGTCGTCTTCCGGGCGTGGGGCACGTTTGTAACGTGCCCGGCACGATGGAATCGTGCCCCACTTAATTCTGCCGCAGTCCTTAGGTGTGGCCCCTGCTCAGAATGTTCAAGCTACAGGAATCTTGGCGCGGGCTTCGTCGGCAATCGAAACAGGTAAGCAGATTTCGCTGAAATCTGCTGTGCCGACTTCGGCGAAGTCGGCCTACATTGAGTCGGCCTCAAAATGATGCGTCGCCAAAAATCTTCTCAGGAATATTCAATTCTTAACGATTGCAGAGCAGACCAACACGCAGGTCCATCACATTGGTATGCGTCGGTCCGGTTTTGAACAGACCATCGATGGCATCGAAGATCGAATACGAATCGTGCCGGGCAAGATAGCTGTCCGGATTGAGACCGCTGGCGGCGATGCGTGCAACCACAGCTTCATCGACGATCGCCCCGGCGGCATCGGTGGGACCATCTTCACCATCGGTACCGCCGGAAAGCAGCGCGACGTTCTTCCAGTCCGCAGAGTTTCGATGCAAAGCGACCGCCGCCAGCACCAGTTCCTGGTTACGACCTCCGCGCGCCGCAACGACCCTGTGTGCTGCCGGGATGCCGCTGGCAGGACCGGATACTGACAGGTTCACAGTCGGTTCACCGCCACTCAGAATGCAGACGCGACGCTGACGGTTGAGTGCGGATGCCTGCTTCGTACGACACGATTCAGCTCGGATCGCCAGGAGACGGGCGATCAACTGGCGTCCTTCCTCTGCGGCTTCTCCGGCGTTTGATGATCCAAGGGACTGCACTTCGTATCCCAGTGCTTTTGCCTTCAAGGTCGCCGCATCGATCGCCATCGCATTGCTGGCGACAATCCGATTCACGAATGTGCGCCTCCACGGAAACGCAGCGTCCGGGTCGGTGGCATGAGCCGCCGCCTGTCGTTCAAGAAATGACAGGACGTGCGGCGGAATCCGGTCGAGCACATCTCTGTCCCGCAGGACCTGCAACGCTTCAGCGGCGCGTGGCACGCTGGGAGTTGTTGGTCCCGACCCTATGACTTCCACCGGGTCGCCGATCACATCAGAAATTATCAGAGCCACCAATGTCCCCGCGCGGCAGGCTGCGGCCAGCCGACCGCCTTTGACCTGCGACAGCTGCGTACGGACCAGATTGAGTTCGTGAATCGGTGCTCCGCTGCCCGCAAGGGCGCGGGTCACGGACAGCTTGTCGCTGAGCGAAATCCCTGGAGTCGGGCTGCACAACAAAGCACTTGCACCACCGGAAAGCAGCACGATGCAGACGTCCGATTCCGAAAGTGATTGAACTCGTCGCAGAATTTCCCGAGTTCCCTGAACGGCTTCCTGCGTCGGTTCATTCAGACCGGCGGGCCGCGCGGCGTGGAGATGAATGTGCCTGAGCGGTCGCACGCAGTCTGCGGGCACATTCACCCAGCCGGAGACGCCGTCAGCAGAATGCGTGGCCAGCAGGGCAGCCTCGATGCCGCTGGCCATGCCAGCCCCGGCCTTGCCTGCTCCGACAACCTCGATGTGGCCAGCAGACGGCATCTGAATTCGGACGTCCGCAATCCACAATTGGTCATGTTGAACGCGGATCTGCTGCGCAACCGACTTCGCAGAATCTACGGCTGCAAGACCGGCAGTCCAGATCGCAACAGCATCTTCACGCAGCGACATAATTCACGCGGATGGCCTCAGCTGTGAATAGGATGAGAGCACCTCGAAAAGGTCGGCGGAAATCCGCACATCATCATCCGAAAAATCAGCGATCCATGTGCGATCCCAGATAATGGCGTCGGCCAGAATTCGAGTCAATTCACCCAGTTTCATCGAGACCTCCGGCTCAGGATAAACCGCCGCTTCAGGAGCTTCCACCCCGACAAACAAGCGCAATCTGGAACGCATGCGTAAATCCCTCAACGTCACGACCTCTTTATCATGGAATATCTCCGGACCGCCTTCGTTTCCCCGGGGCGGCACCCTTTGATATCCACTCCTCCTCTGCTCCGAACTTAGTTATCGGGCACACGATCATGCGACCTTCATCAAAAGTTCCGATTGGGTAAGCAGTAACGATTGTCTGTTAAGATCATTTGTGACAGTCGTGTAGCGAAAGGCGAAGCCCGTGACCAACAGCGGCAATTTTTGCCGTTCGCAGCGTGGGATAAGCGTCCATCTGGTTATTGGTCTTCAAAAATATGAATTTGATGTCAGGCTGGAAACCTGCCCCTCGTAAATCACACGGGCTGCGAGTTATTGACGATGGACAATCGGTAGGGTGTGACAAGCAACGCGCAGTCACACCGAATCACAAACATGGTGTGCCTGCGCTGCCGCTTGTCACACCCTACAAATTCACAGAACGGCCAGCCGTGACGTAAATCAACAGGCATCTATCGCATGAGCCCGATATGATGCTGACTCAATTGCTCGCTGCCGGATTCGGTAATCAGATAATTGTGTTCAAACCGCATTCCGCCCTGGCCTTCGATGTAGCAGCCGGGTTCAAGTGTGATGACATCACCCGTAATAAGCACATCGTCGCTTTCGGACACGAGAATCGGTGGTTCCGGGTGCTCAAGGCCAAGTCCATGACCGGCGTGATGCGCTAAGGGGCCGAATCCTCGCGATTCCAGGACCGTCGAAGCGGCGTCCCAGAGCTCTCGACAGGCAACCCCAGCTTCCAGCATCACCGCCGCTGCCTGGAGCGCATCACGGCACGCTTCGAACTGTGCCACGATTTTGTCCGACGGTGGTCCCACGGAAATCGTGTTTGTGAAATCACTGCGATAACCATGAATGATCACGCTGTAATCCAGAATAAACAGATCACCGTGCTGCAGACGATACTGTGTCGGAAGACCTCCGGCTTTATGCAGCATGGCATTGGTGGCGCGAAAATCACCATAAACGATACAGGGGACACCGGCAACTTCCTGGGCCGCCCGCTGGACTTCCAGATACACCTCGAATTCTGAAACACCCGGTTGAATGACCTCAAAGGCGCGTCGATGACCGGCCTCACAGGCGCGCATGCAGGATTTCAGCAGTTCCACCTCGTCCGCGTGTTTTGATCGGCGCAGCGCGCGAATCACGGTACCGAGCGTCGTCGGCTGTTCGTCTTCGTCATCCGCAAACTGCCATGCCGCGTCTTCGGCAACCATGGATGCCAACATTTCGGAGATGCCTTCAGGTTCGATCAGCCCTGTTTCACCAGTCCAGACATTTTCAATGTCCGTCAGAGCCTGGCAAAGTGCATCGTCACGATTGGTGACCGATTTCCTGTGCGTGTACCACGGCACGATGACTTCCCGATCGACGAAGTATGGGAGTGTCGCCGATCGTTTCGCAAAATTGTCTGCCAAGAGAATCGCCTGACCTGCGCGCGTCAATAACAGCAGCGACTTCTGATCCGCCGAAAAGCTGAATGGACTGATCCGAAAATTGCTGAAATACTGCACGTGCCGTGAATCGCCGATTAGCACCCACGAAATTTCGTCCGGCAACCGCTGCCAAAGTCTCGCCTGCCGTTCTCGGCACCCCGCTTGAGTGAGCATGTGATTCGGATTCCAGAAGTGCGATTTCCGTAGCTTGGACATTCATGTCCGAGTTCTCGCCAGCAAGTCTAGCAAGGTCGAAAGTCGGGTGCGGCAGCGCAGACTCTGCCAACACCTCATTTCTCGGTCGTGCGACGAATATGAATGCCCATCGTACATTCGACCGGGTGGCACTGTCGATGTGGAACGATCCAACCAGGAATGTCCAATCGAATGGGATGAAATTCCAGGGAGAATGCGTTACATACCCACGACATCAAAGACGCCGTTTTCGAAAATTTGTAGCAGAGTTTGTGAGAACTCTGGTGCGTTGCGGCAGGATTACCACTTCCCCAATGCTAACGAATCCAGCCACGAAAAGTAAAATGCGGCTTTAGACTCTTCATTGAAAGTCCGGGACAACCATGCAGGATCCACGCATTGACAAACTTGCAAATGTACTCATTCACCACAGCTGCCGACTGAAATCAGGCCAGAAGGTTCTGATCGAAGCATTTGATCTGCCGGAACCCAATCTGATCTGCCGACTGGTCGATGAAGCCTGTCGCGTCGGTGCGATTCCGATCGTGAACATCAAGCACAATGCCGTGCTGAGAAGTCTGTACCGTGGCGCGACCGAAGACAGCATGAAACTGGCGGGCAAGTTCGAAGCGGCTGTGATGACCGAGATGGATGCGTACATCGGCGTGCGAGGTTCAGCGAATTCCAGTGAGTTCGCAGATGTCGCCGGCGATCGCATGGATCTTTATCAGCAACACTGGTGGCAGCCGGTGCATATCCAGATTCGCGTGCCCAAAACCCGATGGGTCGTCCTGCGTTATCCGACACCTTCGATGGCTCAGGCGGCCGGCAAAAGCTGTGAGCAGTTTGAAGACTTCTTCTTTGACGTCTGCACGGCGGACTATGCGAAGATGGCCGAAGATCTGAAGCCGCTCAAAGCCCGCATGGAAGCCGCTGATCAAGTGAGAATTACCTCACCGGGCACGGACCTGACTTTTTCTATCAAAGACATTCCGGTGGTCCCGTGTGCCGGGGAATGCAACATTCCGGATGGCGAATGCTTCACAGCTCCGGTCAAGGACAGCGTGAATGGCACGATTCAGTTCAATACGTCATCGCGCTATCAGGGGACCGTCTTTGATGGTATTCGGTTTGAACTAAAGGACGGAAAAATCGTCAATGCGACGTGTCGGAACGCTCCGGAACGACTCAATCAGGTGCTGGATTCCGACGAAGGTGCCCGGTACATCGGGGAATGGTCGTTCGGCACAAACAATCGTATTCTGCATCCGATGCTCGACACGCTCTTCGACGAAAAAATCGGCGGTTCGTTCCATTTCACTCCCGGCAATGCGTACGATGAAGCCGACAACGGCAATCGCAGCCGAGTCCACTGGGACCTTGTCCTGATCCAGCGTGCCGACTACGGTGGCGGAGAAATCTCGTTTGACGGGGAGGTCATCCGCCGTGACGGTTTTTTCCTTCCTGACGACCTGCAACCGCTGAACGAAGGATTGCCGAAGTAATCCTACAGGGTTTCAGCCGCCGGAAATCGGCGGATAAAGCAGCAGCACGTCACCGGACTTCAGCACATGTCCCGCCGCCATCGCGTGCGAGATTGCCTGATCGTTCACAAACAACAGGACACTTCGCTGAGTCGTCCCGTCTGCCGTGAACAGCCGTTCTGCGAGGGTCGTTCCGAACTGAGCCGCGATCGCTTGCAGCGCGTCCGTGACGCTGCACTCATCGGGCACAGAAACGACCGCATGGCCGACGCCCGCCACGTGCCGCAACTGCGCTTCAAACTGGACCGTGATCTGCATTGGTAATCTCTACACTCTCGTAGCTTGACTCTCTGAGTCGAGTTCATTGATCGCGATGCTGCTGTCTGTCTCGACTCAGAGAGTCAAGTTACGGCGACTCAAAAATTTTGCCTGCCTCCAGTACCAAACGCTGATCTGCCAGTGCTTCAGCATCGGCTTTGCTGTGGGTCACGTGCAGCATAGTCACTCCGGTCGTCTCTTTCACGCGCCGCAGCACAGCATGCATCTCAAGCCGTGTTGTTTCATCCAGCGCGCTGAGTGGTTCATCGAGCAGCAGGACCGACGGATGAAACGACAACGCACGCCCCAAAGCCACACGCTGCGCTTCGCCGCCGCTGAGTCCCTGCACGCGGCGTTGCAGGAGCTTCGAAATGCCAAGGACATCTGATAACTCGGCGACGCGGTCGGCAATGAGTCGGGGTGCCGTACGACGCAGGCGAAGAGCGAACTCCAGATGCTGCTGCACGGTCATTGTCGGAAACAATGCCAGATCCTGCGGAACGTATCCGATCCCGCGTTCGCCAGGTGGCCACACAGAAACATCCACATCGTGAATCAGGATCTTTCCGGAGACAATGGATCTCAAGCCGCAAATCGCCTCCAGAATCGTCGTCTTACCCTGACCAGTGCGGCCCATCAACACAGCGTACCTGCCTGATGCGATCCCGAACGAAACGTGTTCCAGAGCAAACTTCCCCGCCATGATAGTCACATCCCGCAGTTCGATCATGCCGTAAGCCTCATGCCAATTGCGCGGAGAATCAGCAGCACGGTGACTGCCATCAGAACCATCAGGAGCGACACGGCAACGGCTGCGTCCAGATTGCCGATGCTCAGTTCCAGAAACACAGACGTTGACAGGACTTCCGTCTTCATCCGAGTCGCTCCGGCAAACACCAGGATCGGCCCGAACTCGCCGAGTGCTCTCGCCCAGGCAATCGTGCCCGCCGCGATCATGCCCCGCCAGGCTTGTGGCAATGCGATCTGCATAAATGCCTGACCTCGCGTGCATCCCAGCGTCCGCGCGACATCTTCCGCGCGCGGATTGATCTGATCAAAAGTCACCCGCATCGTGCGCACCGCAAACGCACACGCGACGGAAAACTGAGCAAGGATCACTGCTGGCCACCGATATGTGACAGGAAAGCCAACATCGTCCCGGAACCACGTTTCCAATCGCCAGCCGTCCGCGCCACCAATCGGCAGGTGGAACAGAATGAGCAGACTCAAACCCAGCACGAGCGGCGGCAACACGACCGGAATGTCCACGAGTGTATCGACCAGCCATCGACCTGGAAACCGGTACCGCGACAGCAGATATCCGAGCGGAGTTCCCACCCACAGCGACATCAGGGCCGCGACGGAACACGACAGCAGCGTCAGCCGAAACGCAGCTCGAATCTCCGGCTTCAGCAAGGCATCGCGAAAGTCGGCGAACGACGTGAACATCACATCGGCCGCCAGCAGCAGCACAATCAGCAACACAAAACTCGCCGACAACCCGCCCATCACCAGAAAGAAGGGCACATCCGACTTTCGTGCCCTCGACCCGCACATACCGGTCTCAGCGATTTCCGGCGTTGTGAAAGGTTGGGACATTGCGAATTGACTTTCAGAGACGGAGTTGAGGAGGCTAAGGACTGAGACAGAAATAA
>CAMAVB010000325.1 GCA_945861465.1 Candidatus Kuenenia stuttgartensis
ACCAGTGCCGCAAAGTCCGGCACGCCGTCGGCTGAACAGGGTGTCATCAAAGCTGGAATACAGCCACAGAATACATTCGATTTGTCTGACATATTTACTTCCGGAAAGCAATGGACCGCAATGAGAGAGCCTGACTCCGACAAAATATAACAGGTCGTCCCAGTCTCTTGAAACCAACCGTCCCACGTCCTGCGAGCGGGATGCGGTCGTGGAAGGCGCATCCGATTAACCGCGTGGGCAACGCCCGTCGCTTTGTAATTCAAATCTCAAATCTCAAATCTCAAATACGAAATTTCACATAGAACAATCGCGGCCCGCTGGGCACGCGGTTAAACGAAGTTGGTGGATGAATCCGCTTTTCGTTGTCATAATGGACCAGGACTGCATACACCGTTCGAGCGATTTTCAGGGACTTTATCCATGCTGCATCGCAGACGATTTCTGGTCATGGGGCTCGCTGGCGGTACGCTCGCCAGGTTTGGAGTCTCGCGAAGCGCGGTCAGTGCGGAATTTTCCATCGCAGCCACTGTGCCGGGCGAAAGTGTGTTTGATCACATCCAGCGCGTGCGCGGCAAGTGGGATGCGGCGCTGTACAAACAACTGCTGGGCGCTGCGAACGAATTCAAGGAAGGTGATGCCATCATCGGTGTCGCGGCCGTCGATGACGATGCTCGTCGGCAGGCTCGTGAATTACTCGCTTCCACGCGGGTGAACGAAATCGATCAACATCCGCCTTTTCGCGACGACCTGTTCCAACTGCTCACGTCGTCCCTCAATCGTGAAATTCAGCAACAGCTCGGCGACATGACGCTTGGGGCGCTGAAGGCATTTCTACTGGAAAAAAGTGAATCCGAAATTCACGCGATTCGTGATGGACTCTCGAGCGACGTCATTGCGTGTGTTGTCCGACTCATGACCAACACTGAACTCATTCAGGTTGGTGCGAAGGTTTTTAATCCGCTCCCGGAATCCAACATTGGTGCTCGCGGCTATATGGGAGCCCGGGTTCAGCCCAATTCGCCGACCGACAACGTTGACGATATCCGCTGGCAGGTCTTCGACGCCTTTGCCTACGCTGTCGGAGATGTGCTGCTCGGGACGAATCCGGTTTCGAGTACACCGGAATCTGTTAGGGCAGTTGAAGAAACTCTCAGGGATGTGCTGGTCACGTTTGGAATCGAAAAAGTCCTGCCTCATTGTGTGCTCGCGCATATCGATGTTCAGGCCGCAGTGGAAAGCGCGCACCCCGGTCTTACGGCACTGTGGTTTCAAAGCATCGCAGGAAATGACGATGCCAATGCGACGTTTGACATCTCCATCGACAGCATGATCGAACATGCAAAGTCGCGAAACGGACGCTTCGGCCTGTATTTCGAAACGGGTCAGGGAGCCGATTCGACCAATGGCCATGGACATGGCGTGGATATGGTCGTTCACGAATCTCGTAAGTACGGCTTTGCCAGGGCGCTCACGCAGACGATTGCCGCGACCCTTGCAGATCGTGGCGGCAACGAACATCCCTGGGTTCATCTGAACGACGTTGCCGGCTTCATCGGCCCGGAGGTTTTTCGCTCACGCGAACAGCTCGTGCGGTGTTGTCTGGAAGATATTGTGATGGGCAAGTTGCACGGACTGATGATCGGTCTGGATATATGTTCCACACTGCACATGGACGTCAGTCTCGACGATCTCGGATGGTGCATCGATCAGATCATGCCAGCCAACCCCGGATATCTGATGGCTCTGCCGACGCGGATTGATCCGATGCTGGGTTATCTCACCACCGGCTATCAGGATCACGTTCACATTCGCGAAAAGTTTGGTTTCAAAGTCAACGATCGGATGTGGCAGTTCTTCCAGCAGCTCGGCGTGATCGATGCACAAGGACAGCCCACGGAGCATTTCGGCGATCCGTCATGGGTGTATCAGCAGTACTGTCGCCGCAAAGAAGATCCTCGGTCGGACAAGGAAATCCAATCCGAAGCCCGCACGCAGATCGCGGCCGTGCGTTCACGAGGCGTATTCATTGCCGAAGGATTTGGCGCACAGCCTTCAATCCTGCAGCCATCGCTGGCCAAACACATTCAGCATATCTACGACGACGCGAAAATTTCCATCTGGATGCAGTTGGATGATGCCTTTATCGCGACGGTCCCTGACGTGACGAAATTACGCACGCGATCTGCGGACCGCACGGATTATATTCTTCATCCTGTTTCGGGTGAGCACCTGTCAGACGATTCTGCGGACGTGATTGCAGGTTTGCGGCGAGACAGACACGAACAGTTCAACACTCAGATTGTCATTTCTGACGGCCTGAATGCACTGGCGGTGATGGACGGTGACCAGTTATTCAGTCTCATTCGTCGGCTGCGGACTGAGCTGGCCGGAACAGAATTCACCGTATCTCGGGAGAATCTTGTGGTCAATTCAGGGCGAGTCCGGGCGGGGTATCGGATTGGAGAGCAGCTCTTCGGTGGCCGGAATGACAAGTGTACGATCCTGCATATTATCGGAGAACGCCCGGGCAGCGGTCATCATACACTGTCAGTCTACATGACTCGCGCGGACGGACACACTTGGGGCGTCGCCGACAAGGTCGATCACAACATCACAATCGTCGTCTCTGGCATCGCCAACACGGCGTTGGCACCGGAAGCCGGAGCTATCGAAGCGGTCAGAATTCTGAGACAAACCAATGTGAACACGCCTTGACGCGAACGATTCACAGACTGGCCAGGCGTGCGATCACCCCGATCCATGGGTTGAACTCGTTCGGATGAATTCACTCACAGCCTCCACAACGGCGGCCTGAGGAATGCGTTCCTGTTCGATCCGCACGTTGTGGGCTACACAGAAGCGGAAGGCTGTTGTTTCCGGCTCGGTCAGCAAAGCGGGCACGTCTCGCGGGCGGTCGGTGCCGGAGACCGCGAGCGAATCTTTCCACCACAGCAGGGTCGTATCGTCCATCAGGAAGCTGCGCGTCTGCGGGAAGCGAATTCGAAGACGCGACAGGATCTCAAAGCCTTCGACGTCCAGATCACCCCAGTACCACAATGATCGATTCGACAGCCACGTAACATAAGCCAGATCAACGATGCCGTTTCCCAGTCCTCCCATGGCGATTGCCGACGGAACAGCGGGAAACGTCAGCAGGTTGACCTTGTTTTCGACGATGATCACCGTGGTCGCGTCGATCGGGGATTCGGCGAGAGCATGCAGCGACACGCTGCATTCACGCCAGGGGCTGCCGACCGATCGCTGTAACGCAGGGTCCAGAAATCGCAGGAGTAACTGAGGTTCTGCATATCGCAAACCGAATCTTCGCTCAAAATGCCGCTCATCGGCTCGGATCGTTTCCGGGGGCAGGACTCGATCGAGCCACTGTTCCAGGATGCCGGAATTCTGTTCAATGAATTTGGTATCGACTGACAACAGAATCTCACGAGCAAACACATTCGGGCGAGGATGCTGTCGGAAATAGTCCACCACATCCAGCAACCCATCGACGACGTACAGGTGCCTCAGCAGGAGTGCTCGACTCGCCAAAAGCCAGGATTCCAGTTCCGGCAACCGCGATCGGATGCGTTCTACGGCGGATGCGAAATCCGCAAACTCACGTTGCTTCCCGATGAGTCTCAGGAAATCCGGCTGAGATTCAAACACCACGCGCTCCGGAAACAGGTTGCGCCCGTGATGCCGACTGTTCCGTTCCTGCCATTCGATCACATAGCCGTATCCGACCACTTCCTTCGAGCCATTTTTCAGCGACTGAACCTGCTGTTGAGCGATTGCCAGACTCTCATCCGGAGCGCCAATGCCAGGAATGTGCAGTGGAAAGTATGGCGTGCCAGTGAGCCATGCGGACAGGAATCCGGGATACTGCCGCAGCGCCTTTTCTTTAATGTCGTCCGGCTGTAGAAGAGCTCGCTTGCTCATGATTCGTTGCCATGGTTCTTTCTGACGCTACCGGAATCGATGTGCCTGCATTTTGAACCGCGAATGAACCCAGCGCGGGCTTCGCCGTTAAGTATTTGATAGCGTCAGATCCAGCGGGAAATAAAAAGCGGGAAATAAAAAGGGGAAATTCTACTTAAGATATAAAGTACAATGTCCCCTTTTGCGACTCCAATGTCCCCTTTTTGCGACTCCGCGATCACGATCACGAGCACCGTTTCACTGAGCACGAGCACGACAATTGTGTTTGAACGCGAGAACGCTTGCGATTGCCGGGTGCAGATAGGTGACAATGAATTCAGATTCGACGCAGACTGCACTCCGCGTGCATCGCCTTGTTCGCCCATTTTCTTATCGGTCCGTCATTCGCATTGTGCGATCGCCTGAACTTCGTCATCAAGCGTATTGCCGAGGCGATCCCGTTCCGTTTCAAGATCGAAGCTCGACTGCAAATTGAGCCAGAATCTGTCCGAGGTTCCAAAAAAGCGTGCCAGCCGAAGTGCAGTATTTGCCGTCACGGATCGAGACCCCTTAATGATCTCGTTGATGCGCCGTGGCGAAACACTGATGCTCTTTGCAAGCCGATACTGCGTAATGCCCATCGGCTGAAGGAATTCAACATCAAGGATCTCACCGGGATGAACCGGAGCAATTTTTTTTGTTGTCATAGCGGTGCCTCATGATAATCAATCAGTTGCACATCATCCGCATTGCCGCCTGCCCAGGAAAAACAGATCCGCCACTGATCATTCACACGGATGCTGTATTGGTCCTTACGGTCGCCCTTCAGTTTCTCAAGACGATTCCCCGGCGGCACACTCAAATCATGAAGAGCCTCAGCCGCATCAATCATCTGCAATTTACGCAGCGCGGCCCGTTGAACATCCGTCGACAGGCCCTTCACGCGCTGGCGGTGAAAAAGTCGTTCAGTTCTTCCATCCTGAAAACTGCGAATCATGACTGATGATAACGCGTCGCGTTACTACTGTCAAGGCGTCATTGCAGATGTCAGGGTACGACGGAACCATTCACATGCCAAGTTCATTGTCATCCTTTTGGACAGGCGAGCGGCAGGGCGTCAGCCCTCCGTGTCACAGCAGTGCCACCGATTTGTGTCACTCAATCCTTTCGTGATGACGTACATTCCTGGACACGATACGATTTCTGACGCCGAAGGAATTCACACGGTCGGCTCACGCCGCTCCACTCGCCGGACTCATTTCGTGCGGCGTGGGGTATAAACACAGACCGACGTCAAGTAAAAGGACCCCTTTTTGTCTCGCAAGTCAAGAACGCCCAATCGAGGCCTTCGTCTGCATCGCTGTGTTCTGGCATTTCTTCGTGCTCGTGCTCAGCATCGCGGTGCTCGTGCTCGTAATCGACGCCAGGGAGTGTACTCGCCAGCGATTCCGGGACACCATTGATCGCGATCATGGTCGAATAGGCATTCCGTCATTGTTGCCCAATTTCGATCACGATCACGAGCACCGTTTCACTGAGCACGAGCACGACAAATGTGTTTGAACACCAGAACGCTTCGGATCAGGCGGCGGGGAGTGGACGTTCCACTCCGCAGGATGTGATCCCGCTCCTCTGCATTCGATTGTTCGGGCTTGTCGTCGGTGATTGGCCAAGTGGGACGCCGCAACCTCGCAGTCAACTTCAGCAAGGCAAGGCTCGTTCTTAGCCGTTGCTCCGGGAGATTAGCCATCGCTGAAAGGAGCCTGAGCTTTCCCCGCTACGGCGCCCCGCCAGCAAGCCCGCGACACCGATATGCTCGTCGAGATCAGGCCATTCGATGGCGTATCCGTCGCCGAGCAGACGCCAATTGCAGCGTTCCGTCTCGGTCGCCCGCGCCAAACGGGGATACCATTCGAGGGGAACCGACAGGGATCGACCGTCCGCGAGACCCACCGTTAGATTGTCACCAGGAAAGGCCACATCCGCGGCCAATGGTTCGTGTTCAAGCGTCAAAGTACTCATGCCATGCCTCAATCAGAAACTCTCGATGCTCCGTGACCAGCCTCTGAATCTCGTTTAGTTCATGATCGGCGAAACCGAAATTTTTGGCAAGTTCAACCGGTTCCAGCCAGAATTTGGCGACGTGCCGATCACGTTTCACGTGGATGTGGACGGGCTCACCGCGATCCGAGCTGAAAAACACGAAACTGTAAGGACCGACCCGGAGAATCGTTGGCATCCAATGAAATCTCCTTTATTCTCAAAAACCGCTTGAGCTCAATACGCCCGCGACTTCCTGGCCGAACACTTCAGTCATCCCAGCTCAGTTTGAGGTAGCAGCCTTCTGGGAATCAGGATCATCAAAAGTCGAAGGGAAATTTATCAAAACTGCAATTCCACGGCAAACGATCCAGTTTGCGAGTTTTGAATCATATGTCTCACACCATAAGTCACCCTGGGTTCGCTGCACTCGGGGGGTAGGACGCCGCTGACAGGCATCGTGATTCGATTTCGCGCGGGCGGCATTGCGTTATGGACGGCGAGCGGTGCGGCGTGAGCCCTCCGGTACATCGGTTTTTACAACGATCCGCCGCCGGGCTAAGAAGTATCGTCTGGCCTCAACATTTTGGGCAAAAAAATGTTGGGCAAAAAATGGCTGCTATTTTTCTGCCCATGCATTTTTTTGCCCCGAATGTTTTCGCTTCTAAAACGTCGCATTGAAGGTGGCGGACGCGCGAATTCCGCAGCTTAGCTTTGCAGCGGGCCGTTGTTTTTTGTACCGGCAAGCTTACCCATACCGCTCGCCAAGGTCCCGTTCTACGACAGCAGCAATTCCAGATCTTCCACGGACAACGAGACACGGAGGGCTGACGCCCAGCCGCTCGCCGCCTACGACAGCAGCAATTCCAGATCCTCCACGGACAGGTCCTGCAGCACGCTGCCCGAATCGTCGCCAGCCAGGATCGCATCTGCCAGTGATCGTTTCTTTTTCTGCAGCTCGGCGATCTTTTCTTCGACCGTATCGCGACAGATCAGACGATAGGCAAAGACTGTGCGTGTTTGTCCCACGCGGTGCGCTCGGTCAATGGCCTGTGCCTCGACGGCGGGATTCCACCACGGGTCAAGCAGGAACACGTAGTCGGCGGATGTCAGGTTCAGACCCAGACCGCCCGCTTTCAGGCTGATCAGGAACACCTGGCAGTCCTTATCTTCCTGAAAGTGTTCGACACGCGCCTTGCGGTCGCGAGTTTTGCCGTCGAGATATTCGTAAGTGATCCCTTGCTTGTCCAAATGGGAGCGCACGATGCTGAGCATACTTGTGAACTGCGAGAACACGAGCGCTTTGTGACCCTCGGAGATCAACTCCTGCAGATGCGGGATCAGGAAATCCAGCTTTGCATACAGTTCCTGCTCGTCGCCGCGCTTGAGCAACGCCGGATGACAGGCGGCTTGGCGAAGACGAAGCAGAGCTTCCAGCACATGCATCTTCGATCGCGCAAGCCCCTGTTCCTGAACCAGCCCCAGCAGAGAATCGCGGTAGTGAATTCGCAACTCGTCGTACAAGCGACGCTGTTCGTCTTCCATGTCGCAGTAGATGGTTTCTTCCAGACGATCCGGAAGTTCTGCGGCCACTTGCTTCTTGGTACGACGCAGGATAAACGGACGCAGTCCCTTAGCAACCATGTCGCGCGCTTCACGACTGTCGGGATCTGCAATATGCGATCGAAACGCCGTGCTGCGACCCAGCATGCCGGGGTTAAGGAATTCAAAGATCGACCAGAGATCCCCGGCATTGTTTTCAATCGGCGTACCGCTTAATGCCAGTCGGAAGTTTGATTTGAGCAATCGAGACGACCGGGCAATCTGTGACGATGGATTCTTGATCGTCTGCGCTTCGTCGAGCACGACATAGTCGAAGTCGATTTCTTTCAACACCGCGATGTCGCGTCGCACCGTGCCGTAGGTTGTCAGGATCAGGTTATGCCTGCTGAACTCCGCCCGCATATTTGCCCGTTCCAGACCCGTGTATTCCATGACCTTGATGTTGGGTGTAAATCGTGCACACTCGCTCGCCCAGTTGAACATCAGCGAACGAGGTACAACAACAAGCGACGGTGGTGCATCCGGCTTGTCTTCGAGCCGACGCAACAGCGTTGCCAGAAACTGCACGGTCTTACCCAGACCCATGTCATCCGCTAAACAACCTCCGAAATTGAAGTCACTGAGGAACTTCATCCATGACAGGCCTTCTCGCTGATAACCGCGCAATTCGCCCTTGAATGACGCCGGAACCTCGACCTGTTCCATGCCACTGAAGTTGCGGAATCGTTCCCGCATCGCTTCGAAGCCTTCGTCGATGTCAACGTTGTCCTGCGATGCCAGCAATGC
>CAMAVB010000326.1 GCA_945861465.1 Candidatus Kuenenia stuttgartensis
GGCTGGCGACCTCGGAATTCACATGCCGAATCGAGGCGAGTACGACGGTTTTGGCCTCACGCTCCCCGGAACCTGGAAAGCGGAAGAGACGGAACGGCTGTTCGCCGGTTTCGACTTCCGTTGCGGCGACAGTCCTGCAGGCAGTGATGGGTCCTGGCGATACTATGTCGGGAACGGTCCTGGAAATTCCGCTGCCATTGAACTCTTCTTTAACGGCAAAGAGTTTTTCCGTCGAAGTGGAGACGCCAGAGAATCCGTGTGTCCGCTGATTCTCGGTGAATGGTATCAGGTTCAGATGACGCTCAATCTGAAGAGCCGCACCTTCGCGGGCACGATCTCGTCCGGTTCATCACACTCCGAGTTCAATGGTGAACTTGCGAGCGGGTGGAGTGGCCTGATTGATTACACCTTTATCGACAGTTACGGCCACATCGGCGGCGTGAGGCCCGCGCTGGATGTCGATAACTACTTCATCAGCGGAACAGCACTTCCGCCAT
Organism: Candidatus Kuenenia stuttgartensis; assembly: GCA_945861465.1. Lineage (GTDB taxonomy): Bacteria > Planctomycetota > Planctomycetia > Planctomycetales > Planctomycetaceae > SXXK01. Next base: position 498 of record CAMAVB010000326.1, read on the forward strand.
TGGATTCCATCGCTGCTGCTGAAACGGCGGCTGAGTCCGAGTCGCGTCTGAGCCGGGCCCGGCAGATACGTGATCAACTCGCCGCGATGCAAACCGCGACTCAGAACGCAGCTGCGGAACTCAATTCGCTGCTGATCGACGGTCCGTTCGCCATGGCTTACGGCATGGCCGAAGGCACGCCGCACAATGTGCATGTTCAACTCCGTGGCGAACCATCTCAGCCGGGCGACGAAGTTCCTCGTGGACTCATCCGTGCGCTGGGTGGACAGCCTTTGCCCGAGAACTCGCTTGGCAGTGGCCGGCTGGAGCTGGCGCAATGGCTGACTCGGCCCGATCATCCGTTGACCGCGCGAGTCATGGTGAATCGCATCTGGCAGTATCATTTTGGTCGTGGCCTGGTGAAGACGCCCAACGATTTCGGCGTGCGGGGATTACAGCCGACACATCCGGATCTGCTCGATCATCTGGCAACCGAATTTGTACGGAACGGCTGGTCGATCAAGTCCCTGCATCGTCTGATTATGCTCAGCGCGACGTATCAACAGACGTCGGAGATCGATTATTCGCCATCGTCGTCCACTGCGAGCATTGACACCGGTGATCTGTACACGCACTTTGCGCGACGTCGCCTGAGTGCCGAGGAGATTCGGGATTCAATCCTGGCAGTCAGTGGAGACCTTGATCCTGAGCCTGCACAAGAACATCCGTTTCCGTCCCCGATCACCTGGGGGTTCTCGCAGCATGGTCCGTTCAGCGCTGTCTACGACAACAACAAACGCAGCGTGTATCTGATGACGCAACGTCTGAAGCGACATCCGTTTCTGGCATTGTTCGATGGACCTGACACAAATGCTTCAACCGCAAATCGCCTTGGAACCACCGTGCCGACGCAGGCGTTGTACTTTCTGAACGATCCGTTCGTGCATCAAAAGGCAGATGCCTGGGCCTCGCGTCTGGATGCGGACGATGCTGCGGAAAGTCAGCAGATTGAGCATGCATACCGATTGGCACTGTGCCGTTCGGCAACTGCTGAAGAAGCACAGGATGCGGCCTTGTTCCTGGCGGCCTTTCGGACAGAACTTTCCAGGATCGGTCTCGACAATGTGAATCATCGCGCGTTAGCTGCATTCCTGAGGACGCTGCTGGGAAGTAATGAGTTTTTGCATGTGGATTGAAATTTTTAGGCCGGACCATGCGAATCGCGGTTCCGGCAGGTCGCCGCAGAGTGCCGGAACTGCGCTCCGCTTGGTCCGGCCTACCAGGAGAACAAAATGACCGTTCAAAAAAACTATGACCCATCCCGCCGCGGCGTGTTGCGATCCATGATCGGCGGTTCGATGCTGTTTCCGGGGCTGATGTCGCAGCTGCTGGCGGAAGAAACGGCTGTGAATCCGGATGATCCGCTCGCTCCCAGACCGACTCACTTTCCTGCCAAAGCGAAACGCATCATCCTGCTTCACATGAGCGGCGGTGTCTCTCATGTCGACTCGTGGGACCCCAAACCGCAACTGCTCGCGGATGCCGGGAAGACGATCCCTGTCAATGAGTTTCAGGGCCGGAAGGGGGACTTCAATATGTACCTCAAACGCCCGCAGTGGGACTTCAAGCCACACGGCCAATGCGGCACCGAGGTCAGCTCGCTGTTTCCGCACATGGCGGAATGCGTCGATGATCTGTGCGTCATTCGTTCGATGAAGTCCGACCACACAAATCACTACGAAGCGACCCTGGGAATTCATACGGGCTCTTTCACGTTCGCCAGGCCCAGCATCGGTTCATGGCTCAGTTACGGACTGGGGACGCTCAATCGCAATCTGCCATCGTTCATTGTGATTGCGCCGCATTCGCCGTACGCCGGGGGACAAGTCTGGGGCAGCGATTTCCTTCCCGGCGCGCATCAGGGAACACTGGTCGTTCCGGGGCCTGAACCCGTTGCCAATATCCAGCGACGATCGCCAGGCAGTCGGCTGCAGGAGATGGAACTGGCTGCGATGGCAAAAATGAACAAGCGCCATCTGGATGCACGACCAAACGATCCTTTGCTGACGGCGCGCATCAAATCGTTCGAGACTGCGTTCGGGATGCAGGCCGAAATGCCGGACGTGTTTGACCTTTCAAAGGAAGACGACGCGACGCTGGAGATGTACGGCCTGCCGCGAGGCAGCACGAGCGGTTTTGGATGGCAATGCCTGGTGGCCAGGCGCCTGGCGGAACACGGCGTGCGGTGTGTGGAACTCATCGATGTCGGTTCATCCGGCAACTGGGACGCACACGGCGACATGCTGACGCATGCGCCGCTGGCGAAAAATGTGGACCAGCCCATTGCCGCTCTGCTGAAGGATCTGAAACAGCGCGGAATGCTGGACGAAACACTGGTCGTCTGGACGACCGAATTCGGACGCACGCCATTTAACGCGGCCCCCGACGCAGCCGGTCGTGAACATCATCACTGGGTCTTCTCATCCTGGCTGGCCGGGGGAGGCGTGAAGCCGGGCATGACGTACGGAGAATCTGACAGCTACGGCATCGACGTTGCAAAAGACGTCGTCCACGTTCACGATTTCCATGCCACAATCCTGCATCTGATGGGCCTCGATCACGAACGCCTCACGTATCGCCATACCGGTCGAGACTACCGTCTGACCGATGTCGCCGGTCGCGTCGTGCATGAGATCCTGAGCTGACTCATGCGGTAAATCGTTTCATCAGGCCGCGCACAACCAGCGGGAAAAGCCCGAGCAGTGCCAAGCCTGATAGGATCTGTGCCATCTGACGTGTCGAAAAGATGGCATGGACACCCTGGTCGGCCAGCGTCTGCAGATTCGGGACTCGACTGCCGACATAGACATAGACCATTGTGCCGGGCAGCATTCCGAGCTGACTGACCCACCAGAACGTGCGGACGCTGATGGGTGTCAGACCCATCACGGCATTGATCACAAAAAACGGGACGGCCGGAATCAGGCGCAGCGTGAACAGAAAGAACGCCCCTTCGCGCTGCAACGCGGAATTGAATCCTGCGAGCCGTTCCCCGAAGCGATGTGTGATCGACTTTCGGAACAGATAGCGACTCAACAGAAACGCAACTGTAGCGCCGGTCGTCGAGCCCAGACTGACAAGGATGAGGCCTCGCCAAAAACCGAAGAGCCATGCCATCAGCAGCGACATTGGTGTCGCGCCAGGCAGCGACAGCCCCGTCACTGTGACATACATCAGGAACGCGAGCAGATAAATCAGGATCGGATGATCGACTTGATACTGTCGAAACGCCGCTTCCCGCGTCGCCAGCTTTGACAGGGTCAGCTCACTGCCAAACATCCAGAATCCTGTTCCGGCAGCTGCCGTAAACAGCATAAGTACGGCAATTCGCAGCCATGGGCTTTTTGCCTGCTGCGGTGGAGTCGAGGGGGTGAAGTCAGCGGATGAGGCGGTATTGTGCATTCGATCGAATTTTTCTCGGGTCGGGAACAGGGACCATGTGCAAATTTTTCCTGCGATGAGTATATACTGTACGTGGCCTCAAATGACACTTTTTCGAGCTCGGGATTGCAACCCGATCGTCAGCGAGGGGTTGAGATCCCGATTTGAGATTTGAGATTTCAAATTTCAAATGTTCGGGACTTTGGCCCTCGCTGACGCTTCGGGTTAATGTCAATTTCGACGGCGCGCGGTATAGTCCATCCGTCTCGCCGTTCGCTGGCGAGTTTCTGACTTCCAGGAGAGAGCATCCGATGTTGCGATCCGCTGGTGCAATTGCTGTTTATTGTACTCTGTTCTGTGTGATGAGTACCGAAGTGGCTCCGTGCGGAGCAAAGGAACCCGTCGAAGCGAACTGGCCTCAGTTTCGCGGGGCTGACGCCACGGGTGTGACGCGAAACACGGGGTTGCCAGATCAATGGTCAGCCACAGATAACGTGGAATGGAAGGCTGACATTCCGGGCCGCGGCTGGGGCTCGCCGATTGTCTGGGGTGACAGTATTTTTCTGTCGACAGTCGTCAACACGGGGACGACAGAGCCTGTGAAGAAGGGGCTGTATTTTGGCGGTGATCGCAAGGAGATCCCAACGTCAGTCCATGAATGGAAAGTGCTGAGCCTGGACCTTGCAACCGGAAACGTGCGCTGGGAAAAAACGATTCGTACGGGTACGCCTACAGGATCGATTCATCTGAAAAACAGCTATGCGTCAGAAACGCCCGTCACAGACGGTGAGCACGTCTACTTTTGTTTTGGGAACATTGGGCTCTACTGCTTTGATCTGAACGGTGAACCAGTCTGGTCACATGAGCTTGCCCCGTACAAGACGCGCAACGGCTGGGGCACGGCGGCCTCCCCGGTTCTGCATGGTAATGCACTGTATTACGTGAACGACAATGACGAACATTCGACGCTGCTCGCGCTCGATAAGCTGACAGGCGAAAAACTCTGGGAAGTGGATCGCGACGAAAAGAGCAACTGGGCCACTCCGTTCATCTGGACTCATGATTCAGCCACGGAAATCGTAACGGCCGGAACGGGTGCCGTTCGGAGCTACGACCTTCAGGGGAACCTGTTGTGGTCATTGAAGGGAATGTCGTCCATCACGATCGCAACGCCGTATGTTGCGGATGGATTATTGTACGTGAGTTCCGGTTATGTGCTGGATCCGACGAAGGCACTGTACGCAATCAAGCCAGGTGCGACAGGAGATCTGACATTGCCGGAAGGCGAGACCAGCAATGAATTCATCGTCTGGTCCAGCAAGTCGATCGCACCTTACAATCCGAGCACGATCGTCAACGATGGCAGGTTGTTTGTGCTGTATGACCGTGGCCTTGTGAGCTGCTTCAATGCGCAGACGGGTGATCCGTTCTTTCAATCCGAACGCCTGAACCGCGGCAGCGAGTTCACCGCATCTCCCTGGAGTTACGATGGTAAATTCTTCTGCCTGAATGAAGACGGCGTTTGTTCCGTGATTAAAGCGGGTGACTCCCTGGAAGTGATGCACACCAACAGCCTGGCTGAGGACGATCTGACGCTGTCCACGCCTGCAATTGCCGGAGATCGATTGCTGATCCGCACGGACAAACGCGTTTACTGCATTCGCAATGCATCGGCACGCTGACGCATGCCGCTCGCAAACGTAGCCGTCTCGCTCCGCCGAGACGAGCCTTCAACAAGGCCACACGGCCAGCCAGCCCGCCTGCCCGTGCCGTTTACTTCCTGTTGTAGCCGGATTCGTCAGAATTCAGGAAGAAGTCATCATGCTGCAACGCACCAGAGTTCTCACGAACTCTGCTACTCGGTTCCGAAATCGCTCAAACTTTGTATCGGCATTGCTGAATGCAAGATCGGATTGGCTTTGGTCGTTGGGAGTTTGCTCCATGAGGCTCATCACGGCGGAGCGATGATGGCTACGTTGATTCAACGACGTCCAGCACGCCACTGATCGCAAGTTCCGACATGATGATTTCCAGTTCACTTGTGTCTTGTAAAGAAGAATTGACCTGCAGCGTTTTTAGTTCACTCCAGCGACCGGTGTATTCCTGACTGGCTTCGTTGCGAATGGCGCGGATCCAGACTCGGTATTCACCAGAACGGGTCGTAAGGCTGGAGGAAAGCGGTAGTTCGGTTCCGAACGCATCCTGTCGCAGAATGCGTTCCGCTTTTCCGTACTCATCGATATAGTTGATCCACACGTCGTACCGAGTCGCACTATCGACAGCTTCCCAGGTCACTCTGGTTGCCGAGATCGTCACGCTCTTTGGAGCGGCTCCCACGGTCATCCGCTTCAGCACAAAGGCGCCGTCGGCATTTACGGCACCCGGTGCCGTGCGAGCTCCATTGGGAAGGATCGCCTGAATGCTGACGCTGTACGTATCGTTGGGCAGAGTCGTGGTGACTCGGTGAAAAGTCCTGCCAGCCGCTTCAGTTCCCTGATGAACGACTTTTCCGGTCGTCATCGAAGTGAATGTCACGACATACGACTGAGCCCCACTGGCGGCGCTCCATGACACAACGGGAGTTGCATCGACGGTTTCGACCACGATGCTGGTCGTGATTGCCGGAGCAAAGATTTCCAGCGACTGCTTCGCACTCCAGCCATGGCGTGGCCCGGTGGTGCCGACAATTCGCACCCACCAGTCATACTGACCGGCGGACAGATCCGTCGGGGACTGAAACTGGCGAACGTTCGACAGTGTCTCGTGGAGCACACGCTGCTTCGTCACGCGATTCTCAACCCAAAGTTCGTACAGAGCGTTCCGATCATTGGAACTCCACGCGAATGTCGGACGTTGGTCAATGGTCGTTGGTGATTTCGACAGCGGAAGAACATTCTGGCCAGCCGGCAGAATTGTGTATTCCAGCGGACTGCTCCAATCCGACCACGGAGTTGCGGCGACGTTGATGCGATCGGGAAAAGTGTCGGTCAGCCGAGTCGCGTACGGGTCGGATGTCGATGCGGACAGGATCACCGGCAGGTATTGGACTCGAACTTCAAAGCTGTAGACTCCGCTTTGGAGTCCCAGTTCCCTGGACAGTGAAACAGTGGACATGTTCATCGCTGGAAAATCGGCAGCCATGAAATATTTAAGATTGCCAGAGCGGTAAGGGGAATTCTGCTCCCATTCATCGTTGAACTGCATCAGTGCAGGCACCTGCGACTCGTCAAGAGTCTGAACCGCGCCAGTTTGAAGATTCGTAACGCGAAGCTGGTATCGCGTTACATATTCGACGTCGATTGCGGCTCCGTTCTCCGTTCGATAGACGTGCCCTCCGACGCCGGAGGTCGCAAAGCCACCAAGAGAGCCGATCACGATCGTGCCATCGTAAATTGGACGGAAAATAGGTAGTCTGATCCCGATCCCTCCGCTGTCTATCGGACCAGAAAACAACACCGGTGCTGGTACCGCTGGTTGAGAGTTTTGCTCGACGATCGGATCCGTCCACTGTGGACGTTGGGGAAGCGTAAACTCCATCGGCTCACTCCACTGAGACGTCAGCACATCAACGGAATCGGCTGTGATTGCCCGAACCGAGAGTTTCAGTATGGCAGTCGCTTCAAACGAGTACACACCGTTTACGAATTTGGACAAATCCAGCGAGTTGACATCGGTTAGTCTCACCGCTTCTGCGACCATACCAAACGGAAAGCGATAGACCGGGACGCCGACGTCGAAGCGTTGTGCGTCCATGCGACCGTTGGCAACAGTAATCGAGACCTCGTACTTTGCGTTCTCCTGAGCGTCCCATTTCAGGATGTTGCCCTCCATCCTGACGTTGGTCGGCACATTGATACCGTGATCAAAATTCTGGCTCGCCCATTCTGTGAAAAATTGTTTTCCATTGACCGACCGAAACGCCCGGAGTTTGACCCGATAGTGTCCGAATCCCAGGTTTGCAGGAAGTTCAAGATGTGTCGCCGAAATGCCTGTGACTTCGCTGACGATGTTACCCGTATCGCGTTCGGTCAGTTGAATGTCGTAGCTGACAGCGTCCGGGACAGCGTTCCACACAATCGAATCCAGAGTATTTGAGATCGTCCATACCCATGGTGACGTGCCGTGAACAATCCTGAACGCCTCGCTCTGCGGACCATAGGATGCGTCATTATTTCCCAGCGCCTGAATCCAGACTCGATAAATCCCGTCGATCATTTCATCGGGAATCTGAAACGCAGTGCCGGTGACAGTGAATTGCCTGTTGGTCACATTGCCGTTCCAATAGTTCCATTCGGCATTGGGATCGACAGCGGCGACGATGATCCTGTAACTACTCGCCCCTGGCACGCTGTTCCATGTGAG
>CAMAVB010000327.1 GCA_945861465.1 Candidatus Kuenenia stuttgartensis
GCAGCAGCGGCTTGTAGATCGATGAGACCTTGGTCCTTGAGGCCGTGGGTCAGCGTGATCGCAAGTCGTTTCATTTCAAACCCGAACCGTCGCGTGAGCCGCAGTTTCTGCGAGCTCGAATATTAGGAAGGGACAAAATGAATATTTCAGAATACCCGTTTTCAACGTTCATTGGTATCGATATTTCAAAGGACAAGATCGATATCGTTGAACTCAAGGGTGCGGCCGGGAAAACGATCGGCAACAACAAAAAGGAGATCTGCCGATGGATCACATCCCTCAAGGAAACCAGTCACACGATCGTTGTCATGTCGACAACTTCTCGATCTGGTGAACCAGGAGCAGAATCGACTGCAGCAAACCACGGATTCAGAGATCCGCAAGTCGATTCAAACGGTGCTCAAAAGCCTGAAAGCACAGGTCAAAACAATGGACGAACGGATCGCCAAAGCCGTTGAGGCAGACGTGGCAAACGCACGCACTGTGGAAATCCTCAACTCCGTCAAGGGGATCGGTCCGGTCACCGTGAGCACCATTGTCGCTGAACTTCCGGAACTCGGAAAACTCAATCGTCAGGAAATCGCCAAACTCGTCGGTGTGGCTCCGATGAATAACGATTCCGGAAAATCAACCGGCAAACGAAAAATGGCAGGAGGTCGTTGCAACGTTCCGAGCACGTTGTACATGGCGACGCTCGTTGCGACGCGATTCAACCCGACGATCAAAGCCTTCTATCAGCGCCTGCTGGCGAAGGGAAAACTCATGAAGGTAGCGCTCACAGCTGCGATGAGGAAACTCATCACCATCCTCAACACGATGGTTCACACAGACCAGCTCTGGCGGGAACCAGTCAGTGGTTAACAAAAAAAGGCGTCCCGGCGATTGCGCACCAGAACGCCGACAGAGCGTCAACGACGCACCGAAACAACTGATTATCCCTCGTGTGGTCGCGTCCCCGCAGAGCCAAACTCCGTTTCGCCAGTCAACGCCAGAATACTCAATCGACAGCCCCGATTCAACCCTCCATCGATCACTGAAACCCATGCCTCAAAAAATCCAACACCCCTGTCGACACACTGCACAAAAATCGAATTCGAAAATCTTTTTTCGAATCTGTCATTGACGTTATTCAGGACCGTCGCTGACACCTTTTGTTCCTTCCCGAGGCGAGCAAGGACGATCGGCATTCCTGCCTGTTTACCAGACAGTTGGACACACTGCGCAGGCCAACAGATTCACCGATCTAAATGCCAATGTCGCCGGATACTTGTCAAATTCATGGAGTTCCCAGACAAAAAACAGCTGAGCTCTGTTCTGCTTCGCAGAAGCGCCGTCAATGGGGTATGTGATGTCTCACCGCGTTTACCGTAAACCTAGTGGAAGCTGGAGCAGAACGCATGAAGTCAACAGCAATAAAGTTCTGGGTGATTTTCTGTCTTGTGATGCTGAATCCTGGAGCACGCTTCGTTTGTGCGCAGGGCAAAACGAACACAGCGAGTTGCGAATTTCGAGGGCAGATCCTGGATCCTGCAGGAGAGCCTGTGGAATCTGCGGATGTTCGCCTGCACCGCTGGAATTCTGAGACCTCTTGCTGGTCCCCTGCGGAACGGACCGCAGAGTCGGACACGGACGGTCACTTTGGATTTGATGAACTCCCACCGGACGAATTTTGGTGTCTGCGTGTCACTGCGGCAAACACTGGTCTCCGCCTTCATTCACAGGCTCTGAAGAGTGGAGAGCACTGCGATATCAAGCTGACCCTGTCTGCACCTGTCAACGCATTTTTCACGATTGTCGATGAAGATGGGAAACCGCTCGCTGGTGCCATTTTCAGGTCGTACGCGATCGCAGACGAAGATCGAAACCTTTTTTTCGTTCAGCGTCAAAGTGAATGTGACCTGAAAATTGACATTGCCGTCAGCGACGAGAATGGCCACCTGCCGTTGCCTCCTTTTTGCACCGGGACATCGTTGGATGGATTTTGGATTGATCATCCGACATTCAGCGCGAAAGGTGGAAACCTGAAAACTCCGCTGTTCGACGGGGAATTGGACAGGGTTTACCTGCAGCCAGGATTTCCGCTCAGAATCGCATTTGTGGATGAGGACAACACGCCAACGGACGCTCTCAATGAGGTTTCTGTCAGGCTCCTCAATAATGTGACATCTCATGATACTTCGATTATCGACACAAGCTATCCGGTGAAGAATTCAAATCTAACCGTTGCCATGTCAGAGAGTCAGTTCCGCATTTTCATTCTGCGTTCCAGCGAGCACTTCATTACGCCCAATGTCGTTCAGGCAAGGCCCGCGACATTTGCAATCAAACCGGATACCAATGACCGGTGGAATTTTCGAGTCGTTCCCAAAGTTTCCGTGGCCGGTCGAATCATCGACGAACACGGCCAGCCTGTTGCGGGAGCCCCGTTTCGTGGCGAGATCGAAAATCTGATGGCCGATGGTACTCTTGCGCCCGGAGAATGGGGGCAATGGGCTTTCGCAGACTCGGCCGCGTCTGATGAGAACGGCGAGTTCCGAATCCGTCTCGCGAAAGGTCGCGGTCGTGTTTTTTATCAGGGCATTGGGATTCCGTCTTCACAGATCACGGAAGTCGTTGTTTCCGGAAGCGATGGTCAACGCATTCCCGACATCGTTGTTAAAGACCTTCCGACTATCAACGGGAGGGTGCTTGATTCTGATGGTCATCCTGTATCACACGCCGTCGTCCGAATTCATAGTGCCAGTTCCGTCCGATACACACTTCCTGTCGTCACGGGTAGCGACGGTTCGTTTCATATTCCGCTGGAAGCACTGCCGACTGCGGAGGACACTGATGAGGCGGCCTATGAGCATCAGGTTTTCGCTTACCTGCCGAATGAGCGAAGAGGTGGCGTCGTCACACTTGATCTGAGAAACAGGATGAGTTGTCAGGAGTTGGAAATTGCCCTGTCAAACCACCCCGCCGAATGGCCGCTTTCCGAGATGACGTCGGGGTTCAGCGCATGGGAAAAAGGAGATGGCGATTCGCGGCCTGACAAAATACGGACCAACAAGAACTCCGTTGGTGCCATCGTGCCCGGTCTCGACGGCGAAGTCTGGCTGAATACGGGGTTGAAAAGCCTCAGTGAATTTCAGGGGCGATTTATTCTCCTCGACTTTTACACGACATGGTGCGGACCTTGTCAGCGGGACTTTCCGTCCGTGCAAGCAGTCCATGATTTGTTCAGCTCACAGGATGTCGCGGTGATTGCAATTCACGACAACTCCTCGCCGATGGAAAAGATTCGTTCTCACGCCGCCGAGAAGGGCATGGCGATGCCGATCGTTGTAGACCATTCGGACGGGCGGATCTTAAATGCCTGGAATAAGATCGGACTTACGCGGGGCTATCCGAGCTACGTCGTCCTGGATCGAGAAGGTCGGCTGTTGGCGTCTGATGATTCAACCCCCGGACCGTTGCTTAGGAACTACAAAATAGAGATCGTCCGGCAAATCCTGTTGAAGGAAGCAGAAAAAAGGGAATGAGCCGGTTAACAAGCACCGCGATTCCGCTCGGGATCGCTTGCAGCGGTGTGGAGTATCGGCAGGTTTTCCCCACGACGCAGGCGCGCCGGCAGACGGTGTCGAGTACTTCCTGCGCGGAACGAGGACACAAAGCTGCTATACGGGAACGATGAATTTACCAAAAGCGCGTACCGGTAGCGCGACCGTTTTGGCGGTTTCGAAAAAAATGGATCAAGGAAATGAAGTGGTGAAGACGGTTGGCTCATCTCTGACGAATGGATGAGTTGTTCTCGCCAACCTGGTCTACGAAGGGCTGCCTCAGCGCACAAACGTTGTGCGAAGAACGCTCAGGGCCCTGAACTGCTATATCCGACGTTCAACTCTCGACAGAGCGCCATGCTTTATTGAAGAGACCTTACGCATCTCACGTGGAGACGAAGTCAACACGCTTACTGCTACGGCCATGGGGTCAGCGACGTTATCGAGCTGGTTGTCGTTCACAACTTCAGAACCCTGTCCATCACGTAGCCGCGATCCAGTCGGCTGGGATGTTTATAGAGTTGCCGACCTGAAACCATTTTGAACACGATTCGCGTCATTCGATTGGCGATGCGACAGCGGATATCTTTTGACTTGTGGCCATCGGATCGGCATTCGCTGCGTTTGCGGCCCACACGACGACTCGTTCGATCGTCGCTTTGTGAAAGCGAATCTTCACGTCTTCAAGCCACTTCGTAACGCCTTTCTGGCCGGCTTGTTTGACGACATCGACTGTGGCTCCCCGCGCGGCAATCGCTTCGAGCAGCGGCACAGGAGTGACCTGAGTCCACAAGTCATCGCCATCGAAAATCGCACCGAATCCCGGCAGTCCCTGTTCAAGATGATGTCGAATCTGACATTGCAGTTTTGATTTCTTCTTCACCAGATCGCGTCGATGGCGGGCGAGAATCTGAAGCTGCTGGTGGATCGTATCGATGGGCTTTTCGAGAAGTCCGAAGCCATTGACGGTGGCTCTGAAGATGGCGTCCAGATCGTTGTCATCGGTCTTGTCGTCGCCATGCTTTTCGATCGCTTGTTTGAACGTCAACACGGCGAGTTGAAAACTGCTGCGGTTGTGTTCGACGTTGGCAGACTGCGTGAGCACGTTCCCGTAGAAATCGGTGAGCCTCCATGTGGATCACGCTTTGGCACAGTCAATGGCGACGACACCAAACCTCTCCGGCCCGACGGCCTGCACACGCTTCTGAATAATTCCCTGCGGTCTGCCGAGTACCGCCTTTTTGAATCTCTGTGATCGACTTCGATTTCGCTTTGTCCGGGTTTTGCTGGTTGTGACCATTTCAACTGTTTCCCTGGGTGAAAGTATTGAATCAACACTTCCCAATATGGCAGATGATTTGGTCCTGTGTTTTTTAACTCAGTCGAACCACGTACCAGGGTGTGCCTGCGCTGGCGCCTGTCACACCCTGCAAATACACAAACTGGCCAGCCGTGTCCGATTGGGAACAAGGTCTTTTTTTTGGCAAAGTGAATTGATACAATCCTGTGCATGAGTCTTCCCAGCAAATTATTTCACGGCCTGAAGGCAGGGTTTATTCCTTCCGTTGCCCGGCGTTCGCGGTGGCGTGCGATGGCGAGCGAGATCATCAGGATGAGCGATGCGCTGCAGGGACTGACTGACGAGGAACTGCTGACGCGGGGCCGCAAAGTGCGTTGGGAAGCGCGGGCTGGCGTTGCGCTGGACAAGCTGTTGCCCGAAGCATATGCGTTGGTACGTGAATCAGCGCGGCGTGTCCTGGGAATGCAGCACTTCGAAGTGCAGATCATGGGGGCGATTGCGCTCTTCGAGGGTCATATCGCCGAGATGCAGACCGGCGAGGGAAAGACCATCACTGCCACGATGCCGTCCTTCCTGCGAGCTTTGCCGGGACAGGGTTGTCATGTCGTAACGGTCAACGATTATCTTGCAAGTCGCGACGCCGACACCATGGGCCCGGTGCATGTCAAACTGGGACTGACCGTTGGCAAGATTCTGGATTCGATGGAACCCGACGAACGCCGCGCAAATTACGCGTGCGATATCACGTACGGCACGAGCAAGGAAATGGGATTCGACTTTCTCCGTGATCGACTGCGTAAAGGAGCGATGATGGACGAAGGTGGAACGCAGGTTCGGCGTTATATCCGGACACTTCAGGGGGCTGAAGAACCGGTGCAGCGCGGTCACTATTTCGCACTGATCGACGAAGCCGACAGTATCCTGATCGATGAAGCCAGAACGCCGCTCATCATTGGTCTGACGCAGCCCAACGAGCCTGCGACAGTCAATTTGTTTCGCTGGAGCAATCGCGCCACCTTTCAACTGGAACCAAAGCGAGACTATGTTTACGAACCGGAACGCCGCACTGCATGGCTCACCGATGCCGGTTGTCGAAAAGTCGTACTGATGTCAAAGCCATCGCTGTTGAGTTCAATGGATACCGAACGCATCTACGCGCAGGTGGAAAAAGCGCTGACGGCGCGACACGCCTTTGAACTCGACCGCGACTACGTCATCGTGGAAAACAAAGTTGTGATCGTCGATGAGGGCACGGGACGCATCATGGACGGTCGCAAGTGGCAGGACGGACTGCATCAGGCGATCGAAGCGAAGGAATTGATTCCGATTACGGCGGCGACCGGGGAAGCCGCGCGAGTGACCGTACAAAGTTACTTCCGGCAATACTCTCATCTGGCTGGCATGACGGGGACCGCTTTGCCTGCGCGGGGAGAACTGAAGAAGACGTATCGCCTGAAAGTGACGAAAATTCCGACCAACAAACCGTGTATCCGGCAGGGGCTGACGACGCGCATTTTCAAGACACAGGAAGCGAAGCGCGATGCGATTGTGGAACAGATTCAGCGACTGATCAAAGAGGGACGATCAATGCTGGTCGGGACGCCGTCGGTGGAAGCATCAGAAGCTCTGGGGTTGCTGTTAAAGGATAAACGCATCCCGTTTCAGATCCTGAATGCACGCTATCACGAACAGGAAGCCGCGATCATATCCAGAGCGGGCGAGGCGGGCAGTGTCACGATTGCGACGAATATGGCTGGTCGCGGGACAGACATCATTCTGGATGACGACGTTCGAGAAGCTGGCGGATTGCATGTGATTGCTACGGAAATCCATAGTTCGAAACGCATCGATCGGCAATTGATCGGCCGCTCCGCCCGCCAGGGGGATCCGGGTTCGTACCAGTTTTTCCTGAGTCTGGAAGATGAACTGCTGCGCTGTCGTGAACCGAAGGAACGGCTGCGGAAACAACGGATGGGGATTGCGAACCGTTACGGCGAACTCGGTCGGTCATGGAACAGATATTTTGTTAAAGTCCAGCGGTTCCTTGAGAAGACTCACCGCAAACAGCGTAAGCATCTGCTCAAGCAGGAACGAATTCGACTCGATCAGTACGAAAACATGGGACTTGATCCGTATCTTGAACTCACGGAATCGTGAACGCACAGGACCGGCGCAGAAATAACTGTCGTCTTCCGGACGTGGGGCACGTTTTTGACGTGCCCGGCACGATGGGATCGTGACGGCACGATGGAATCGTGCCCCACACATTTTTGTCTTAGTCCATAGTAGAAAAGTATTCAGCCCTGTGGACCTCACACCAATTCCTGCCGACAACCGACTGGTTGTGATCCAGCGGAATCCTCGTTCCGGATCAGGAGCGGGGCGAAAGGAATTGCTGGTTTTGATTCGCGAATTGCGAACCGCAGGCTACCGCGTCCGCATATTTCGGTCTCGCCCGAAACTGGATGCTTTTCTTTTGATGCCTGAACACGCCCGGAAACTGCGCTGTATTGTCGCGGCGGGGGGCGACGGGACCGTTGCGGATGTAGCCCAGCGTCATCCCGGTTGTCCGATCGCCGTGTTACCGCTGGGAACAGAAAACCTGTTGGCGAAGTATCTGAATTTGTCTCGCTGCGGTCGCGCGCTCGCGGCCGTGATTGACGGCGGTCGAATCCGGATGTTTGATTCCGCGACTGCGAACGGACGCCGATTCCTGCTGATGCTGAGCGCCGGTGTTGACGGGGACATCGTGCAGGCCGTTCATCGGGCGCGCGAGGGAAACATCCGGCGGATCGGCTACATTGTGCCAACGCTGCGCGCATTCTTTTCTTCGCTTCCCCAGCCCATTCGTGCGTCAACATCAGACGCACGTTACAGTGCGACCGGGACGCACGTGATCGTCACGAATATCCCGATCTACGGATTTGCACTGAAATTCGCTCCCGAAGCAATTCCGGACGACGGACTTCTCGACGTTCGTGTTTATCATGGATCGACTCGCTGGCAGATTTTTCGGCACGCCATTCGATTGAAACTCGGGCTGCCGATTCATCCCTCGGAATTCACAAAATTCACAGCAACCAGCGTGACCCTGGAATCTGCGAGTGATTCCGGAATTCCCGGCGTGCAGGCCGACGGCGATCCCAGTTCGGCACTCCCCGTCTGTGTGGTCATCGAACCCGCAAGCCTCCGCGTGCTTGTGCGTTGAATCTTAAAAAAACAACGGCCCGCTGCAAAGCTAAGCTGAGGAATTCGCGCGTACGCCACCGTCAATACGACGTTGCAGGAGCGAGGACGTTCGGGGCAGAAAAATGTATGGGCAGAAAAATAGCAGCCATTTTTTTGCCCAACATCTTTTTGCCCATGA
>CAMAVB010000328.1 GCA_945861465.1 Candidatus Kuenenia stuttgartensis
ACGCGCACTCGGCGGCTGATCCACCAAGTCACGGGATGAAAAAAGAGCAAAGCTTCAACGATGCGCTGCAGGAGATTGATCATCAAATCGTGGCGACGAATATGAGCCATTTCGTGACTGAGGATTGCGGCAAGCTGCTGCGGATCAAGGCCAGACAGCAACGCTGGGGGAAGCAGAATCGCGGGCTGAAGAATACCGACAACAGCAGGAACGCTGACTCGCTGACACATCGCCGCCAGTGGGATTCTTCGCAAACCCAGCTTTCTTGCTTGATTCGAGATCATCGCAAGCACATTGGCATCAGCGATCGGCTCAAGCGTCCGATGCAGTCTCGCTCCACCGACAAGCGACAAACCGAATCGGCCAAGCATCCACGCGACCCCGACCAGATACGCCAGGCATAGATAAGGCGAAGAGGCTTTTATACTCTGAGTGGTTGTTGACAAGAATTCGCGTTCGACTCTTTGCTGCGATGGAGCCTCAGTTACTGGAATTTCTACCGCGTTCAGTTCAGGTAAAGCAGGTGGTACTTCAGCCGAAACCATTGCCGTTGAGCCTGCCGTCTCTGTAGCGTCGTCATCTACCGATTCTCCGATCGCTGGTGTGGACTCGCTGGCTGATAACGCGACGAGGATCGAACCACGCGTTTGATGCACCCAGAAGAACGTCGAAACAACACAACACGGCAGTGCAAAGAACGCGATGCAGGCCATGACGTACGCGAAGTTAGCGGAGCGGCGCGAGCCGTCCCGTGATTTGCCCGTTTTCGCGTTGGACCGGAGGGCTTGCGCTTGAAGCCTAAGATATTCGAACAAGACGAGCAGTAGAGCCACCACAAGGCCTTGCCACAGGAAATGACCGAAGGTGATCACGATTTGCAGCGATAGTTCCGACCAATCGATCATCGACGGACTCATGACTTCGCCTCCCGCAGCTTCTTGTGCAACAACTTGCGAAGCCCCCCCAACTCATCTTCATCGAGGTCCTTCACATCGAACAAGCTTAACATCACAGCTTCGGCCGAGCCATCGAACACTCGCTCGACAAGGTCGCCCAACATCCCGCGCGAAACATCCTCGCGCTTGATCAACGGCGTGAACCGAAACGCTTTGCCCTGCAGCGGATCGAGCTTTTCAATCTGCCCCTTATCGACCATCGTGCCCAGCATCGTGATCACGGTCGTATGCGCCAGATTGCGTCCGAGGTCTGCCAACGACTCACGCACTTCCCGCACCGTCATCGGCTCGGCGTCCCACAGCACCTTCAGTATTTGCAGCTCCAACTCGGTCGGATACTCAGAATTCGGCCTCGCCATGCATTGCGTCTCCATAAAGGATCGCTATTTCTAATTCACTAGAGAATAGACATCTGAGGGCAGTGTGTCAATCTGCATTTCTATAAAACTAGAAACGTAGTAGGGAGAAGCACAAGTGCCCGCAGTCAATTCGAGGGAATGGAAGCACGGGCTTTTGGCGGGGCAAGAATATTGTTGGGCAAAAAAGGCAGATTTTTTTGCCCGAACATCTTTTTGCCCATAGCCTTGCAGTTAATTTGCGATGAATTGACATCTGAGCGTGTTTCATGGCCATGCGACGGACATGGATTTCCAACCTGTGTAAGATCCCATGATACTAGCTCAAAATCTCCGTCACCACTCGCGGCACTTCGAAACCGGTGAGCCGTTCTTCCAGGCCGCTGCGTTTGAAGAACAACTTCTGATGATGCAATCCCAACAGATGCAGAATCGTTGCGTGGAAATCATGAACGCCGACGGGATTCTCGACCACGCTGTGACCGAAGTCGTCGGTGGCGCCGTAACTCGTGCCGCCTCGAACACCGCCGCCGGCCATCCATGACGTGAATGCCTGCATGTTGTGATCACGACCCGTATAGACGTCGCCGGATTTCTGAGATGTCGGCGTACGTCCGAATTCGCCGCCCCAGATCACCAGAGTCGAATCCAGCAGCCCGCGTTGTTTCAGATCGCGAAGCAATCCGGCCACAGGCCTGTCCGTGCGCAGGCAGGCACCGCGGTGGTTGTCGGCCAGATCCACGTGACTGTCCCACGGTTGTTCCTCAAGGAAAATCTGCACGAAGCGGACTCCGCGTTCGACCAACCGACGAGCCAGCAGACAACGACGACCGAAGGAATCGGTCGCCTGCTCACCGACGCCATACATCGCCAGCGTGTGCTCATGCTCCCGCGTCAGATCGAGTGCTTCTCCCGCTGACAACTGCATGCGAGCTGCAAGACTGTAAGATTCGATGCGGGCGTCGAGTTCGGGGGAATGGGGGCGCTCGTGGCGGTGAATTTCGTCGAGCTGGTTCAACAGTCCGCGAGCCGCTGCGGTGACCGCTGAAGTCTGCTCGTACTGTTGTTTCAGATTCAGGATGGGCGAGCCCGTTGGCCGGAAACGGGTCCCCTGAAAGGTCGGCGGCAGGAATCCGGCCGTCCAGTTGCGAGTTCCGTTCTTGGGCGGGCCAAGGGGATCATTCAGCACAACGTAAGCCGGCAGATTCTGGTTTTCGGAACCCAGCCCGTATACCGTCCATGCTCCGAGCGTCGGATATCCCATGAACAGACGTCCGCTGTGAATTTTGTACAAAGCGTTGTCGTGGTTGGGATGGTCAGTCCACATCGAATTGATGAGGCAAATCTCATCCGCCATCTGCGACGTGTGCGGCAGGACGTCTGCCATCCACATCCCGGATTCTCCGTGGCGAGCGAATTTGTATTGACCGCCCATCATCACGCCGATGTCTGCGGTGCTCTGGTTTCCGATCTCTTCGGCGTTGCCGGGAAACGGCTTTCCATCCATCCGATCCAGCACGGGTTTTGGATCAAACAGGTCCATTTGACTCGGTCCGCCGTTCATGAACAGCTGGATCACCGCTGAGGCTTTCGCAGGATGATGACCTTGTCGCGGCACGAGGTTGTGAGCGGGCTCAGCAGCGTGTGCTGCAGCGTCTGATTCTGCGCCGAAAGCCGACGTGCCACCGAAGAAGTCGTGACACAGCAACTGCGTCAGTGCAGCGCCGAGCAGGCCGTCGCTGGTACGGGCGAAGAAATCGCGACGTGTGGTGGGTGGTGTTGAATGTTCTGACATAGAATGCGAGCGGTCGGAATGGACTTTTTTTGGCGAGCGGGGGATGTCAATCCCCTGATTGACCGCGTGGACACTGCAAAAATCAGGGGACTTACGTCCCCCGCTCGCCTTGCCACTGGCGTCGAGTCAAACCAATAGAGTTCAATCAATATAAAGAAAGGCGGCGGAATTCAGGATCGTGTGACAGTACGTTGCGAGCGCGGCGTGTCGATCTCCCTGCCACTCGGTTTGAAGCAATTCCAGAGAGTCGATCCCGATTCGACGTTCTACGTCGCTCGGCAGTCGATTCAATGCGAACTGATAAACAGTATCGACTTGCGCCGCGACAGGATCAACACGAACGGGATCCTGGCTCGACAGGATCGCCTGCACGCGATTGGCGAATGCGGCAGCCAGTTCTCGCACGTGCTCGTTGTTCATCATCATCAGCGATTGCGGCGAGACGATCGACACCGTGCGCGCCACGCAATTTGGCCCCATTTCAGGATAGTCGAAAGTCTCCAGCATCGATGGAATCTCCGTACGGCGGTACTGAACATAGACGCTGCGCCGCCACTGACCGTCGGACGTCGGATTCACACTGACTAGACCATCACGATTGACGGATACAGAATCCGGTCGACCACCAGGTCTGTCGTCCAGCGTTCCGGAGACAAACAGCAACGAGTCCCGCAATGTCTCTGCATCCATTCGCCTGAGCGGCATCCGCGATAGCAGTCGGTTCTGCGGATCGAGCTTCTGCCGTTCCTCCGTGACGCGGCTGGATTGCCTGTACGTGCGGGAATTCATGATAAGGCGGTGTAAATGCTTGATACTCCAGCCCCGTTCCACGAATTCCACCGCGAGCCAGTCAAGCAGTTCCGGGTGCGAAGGTCGCTCACCTTTCACACCGAAATTCTCAAGCGATTTCACCAGGCCAGTTCCGAAGTGGTGATACCAGATGCGATTCACCATCACGCGCGACGTCGTTGGATGATCCCACTGAATCAGCCAGCGCGCGAACGCCAGACGCCGGCCGGTTTTTGGTGTTCCTCCGGGAAAAGGTGGTTCAGCGACGAAGGGTGTCCGGCCATCGGTCAGGACTGACGGAACTCCTGGCCCGACAAGTTGGCCCGGCTTGTCGTACTCGCCTCGGCGGAGAATATAAGTCGGCGACGGATCTCCGCGATCCCACAACGCCCGGATCTCCAAAGGCGGCTCCAACTTCTGGCGAACCTGTTCGATGTCATGCTCAATTCTATTAACTACGAGGCGGGCTTCGAGAACAGTTGCGGGCTGTTCGGAATCTGGAATCACTTCGGCCCGCTGCAGATTCTCCACAAGAATGCGCTGCGGCAGAGTGCGGTTGTTGTCCGCGATTTTCAATGCCGCCAGAGTTTTCTTGCGGTCAGCTTCGGATTGATCCTGATAATGTTGCCTGAGTGTTTCGATCTGCGCGGTGCTGACAGCCTGCTTCAAACGCGACTCCAGTTTTTTCAGTTCGGCGATGAGCGGAGGATTCACCTCAGCCACGCGTTTACGTCGTTCCGGTGTGGCCACGTCCAGCGAGCGGTTTTTGAAACTCAGCCAGTCGTGTTCATCCAGAGCGCCCTGAAAAATGGCCTTGAATCGATAGTAGTCTCGATGAGGAATGGCATCGTACTTGTGCGAATGACATCGGGCACATTCCATGGTCAGGCCCATCACCCCTGAGCCAAGTACAGTAATGGCATCGCTGATCACACCGAGGCGTTCCGGGACGAAGTTCATTGTGCGCGAACCGGTCTGATCGATCCCCATCCGCAGGAACCCAGTCGCGGTCAGATTTTCGATCATCTCTCCGGTAACGACAGGTGCATTTTCGTAGTCCAGCAATTCGTCACCCGCAATTTGTTCCAGCAGAAAGCGGTCGTATGGCTTGTCGCTGTTGAACGCGTGAATCACGTAGTCGCGGTACTTCCAGGCAACCTCACGGACGGGATCATCAGAAACGCCGCCCTCGGAATCTGCATAGCCCGCCAGATCAAGCCAATAACGTCCCCAGCGTTCACCGTAATGCGGGGAAGCAAGCAGTTGATCCACCAATTTACGATACCAGTCCGGATCATCACTGTTTCGCCAGGCTTTCCATTCGGAAAGGCTCGGAGGTAATCCGATCAGGTCGAGATACGCCCGGCGAATGAGCGTGTCGCGGGCCGCTTCGGGCGAAAACTCCAGGCCATTTTCTGTCAATTTTTTCAGGATAAAGTCGTCGATGGATTCCGCTTCGAGTGTTGCCACAGGTGGCTGAAAAGCCCAGTGCTGCCGATCTTCGCTGGACACAAGCGGATCCGGATCCGTCGTGGCAACATCCGGCAGGACATCGACCTCCATCGCGCCAGTCGCGATCCATTCGCGCAGCACTTTGACCTCAGAAGCCGGCGGACGTTTGACGAAGAATTTCAGCAACAAATCGCGAGGTGGACAGGATTCGCTCTCGATCCTCTGAATCATCGGGCTGGCATCCGGATCGCCGGGAATCAGAGCGGGACCGGAATCTCCGCCGCGTCGCATGGCGGCTGGAGTGCGAAGATCGACCCCACCCTGTTGCAATCGAGCACCGTGGCAGGCCGTGCATCGCAGCAGCGTGATTGGCAATACGTCGTGTTGTGTGATCACATTTTCCGCTGGCTTTTCTGACTGCGATCCAGCGGCAATCCAGCGACGAATCAATTCGCGTTCGTCAGCAGTCAGCGGGTCCTGTCCTTCAGGAGGCATGTCGCCACCATCGATCATCTCCCACAATAAACTGTCATCGACGGTATCGGCCACTGCCGCCTCACCAGATTCTCCGCCCTGACGAATTCCGGCGATCGACGAAAGATCAAGCCCACCTTTCCGGACTTTATCACTGTGACATTTTCCACACTTGCGTGCGAGAACCGGCTGAATATCTGACTCGAAGACCGGCCCCTTTTCGTCAGCCCGCGCCGATGGGATTGCCATCAGGCAGCTGACAGAGATGGCAAGAATGTGGAGACGCTGATAAGGCATATGTCGATTTATCCTGGTTGACGTCGGAATTATCGACCAACGTAGGGTGTGACAAGCAACGCGCAGGCACACCGCATCGCTGTGATGGTGTGCCTGGGCTGCCGCTTGTCACACCCTACGGAATCACAAATCCGCCACTTCCTCGCACACGACGCCCCGCATGTCCATTTCGAATTCGATATCGACGATCGGTGGCCGCGAATAAAACCAGTGAACTCCCCTAGTCGCGATCGCCGGCAGCCGCGATACCAGGACGCTTTCCAACAGTGGACGAAGCGGGTGAGCCGTGTAAACGTCCAGTACCGTCAGAAGTTCGCTGCTGCCACCCAGTCCCTGTAGACGCGAATTCATGATTTGCGCGACACACTCCGCTTTTTCGATGAGCGCATCCGGGCTGGTCTCGCCGACGCGCACAATGCGACGCTCCGCGAGTTCGCCATCCGGCAATTCACCGCCACCAGCCACGACAAACGTAGGGCGCGAATGATCTGAAGGGCGCGAATATGAGAACGCGAACAGCATTGGTTCACGCGGAGGATCGAGCACCGGTGCTACGTTGGTGCGGGCGACGGGATTGAGTCCGTCAACCATCATTTCCCAGGCAATCAACAGTCGTCGATACTGGTTGTTGAAGTCAATAAACCCTTCCATGGTATATGGCTGCGGGCACCGTAATTCGACTGCGCACAAGTTGCGGCAATTCAGCTTTTTGCCTTCCAGATACCGGCGTGCCGCGTTCAGGCCATCTTGCCATCGCAGCGGCGTCTGCAGTGCGGCATGCACGATTTCGAATCCCGGCATCGCAACGACACCCGACGAATAAGGCGCGATTCCCGGAAGAAATCGGTATCCTCCGGATTCGTTCGATTTCAACAGACTTGCCATATTCTTCCTTTCGGTGTGTTCCATGGATCAATCCGACATTGACGTCGTTGGCTTGCTGCTGCAGGTCGAACGTCTATCCCGAAGTCAGCCGGGCCAGCTGCTCAGGGAAGCTGAAGCAGTTTGAACTTCTCTGGCTACGGATGGTGCCCGCGAGCCCATTGGGATTCTAGGGAATGCACGCTCACACGTCTCCTGGAATCCTGCCGAAAGCATGTTTTTATGGTGCCGGTGCAATGTTCGCTGCATGGGATTTCCAACAATTCCCGCTGTATTTGGCACTGCCCACTTCATTTGTTGTTGAACCCCAAAGACCGCATTTGCGTTGGCTCATTTGCGAATCGACTGCCGTGCCTTGACGATTCACTCGAAGATACAAGACAATTTCATCGACCGTGAAAAATGAGTTTGCCGAACGAACGATTACACGCCAGGGAGCCGGTAAGTGAATGACGCTGTCAGTGACGATTTCGCGCTAGGAATTACCGGATTCTCTTTTTCCAATCTCTACGAACCAGAACGCTTGCGTGACTTGCACGCTGTGTTCTGGAAGTTTGCCGCTGATTCCAGCCCGGAAATCGGTGCACGATTTGCCACGCTGGACGATGGATCACTGACGAAACCCCAGGCGTCGGAAGTTCTCATTGAAGTCGCCGACATTCTCGGGGATTTCCTCGCGCGGCTGTTCGACATCAACGCCGATGTTCAGCGTCTGTCGGACGAGACGCTGAATTATGAGAAGATCTTTCAATTCAAGCAGGACTTTTTGCGAACGCGCGTCTTCAAACAGTTCGGCAAGCCCGCCATCGACGACGCCAGTTTCCAGGGACTCGTTGAGGAAGTCCGGCGTCTCGTGGAGTCCGTTCCGTCACAACTCGATCCCGAGATCCAGTTTGCTGACACTGTCCTGAAGTTGCTGCATTGCCAGGAATCACTGAAAGCAGAAGCCGACGCCGCGCAGCAGGCGCTGGCAGAGAGCATTTGTGGGCATCGTACCGAAGCCACATTGAGCGAAAAAGTTCAACAGGCACTTGTGGTGCTTGGGGACTGGTGCGTGCAGATGAATGCGACTCCCGAACGACGCCACCACGTGGCAGAATGGGTCTCGTTCGTGCGTCCGGAAACGCTGGATTATGAACAACTCGTGCAGATCGAACG
>CAMAVB010000329.1 GCA_945861465.1 Candidatus Kuenenia stuttgartensis
TCGATGCATCATGCGCGCGGTGCCATTGAAATGGTCCTGGCAGTCTTCGAATCGCACCGACTCAACGCACCCGTAACGTTTCCACTTGATTGCAGGGAGAATCCTCTGGGAGCACTTTGATCGCGACTCGTATCAGCCGCAGTGCGTTAGGACCGATTGATTTTTAAGTGTCGCTTTTTCGACGTGGGGCACGTTTATAACGTGCCCGGCACGATGGAATCGTGCCCCACTTAGTTCTGTCTCCGTCCTTAGCACCAGGTTTTCCACGTAATTCTGTGTAAACCGGAAGCTGGCGGTCTGCTGATTTAACACCAACCCGAAGTGCCAGCGAGGCTGAAATGGCTGCCACGCGGACTATTTCTTGCAAACTCTTGCTTGTCCCTCTCACCTCCATCACAATGCTGAACTTCTGTTCTTACGTCCTGCGTTGGGAATCTTGGCATGATGGATCAACTGCGGCGTTCTGTAGTTTGCCGCCTCACGAATGTGGCCATTCTTTTCACGCTGTATTTCCTGGTCGCGTTAAGTCCTGAGACGACAGCTCAACAACCACCGGGACTCGGGCCGAAGGGCGATCTGGTCGGATTGGAATTCGAAGCCGCCGGATCGACGACGATGATCGGGCAGAACGCGCGAAAGCAGCTGATCGTCACGGGAGTGTACTCCAGCGGCCAGCGGCACGATTTGACGCATGATGTGACATACTCCGTTGATGTACCGGCAGTGTTGAATGTCGATGCGGAAGGCTTGGTTGTACCGACTGCGGATGGCACGGCGACGATCACCGCGAAAGTTGCATCGGGGCAATTGGCAACGCTGATTGTCAGCACATCGCGTTGTGCCGAGGAACTGCCGGTGAATTTCGAACACGAAATCGTCCCAATCTTCACAAAGAAGGGTTGCAACGCAGGCGGATGTCATGGCAAGGCAGATGGACAAAACGGCTTCAAGCTGTCGCTGCTGGGATTCTACCCGAAGGAAGACTACGAATATCTGGTGTACGAAGACCGCGGTCGTCGCGTTTTTCCTGCGGATCCGGACTTCAGTCTGCTGTTGCAGAAGCCGGGCAATCTACTTCCTCATGGCGGCGGCCAACGGATGTCCCCCGGATCGTACGAATGGGAACTTATTGCACGTTGGATTCGTCAAGGGATGCCGTACGGAGCCGAAACCGATCCGACGCTGGAACGTATCGCGTCCGTCCCCCCTGTGCGAGAGATGAATTTCAAGGCGAAGCAGCAACTGGCAGTGATCGCCCACTACAGCGACGGCTCGACCCGCGATGTGACGCGCCTTGCCTCGTACGAAGCCAATCATCCAGAAATGGCGCTCGCAAATGCAACAGGACGCCTGACGATCGAAGACGTGCCGGGCGAAGTGGCCGTGATGGTGCGATTTCAGGGCAGCGTCGGTGTCTTTCGAGCCATCATTCCACAGGGAACGCCCGTCCTCGCGACTCCGCCGGAGAGAACTTTTATTGACAACTTCGTGTTTGCGAAGCAGCGACAGCTGGGCATTCCTCCGTCGGCATTGTGTGATGATGCAACATTGATTCGTCGGGCTTCCATTGACATTGCGGGACGGTTGCCGACAGTCGCCGAGGTCGAACAGTTTCTGGCAGATGCCGATCCTGCAAAGCGAGATCGGCTGGTTGATCGTCTGGTAGATAGCCCCGGATACGCGGACTACTTCGCCAACAAATGGGCGACTGTGCTCCGCAACAAACGCCGTAATGGGACCGACATTCCCTATACGTACAAATTCCATGCGTGGATTCGCCGCGCGTTTCGTGAAAACATGCCCTACGATCAGTTCGTGCGCAGCGTGCTGACAGCGACCGGTGATCCGGAGACTCATCCCCCGGTCGCATGGTATCGCGAGGTCAAAACATCGACCACGCAGATGGAAGACGTGGCTCAGTTGTTTCTGGGCATGAGGATGGCGTGTGCGAAGTGTCATCATCATCCGTTTGAACGCTGGAGCCAGCAGGACTACGTCGGCTTTGAAGCATTCTTCTCACAAGTCGGCTTGAAGAACAGCAAGTTCAATCAGAACGTTAACCAGCCAGACATGGTTTATCTGAAAACCAGCGCTCCGTCGGCGAAAAATCCGCGCAGCCAGTTGGACGTGAAACCGACGGGACTGGGAGGTGTGCCGCTGGACATTTCACCGTACGAAGATGCGCGACAGTATCTGGTCGATTGGATGGCCGCTCCGGAAAATCCGTTCTTCGCGAGGGCTCTCGTGAATCGATATTGGAAACATTTCTTTGGGCGAGGCATCGTTGATCCGGAAGACGACATGCGCGTGACAAATCCGCCATCGAATCCGGAATTGCTGGATGCCTTGACGAAGCACTTTCTGGACCATCGTTTCGATCTGAAGGATCTCGTCCGCACAATCTGTAAGTCGAATGCGTACCAGTTGAGTTCTCAGCCGACGGAGTTCAACCAGACCGACCAGCAGAATTACTCGAGCTTTTACCCACGCCGGTTGTCGGCCGAAGTGCTCTACGATTCCGTCAACGCAGTGGCTGATACGCCGTCAAATTTTGGCACGATTCCTCAGGGAACGACAGCCGTGCAGCTGCCCGACAATGGCTTCAACAATTACTTCCTTGAAGTCTTCGGCAAACCGGAAGCGGAAAGCGCGTGTGAATGCGAACGATCTGCGGAAGCCAATTTGTCACAGTCGTTGCATCTGCTAAATTCCGGGGATGTCCAGGGCCGCCTGCAAAACGGCCAGGGCCGTGCCGCGCGTTTCAATCGCGAGCCAGATCGTCCGGACGCTGATAAAATCCGCGAACTCTACCTCGCTGCCTTCAGTCGGGAACCCCGCCCCGAAGAATCCACGTTCGTCATGTCTCAAATTGCCGGATACCCAAACAAACAACAGGCATGGGAAGATGTGATCTGGGCGATTTTGAATACAAGGGAGTTTCAGTTTGTGAAGTAATCCAGTGAGCATTGTGGCAGAGTTGCGGCATAAGGACGACACAAACCCGTTTTCCTCGTACTCGTACTCAGTGAAACGGTACTCGTACTCGAAAGGATGCACATGACAGAGCCAATCTTTGACCATGAGCGACTCGACGTTTATTGTCTCGCGATCGCGTATGTTTCCTCATCGTATCGGATCGGCAAGACCAATCTGAAACGGATTGTGTCCATGTTGACTCGATTGATCCAGCGTACAGAGACAGTATCGGAGGGATCGACCGAACGAGTACGAGTACGAGCACGAGTACCGCAAAGCTGAGTACGAGTACGAGAGGAAGCACGAACATTAACATTTTTGCAGGGAAGCGATTTATGAAGTCTAAAGTAACCGTTGTGCAAGTGTGTCTTGTGGTGGCGATCATCATCGGCATCCTCGCAGGAGTTTGCATTGCGGTGACGCTGGCCATTCTGGCAGGCGGATGGCTGGTGAACTGGATGTTCCCAACCATCTCTTACGAATTCGCGAGTATTCGTGTCCATTCGCGGTTTAAACACAAGTGCGTCCTCCGCGCACTTCATTTGACGTAGTACCTTTTAAGCCTGCCCTGGTCCTTCCTATGAGACACTCGATCTGCTTCGCGACATTTTTTGTGACCTTCCTTTCGTCGTCCATAGACCTGTTCGCTCAGCTTCCGGCAACCCGGCTTGACGGTGTGTTCCCGGCCGGTGTTGCTCCGGGGGCGACGGTGGAAGTCACAATTGCCGGCGACGATCTGGACGACGTTGATCGGCTGGTTTTCAGCCACGAAGGAATCACATTCACGCGAAAGATGGCGGATGTGACACCGTTCGACGAAGGACCGCAGCCGGTGGACAACGTGTTCGCAGTCACTGTGGCCGCAAATGTACCGCCGGGAAACTATGACGTGCGGTGTCAGGGCAAATATGGTCTTTCTAATCGGCGTACATTGATTGTGAGTAGCACGCCGGAATTCACGGAAACGGAACCCAACGGCGGAAACGATTTGCCAGTGTGGGTCGAAGTTGAATCCGTCAGGACGAATGCCGCTCAGGAAGTCACACTGCCGGTTACGATTAACGGACAATCGATTGGAGGGCCGGATGTGGATTGGTACCGTTTCACCGGAGTCGCCGGGCAACGAATTCTTCTGGACGGTCAATGCAAACGTATCGATTCCCACATGGATCTGGCGGTCACGCTGTTCACTGAATCCGGCATGATCATCGCCGAATCCCGCTACGCAGATGCGCGCGAGTCGCTCGTTGATGTCACGCTGCCTGCGAACGGACAGTATTTCGTCAAGGTTCACGATGCGCTGTTCGCTGCGGGCTCTGGCTATGTTTATCGACTCACCATCGGCCCGTTGCCGTATCTCGACTTCGTCTTTCCGCCCGCCGGATTGCCTGGTTCCAACGATGAATACACGCTGTACGGGCGGAATCTCCCTGGTGGTCAGCCGAGCCCGTTTCAACTGGATGGCCGAGCGCTCGATCAGCTTAAAGTTCGGATAGGAATTCCCGGCGACATCGTCGGCAAGCTGATGTATTCGTCACTTATCGGGCCGCAACAGGCCGGCATGGACGGCGTCGAATTCCGCGTCGCGAACAATGGCTTCAATTCCAACCCGGTCCTGATCACACCCGCCACGGCTCCGACAGTTCTGGAAGACGCCAATAACGATTCACCCGCCGCGCCGCAGAAACTGACTCTGCCCTGCGAAGTCGCAGGTTCGTTTTATCCTCAGCGAGATGTCGATTGGTTTTCCTTCGACGCAAAGAAAGATGACGTCTGGGCGTTCGATGTGTATGCAGATCGACTTGGCCAGTCACTTGATCCTGCATTGCTGATCCAGCGTCTCGGCACAGACGACAAGGGCGCACAGAAAATTACAGACATCGTCTTTATTGAAGATGTGGCGGAACGAAACTTCAATAACCGAGCCGGAAGACATGAGTTCGATGAACGCACGTCGGATCCGTCCCTTGTTTTTAAGGCACCGGAAGACGGCACGTACCGCATTCTCCTGAAGGATGGCGTGAGTTCGGTGAAGAGCGACCCGCGATTGATTTATCGGATGGCGATTCGCAAACCGCAGCTGGATTTTCGCGTCGTGGCAGTTCCGGACGGATCGACGGATGGCCTGATGCTGCGAAAGGGCGGCAGAGAGGTGATCCATATCGTGGCGTATCGTCAGGATCAGTTCGATGGCGAAATTACCGTCTCCGCCACGGGACTCCCGGCGGGAGTCACCACGGAAGACATCATCATCGGCCCCGGCAATCATTACGGGACACTGATCCTCACCGCAGCGGACGCCGCACCGGCTGGCATCGGGACTCTTTTACTCACGGCAAAGGCCACGATCAACGGCGCTGAAGTGACTCGGCCCGCTCGATATGGTGAAGCGTTGAAGTCGTTTCAGTTCGCTCAGCCAAATTCGAACCTCGCCAGCGTTCCATCGCGAATCGTGGAACGTCTGCAGATCTGTGTTTCAGAAGCAGAACCGGCTCCGCAGTTACTGACCATTGGCGACGGCAGGATTCTGGAAACATCGCGCGGCGGCGTCATTAAGATTCCGTATACGTTGAAGAAACTGGAAGGCACGGCTGGCAATCTCATCGGCTTTCCCCTCGACTTCCCCCCAAACACGACCGCTCAGCAGGTAAACATCGGCGGAAACGAAAAGGGCGAATTTGAACTGCGATTCCTGGTGAACACAGTACCCGGCACGTACTCATTTTATCTGGCGGGTTTCAACCAGGGACTGCAGTACAAACGCAATCCGGAACTGGCCGGAAAAGCGAAAATCAGACAGGAACGCATCGCAAAAATTGCCACGGAGGCTCAACAGAAAACTCAGCAATCCACACAGGACAACCAGCAGCGGACCGCCGAATTTACGCAGGCAACCACCGAACTCAATCAAGCCACTACTGCGATGCAGCAGTCAGTCCAGAAAGCCACCGCCGCAAACACCGCGATGACGCAGACCGAAACCGCGTTAAAGCAAAAGACGGAACAGTCGGCAGCCGATCCCGCGAACGAAACGCTCAAGCAACAGCTCGTTCAGGCTCAGACGGCATTTGATGCTGCAAAGAAGGCGGCTGACGAAGCCACGATCGCCGCTGCTGAAGCCACAAAGAAGCAGGAAGAAGCAACAGCAAAGAAAACGGTCGCCGAAGAAGCCAGGACAAAGGCTCAGACGGATCTTCAGGTCGCTCAGCAATTCCAACAACAGGCGTTGCAGGAAAAACAGCGAGCGGACCAGTTCGCTAGTCAGAAGCAAAACGAAGCCAACGCACGAGCCTTCAACGTCAACGTGCCGTCCAATTCGCTGACAGTCAAAGTTGTGGAATTTCCGATGAAGGTCGATGCTCTGCCGGAAGCCCTGACGATCAATCAGGGTGAGAAAGCTGAGGTCATTGTCAAAGTCTCACGCCAATACGAATTCACCGGCGCGATCAACGTGCAGACTCAACTTCCCGGTGGCGTTGGCGGCATCAGTATTCCGGGAGCCAACATCCCTGAGAACATGCCTGAAGCCAAATATGAAATCACCGTGGCTCCGACGGCTACCGTCGGCGAACATACGCTCAACGTGCGTTTGCAGATGAATTTCAACGGCCAGAATCTGGTGATGGAACGTCCGATGAAGCTGACGGTGGTGGAGGTGAAGAAGTGAAGCAGGAGTTGTCAGTCGGGATTTTTGAAGACGGGATCTACAGTTGCCCCGCCGTTCCGTCGGCGGGATTTACATGTTGACTGGTGAGCATTGGCGACTTCGAAATGAGTAGAACGATGTTGAAAAAAATCCTGACGCTGTTGAATTCTAAGTGTCGTGATTTCCCAAGCTATCGTTAGTTTTGAATAGTCTTACAATACCTGTCTTCAGGCCCAACGGGCAGACCCTATGTCAGCCTGGGGCAACGCCCCAGGTTTCCTGCAAAACAATTTTCACATAGCCCCAACGGGGCGACCCTAACGTGATATTCTAACGTGATATTCTTATTAGTGCCGCCCCTTTGGGGCTCTATAACTCGCTTGTGTTTACGTCCTGGGGCGATGCCCCAGGCTGACATAGGACCGGCCCGTTGGGCCTGAATTCACCCTGTAAACCTGGTTTTCTTGACTGCACAAAGAGTCCGGTTTAGTCAGGAAATCCAAATTCAAATTCAAATTCAAATTCAAATGCAAATGCAAATGCCACGCATCACCACTCTGCTCGTCGCATTCTTCGTCACCGAGTCTTTGGCAATCGCTGGTCCACCAATCCCAATCGATACCATCCAGCGCGCGGATGCGGTTGCGTTTGACAAAGAGGTCCTGCCGATTCTGCAGAAGAATTGTCTGGCCTGTCATTCGACCGGTGAGAAACAGGGGGAACTGGTTCTCGAATCGCCGCAGGCCATTCTCAAAGGCGGCGACACGGGTCCGGCCGTCGTGGCAGGACGTGGGGCTGAGAGTCTGCTGATTCAAATGGCGTCGCATCAGGCAAAAACTGTCATGCCGCCTGAAGGCAATGATGTGGCAGCCGGCAATTTGACGTCGCAGGAACTCGGACTGATCAGGCTGTGGATCGATCAGGGTGCACGCGGCACGGGCGGAATTGAGTCGATGTCGCCAAAGCAGATGCGAACGCTGCCGAAAGGCATTACGGCAGTTCAGGCGGTGACTCTGACTCAGGACGGACAGTACGTTGCTTTTGGACGCAGCAATCAGATCCTCCTGCATCATGTGCCAACCGGACAATTGGTCACCACACTCACCGATCCCGCGTTGACGAGTTCGTCCGGCGGGGCTCAGCGGGATCTGGTTCAATCGTTAACGTTGAATGTTGATGGCGACCTGCTGGCGTCGGGTGGATTTCGTGAAGTGAAGCTATGGCGTCGGCCAAAGGATGCACAGAAACTCAACATTGCTGCGGGCGGTCCGGCGTCAGCCATGTCTGTCAGCCCGAATCGCAAGTGGATCGCCGGGAATGGGCCTGCGAACACTGTGCGGCTGTTCCGAGCTGCTGATGGTGCCGCAGGTCCAACGCTTACGGGTCACACAGATGTCGTGACGTCGCTGCAATTCACGAGCGATAGCCTGCGACTGGTTTCCGGATCAATTGATCAGTCAATTTGCGT
>CAMAVB010000330.1 GCA_945861465.1 Candidatus Kuenenia stuttgartensis
AGCATCATCCCGGCCATGATGATCGATAGCCGGAACGCCATGCGCGCATCCAGCATGCCAGTCATCGACGTGACCAGATCGGCCATCTTTCCGGTGAGCGGCACCTTCGCCTTCACGGTCTTCTTCCGCCGGGGATTCGGTGTGTCGAGTCGCATTCGTTTGTCATGCTGCGATGAACGACTTTTCGGCTTGTGCTTCGCTGGCGGACGCTTCGATTGTTTCGTACCCTTCGCCATCCGTGGCTCCTTCAATGCTTTAGAAGCCTGGTAACTCCTGAATCATTGTCGTGAGCCTCGGTGTTTTTGAAAACATCAGTTGCCAAAGGCGATGAATTCCTCGCCTAAAGTGCAGGGTTCATTCCAAGGTCGAGACGTAAAGACCCGGCAGAATGGACCTACTTTAACAATCAAACGCGACTGCATTCATTACGATCGTGGACCGTGTTCAACAAACACTCGACTCGGAGAGTCAAGTTACGGAATTGCGTTTCCCCAGAGCCGGCAGCATCGGCATTGCGATTAGAGCAAATGCAGGGAACAGCAAGAGTCCTGCGGCAGGACCAAGTGCGATCGACACCAGATGCTGCACGGGAATCAAAATGATCCCTGCACCTGCTGTACCCAGCAAAGTTCGCAGTGGAATGGATCGGACGGTCAGAGTCAGAAAGATCGCCATGCCGCCAGGGACCGACAGCAGGTGGCTGAATTCCGGAGCCCAAATGGACACGACCATGCAGGTCATTGCTTGTCCCAGCCAGAACGCATCCCACACGATTCGTTGATCAATGCGACGCAGCATCCAATGTCCGATGCTCAACGCCATGAGCAAACTCAGACACCACATCACAACCGAAAATCCATGACCGTACCAGACAAATGGACGCGGCAAAATCATTGTACCTCGAATACAGGCGCTGAGGATCCAGCCCACAACCGGAGCCGCCGTCGCGATCAGCAGCATCGTGAGCCAGACCAGGAGGGATTGCCGCAGGCACGCGCGTCGCAGGACATGGCGTCCGTAGACCTGGACCGCAACAATCAGCAGTGCGAATCGTATCGGCACGCACCACCAGACAGGATAATGGACTACGAACAACCCGAGCACGTCAAAAAATACGGCATCCTCTTTTGTCGCAGCCAAATCCTGGGTGCTGCCAGCAATGAGCGTGGACAGCCTCAAAGCGTGTTCGCCAAAATGCTGCACACTGCGATGATCCAGGTTCGCGAAGGTGTCGTCCGGCTGATGATACCGATGGGCTCCGTCAATAATCGCAAAATTGAAGCCTTGCCAGCCAGCCTTCTGAAACACGGAGAAGTCCGTACCGTTCGGCATCGAACGATAGATGGCCGTGAACAATGAGCCGGTAATGCGAGGCCGTGCAATCGTATTCACCCATTCGTCAACCGCGACGGAATTTCCCGCGTGCGTTTCGTACATCACGACCGGGCCTGAGGTGCCTCGTGCGTCAAAATTCAGCACCAGAGGCCGTTGCTGCGACACTGGATGCGATCGGACAAATTCAATCGCTCCCAACAGACCGGCTTCTTCCCCATCGGTGAAAAATAGCCAAACCGGTCGCTTCAGTTGTTCGGAATGCTGCGTCAAAAGCCGACCGGCTTCGACAACAGCGGCGACGCATCCGCCCGCATCCCCGGCTCCGGGACCAAACCGACAGGAATCATAATGCGTCGCCAGTACCAAAGGCTGCAGTGAAAGGCCTGCCTGCTCCGGTCGCCCGGCAATCACGTTATGCAAATGCAGAGGCGAGTTCCCTTGACGACCAGCCACCTGCGCAGACTGAATTTCAACCTGCCAGCCATGTTCCTGCAGCAGATGAACCAATCGGTTTCGCACGGCATCGTTCTGAGCCGAGCCGGCGGGATGTGTTGTACCATCGAACAGTTGTTGATGAATCTTCATCGCTTTCTCAGCCGAGAATGTGGGCACTCCGGCTGCGGCGAACGCATCAGCGTTCCGTTCGGAAACCTCCGCAGGCCCGCGATACTGGAAGCACACAAGCAGTTCAATGAGCAACAATGCCAGCAGGGCGAGACAGAGTGTGGTGCGTTTTGACGGGTTCATGTGCGGAGCGTAACGTACGAGCAGCAAAAGTGCCAAACAGAAGGTTCGGTCTTGGCGCGGGCTTCGTCCGGAACCGAAACAAGTAAGCAGATTTCGCTGAAATCTGCTGTGCCGACTTCGGCGAAGTCGGCCTACATTGAGTCGGCCTCAAAATGATACGATGCCAGAAATCTTCTCGGGAATATTCAACTCTCAACGTTTGCAGAACAGAATTGTCCGGCATTTGCCGGAACTGCGCTGCGCTTGGTCCGGCCTACAAAAACATTTTCTTCAAAGATTGCGCGAACCTCCGGCAGTATTTCAGCGTCATTATCCAAACCATGTTGACTCGACGATCGAACATCAACACCCTGCAGCAAGAGCAGTGCATGTCGGCGGAGCAATCTGTCCGCCAACTGCGTACTCGTTTTGTGCGTCTGTGATGTTCGGTTGTCTTCGGTAACTTCCTCCGAGAGCCCGGTGTCGCCGAGACGCCGGGCTTTTTTCGTTTTCAATGTCGGCATTTTCGTTTAACGGCGAGCCGCAGGCGTAGGCGAAACCTGGCACCGACGCCTGCGGCTTGCCGTTAAACGATTGAGACGACAGTGCCCTGGCCAGGTTGGGTTCGAATCCCACACGCGTCGCTTTTGCTGTGGGGTAGTTTCTGCTGGTAGAAATACGTGGCTTTGACCCACGAGTTCACAGGTTCGAATCCTGTCCCCGCAATTTTTTGTCTCGCAAGTAATTTTTTGGCTCGATAGTGAAACGGATATCATGTCTCGCTTCGAACGAGACGTTTCAGGTTCAAATCCTGATCGAGCTACTTTCATGTCTGGCACTTTTGTTTCACTCGGCGATTGACTAGCCTGTTGCGACTGAGGGATTCTACCGTTTCGCTGTGCAGGACTGCCAGGGCTTATGTTTGCTGAGATCATTGCAATTGGATCGGAACTGACATGCGGGTCGAAACTGGACACGAACAGTCAATGGCTCAGTCGTGAACTGGAATCGCTCGGCTGGACTGTGATGCGGCACACAACGCTGGCTGACGACATGGATGCCATCGTCAGCGAATTCCGAGCCGCCGCCGCGCGGGCTCAGGTTGTCCTGATCACGGGTGGACTGGGGCCGACACTGGACGACATTACCCGCGATGCACTGGCCCTGGCCTTCGGTCAGCGGTTAATCCGCGATCCGGAATCGTTGCAGCACATCCAGGTATTGTTCGCAGCTCGCGGACGCGAAATGCCGGAGCGGAATCATCGGCAGGCCGACCGTCCTGAGCATTCAGACGTACTATTCAACTCGTGTGGCACAGCGCCAGGAGTCCTGATGCGAGTCGCGGCCCATGGAGAACCGATGAGCGTCGAACTGGATGATCAGGAAATTTCGAGAGGATGTCTGATCGCCGTGATGCCCGGAGTTCCGGCAGAGATGAAACCGATGTTCACTCAGCTTGTACGTCCGGTCCTGCTGGACAGCGGCATGGTATTGCGGCGCTCGGTGATTCGGACGTTTGGCTTCGGCGAATCGGATGCCGAACGGTTACTGGGTGATTTGACGGCGCGCGGGCGAAATCCGGAAGTCGGCATCACGGCCAGCGAAGCCGTGATTTCTCTCTGGATCACAGCCCGCTCTCAGTCTGCCGAGGAAGCCGAACGGCTGAGCCAGGAAACGTGTCAATTGATTCGAGAACGCCTCGGCGAATCCGTTTATGCCGACAGCGACGACGAACTGCACGATGTGGTGGCTCAACTTCTGACACTCAAAAACCGTTCAGTGGCCCTCGTCGAAGGCGCAACCACCGGTGGGCAAATGGCCATGTGGATGTCAGAGAATTCAACCGTCGCATCCGTGGTGAAAGCCGCGCTGGTCATTCCGGGACAGTGGGACACTGCCGCATTGCGGACGGTCGGAGTCGAAATGCCGGGGATCGAGATCGACAAACCGGACGATTGGCTCAACGCGGCCACTGTCGTGAGCAGGAATATGCGGCTTATCCACCGCGTCGATTTCGTGTTACTCTCTTCTCCGTTCTATGATGAGCCGCTGGATTCCGGAGTTGTGGTTCGTCGCGGCCATGTGGCCGTGAGCACTCCAAAGGAAACCCTGAGTTTCGACGTGAGTATGTCCGGCAACCTGGCAATTTTTCGCCAGCGTGCCGCGCGGACTGCGCTCAATCGTTTACGCCTGATCGTCCAACATGCATCCTTGGTCCGAAACGCATCTCCATGACTGAACCCGACAAAACAGAAACCAATCAACCGGAATTCGAAATTCGTGAAGCGCGTCGTGATGACATTCCGCAGTTGGAAGAGCTTGTCGATCACTTCGTAACGGCTAATCGCCTGCTGCCGCGCACGTTTGATGAGCTGTGCGACTTGATCCCGTTCGGTTTTGTCGCAGAAATCAACGGATCGATCGTCGGCTTTGCAGCGTTGGAGATTTATTCGGCCAAGCTGGCCGAAATTCGCAGTCTCGCCGTCCACGAGAATCACCAGGGCAAAGGCATTGGTCGAGGTCTCGTCCAGCGTTGTGTCGATCTGGCCGTGCGCCGCAACGTGCTGGAAGTGATGGCGATTACGTCCGCCGACGTCTTTTTCCAGGCGTGTGGATTCGACTTTACGCTGCCGGGGGAAAAGAAAGCCTTATTCATGCAGACTCGCGATGAGTACTGACGCTGGAATGTGATGATTCCGGTTGTTGAATAGGTGGGGAGAGAACGACGGCCAGGACTGATACGCCAAGTAGCGCCGTAAGGCGAGCGGCAGAAATGAATTTACCGGTACGACGGACTTCCAGTCCGTCGCATGGTGCTACTCGACGGACTGGAAGTCCGTCGTACAAATTGCGGATGGTAAGTTCTATCCTGCCGCTCGCCGTAACGCAAAATCAAGCTGACATTCCGGACAAGGGCACACGGTGGTGAAACCGTGTGCCCTTTCCATTTGTTGGTCTCCGGTTGTTGATCCATTCGCACGTAGGCGAGCCGCTCCGTCGGCTCGCACCAGACACGGAGGCGAAGCTCGCGCCAAGATGGACTTTGTGACTGACTCTGCACTCTCGCGAATGCCTCAGCACCAGAAAATTGGTTTCACTCAGAACTGAGCTGCCTTTCTGGTCCATAGGAGTATTTGAAAAACCGAGTGACCGCAACGGACAAAACTTCAGCAAAAGGAAAGTTGCCCGTGTTTCAGCAGCCACAAGACGGATCCTCAGTCCGACTGAAGAAATCTCGGAACGTCGCTGAGCGTCTCTATTACCCCGATGCGGTGGCCGGTGTGCTTTTTGTGGTAGACCTGCTGCTGGTCGGTTACAATGTTGTCGCGTTAGTGCTGTAAACCGGCTGCGACGTTTGATCGACAGCGTACCGGGACAATGCCGGAACTCGCTCCCCTCGGTCCGCCCTGCATCTTGGTCCAGCCTGCATTCTGGCTTGACCTGCATCCATGAGCTCGGCCGTAGTGTGATGACAGAATCATGGCAGGAAGATGACATTGAGTGACAACACGAAAAAATCTCCCCTGCCATTCATTCGAGACCACCGTTTGATTGAACTCGTGAAGAAGCGGTCGGACGCCACGCTCGTGGAACAAAGGCAGTGGTTACGGCCCGAGACGTTTCGCTGGCGGCGAGAGGATGAGCGATTCAGCGAGGCTCCGGCGGACCTCGCCGAAAGCTGGGCATGGGAAGACGTGGCTGATCGGACGACGTTTCTGGCGGACGTGGACCCAAGGCTGCGAGTCATCACGGTCAACGCCGGGGCTGGGAAGACGATGGCAGCTCTGCAGAGTCAGTATCTCCTGCAGCAGGTTCATTCGGATCATTTGTGCATCCTTGTGAACTTCAGCCATTTGCCGACAACGGCGGATGACATCTGGGGACCGACTGCGGAGCATTCGTGTCTGGTTCGCTGGTTCTGCGAGAACGCAGGCACCAAAGAGGCACCTCGTCGGGATGTCGCGGGGTTGATTGGCTACAAGATCCGCATCGGCAAGCTCACACTGATCGTGGAGGCGTTTGATCAGACGACCAGCGGCAGGAACACCAAAGACATCGCCTCGGCCCTACAGAAGTTTCTGGAATTGTATCCGACGGTGCGATGCATCTGCACCGGGCGGCCTCATGCGATTGTCGATCAGTGCTGGGAACCGCTGTTTCAGCATGACACATGGCAGTTCGTGCAGGTCGAAGCGTTCAGCAAGAAACAGGCGGAAGTGTTTGTGGGGACTGATCGCTGGA
Source organism: Candidatus Kuenenia stuttgartensis (assembly GCA_945861465.1). Classification (GTDB taxonomy): domain Bacteria; phylum Planctomycetota; class Planctomycetia; order Planctomycetales; family Planctomycetaceae; genus SXXK01. The sequence continues at coordinate 6,304 of CAMAVB010000330.1, forward strand.
AGTTGTGCCAGCGACTGGACGCCACAGAGCTGTTTGTTCCCCGATCGCTGGAAGCCATTCGCAACATTCAGCCGATTGAGAAGCTCAAAGACATCCGCACGGCCAGCCAGCTCTACTGGCGAAGCCTGATCTACACGCTTGAGAAAGCTCGGGACACGCAGAACCCGAACATGTTTCGCATTCCCGGTGAATCATGGGAGATCAAGACTCATCACGCTCTGCAGTTGTTCGCCCTGCTGGCATTTGAATGCAATCGTCAGGGCTGTCTGGACGGTGTGCAAAGCGGTATGCCGTTTCGGGTCTTCTTTGATGAGCTGTGGAGACGCCACAAGGCGTACTTGCACGAAGAGTATGGCATCACGTCGAAGCCAAAGCTGGAGGAGATGTTCACCACGCTGGCACGGTTGAACACGGCGATTGATTTTGCGGCGTTCGATCACGAGGGCATTTCTCAGGTGATTTTCCAGAACCGCACGCTGCAGGATTTTCTGGCAGCCATCTGGATGTGTACGCACGCGACGCCGAAGGATCGCGGCTGGTTCAACAAACAGAAGTATGTTCGCTGGAACAAATCCACCCACACGCACTATCAGATGTGGAAACTGACGGTGGAAATGCCCAACGAATGGCAGGGCCAGATGATGGCTCGTTTCGACAAGGCGTACATCAAGGCCGTGCGAAGTTTGTTTGCTCCGTCCACGCCGGATCACTCGGCCATTCGTTCAACGGAAATGATTTGGCGCTGCTGGCCGCTGCTGGCAGTGATTGCAAAGCAGCAGGATGCGACTGGCATCGCTGCTGAAAAGGTTCTGGACAACTTTTGCGGGGAGTATCCGCAGATCCTGAACGGTTCACGCATCACAGCGGCGAAGCAAATCTGTGAGGACTTTGAGACTTGGTTTGTAACTATCGATCCGAACGCAGCGAGCTGGAAAGCGGGCGAACTTGATAGTCATGGTAAACCGCTGCCCATTGTGGATCGTCGATACCGCATGGCGAAGTACACACTGACAAACGAGCTGTTTGCACTGTTCGCCCCTGACCAGGAGGAGCGCTATGTCGCGAAAGGCACAGAGTGGGGTGTTGATTTTTCAAAGTACGTGCTGCGACGACGTGTACCTGTTGTAGCGATCGATTGGTACGACGCGTGGTGCGTGTCGAAATGGCTGGGTTCTGAGCTGCCGACGGAACAGGAATGGGAATACGCATGCCGTGCCGGCCAGCGTACGCCATTTTCTGTGGGCAATGGGAACGAGTTGACAGAAGTTGATGCCCGGTTCGGCAAGGGCTGGAAAGAATTGGCTACCGATGTGGATGCATTTGCAAAGGGCAACGCCTGGGGCTTGTACCAGATGCATGGTAACGTATGGGAATGGTGCTCAAGCTGGTATGACGGTGATGAATCGTCTCGTTGTCTCCGGGGCGGCTCGTTCGTCAGCGATCCAGGGCGCTGCCGTTCCGCGGCCCGCCACGGGTTCAGTCCGGCGTACTCCAACGACCGCATTGGTGTTCGTCTTTCGAGGGCCGCGAGCGATTAGCGAGCCACGCTTTTGCCCTTCCTCCCTTTGTTCAGCAAACTTTGAAAGTATTGTTTTTCTGAGAAGATTTATCACGATCAGCCGCAGGGCGTTAGTGCCTGTCCAGAAACTACTCCGTGCTTTTGGAGTTTTTTCTGTGTTTCGGCCCAAAGGGCCAGCAATTCAAATAGCCAGGGCCAACGGCCCTGGAATCGAAAACAACCAGACGTTGAAGGCCCAACGGGCCGACAGTTCGATTCCGAATGA
>CAMAVB010000331.1 GCA_945861465.1 Candidatus Kuenenia stuttgartensis
TGTAGGGTGTGACAATCGCGTCCGGCACGCCATGTCTGTGATTCTTTTATTCCGTCTTTTGCCTGGTGCAATCGCTCTTCTTAGAGAGTTAATTCGTTATGGTGGAAATTGCAAAGATCTCTGAACCGAATGCTGGATGGGGCATTTGCGGTGTGACGTCTTCGTTAGGGGCATTACACAGGTATTCCGAGAAACATAGCTCCAACGGAAACAGAAAACTAAACGCGTCCAAAGACAGCGACATTTACACCAGGGTTCTCGCCGAATTAAAAACATTTCTTGTGATACTTAAAGGCCAGAGCAATGTGGCAATATTGAATCAGATTGCCGAATTCACGAAGTCATTTGACGGCTTTTCCACGTTCACCATAGATGGGTACATTACGAAGATCAACAACATGGGATCGCACGGCGACCCGGACAGTTGGTGGGATTGGCTCTGGTGGTCGCCCCCGGACCCCAAGGACTCGTCCTACGGAATCGCCCTGAGCCCTGACGCGGTCGTCGAGTATTTGAAACTGAGATGCGGGTTGGAGAATTCGTACCATGTGATTTGGGACAAACCGTGCGACAACGTTCTGGTCGGCCTTTGTAAGAAAGGCGGGGCGAGCAAGCCATATTCCGGTTTGTGCCATTGGGTTTATATGGCAACGCCAGGCGAAGTGTATAACTGGGGAAGAAAGGTCACGTGGGAAGAGTTGCTAAAGCAAAGTGATTGGGAGGCGAAATACGAAGTCAAGTGCATGAAGTGAACGTGTGGGTTCTTGGTGCCGCAGGTGAGTGGACTTGTCTTGGGTACCCATCCTTACTCCGGCAGTTCGGGTACCGTGTGGTCTGGATAGGTGTCGCTGGTCAATCCTTCTTTTGCTATTAGAGAGCAAAAGAGGTCAGGGTGTGCCGGGATAAACCGGTTTGGGATAGAGAATAGAAGTATCTTACGAAGAATACACGACCGGCATTTACCGGTCGGTCGTCAACAAAAAACTCGGATTCGCTGTGTTGCTCGATACAATAATGCAGTGTCCCCGTTGTTCTTTCTTTTGCGTTGAATGCCGGTGCGACCTGCGGCGTTGGACGAAATGGATCGCTGGCTGGTATCACGACGGCGAGATGGAGAAATTGAATTGGAGAACGGCATGAGCGAAATCCTGTTTACCGTTGAAGAGGCTGCCGAGGGTGGTTTCACGGCGCGCGCCGTTGCGCACTCGATTTTTACGGACGCCGACACGCTCGACGAATTACGACAAAACATTCGGGAAGCTGTCGAATGTCATTTTGACGACGGCCAGGGCCCAAAGCTGATCCGTCTGCACATCGTGCGCGACGAGGTGCTGACAGTATGAGGCTGCCGCGCGACGTTTCCGGACGCGAACTCGCGAAACGGCTCAGTTTGCTGGGCTATTCCCTCACGCGGCAAAAGGGTTCGCACATGCGTCTGACCACGACTCAGAGCGGCGAACATCACGTGACGATTCCCGATCATGATCCGCTCAGAATCGGAACGCTTCGTGCTATCCTCACCGATGTGGCGCATCATTTCGGCAGCACTCGCGAAGAGATGGCAGAGCGATTGTTCGGCTCGTAGTATTAGAGGCCGGTACCAGATAGTTCACTGGTCGCAATTGCCGTGGTTCCTGCTGCGAGGAATTATGAATGAGTCGCTAAGCGAGTTGACAAGGCTGGCACGATCCACCATACGAAAGTAAGGTGCCATGCACCTTGTAGCTAGGCATTCATGCTGGCGGGCACGTCGGCTGATGCTCAATCCCGGGTTCCACGACAAATCAAATGCGCGTGGAGGACTGGTTCTTAAACCGCGAATGGACACGAATACACGCGAATAGCCGCAGTCATTACTTGTGGGTTCGATTCGATTGGTTCTTAAAACGGCGCGGGCTATGAAGTCATGACACCAGCACAATTTATTTTGCTGTTGCTTTTGACTTTATTCGCGATCATTCGCGTCCATTCGCGGTTCAGATCTGTTTTCCTTCGACGCATTCAAAGTTGTTGACGTCTCGATCTCTTTTTAGTTCGCCTTCACCGATGTTGCATGACAATAATCTGAAGACCGTGCACACGGGGCTTAGGACACTTGACTTTTTCAACGTGGCTTCATAGAGTTGCGACTTGAAAACAAACATTGGCCCGCTTGGAAGTAAGGCTCCACATGATCTGTGTATCAAGGGAACACAGCACAAGATTCGTAAACGAACCCAACGTCAGGGGCAGATTAACGTTGGTAACCCAACAGAAAAGTAGAATGTCCCCTTTTTGTTTCCAAAGTCGTACTGATTGAAGAACCTGAGAATGGGATACACCCGCGTCGCCTGAGCGAAGTGATGGATTTGCTTCGTGGCCTTACCGTCGGTCATTTTGGAGGTGGAAAGGTTCAGGTCATCGTCACGACGCACTCCCCTTTACTGCCTTACCACCCGCCGCAGACGGGAAAATTTTGGGGAAAAATGACTGGGCTGTGTCGACTGGTGCGGGCTCGCTCGCAACCGGTTCACTTATGCCGTACGACTGGCTTCGCCGCCGTATCTGGTGCGAGCCGACGGAGTGGCTCGCGTACGTAGGTCCGCCGCTCCGTCGGCGGACATCTGCCATTGCCTGCAAAGAAACACACCGTTTGCCGTCACACGGGCGACGATTCCGGTGTACTCAGTAACGGCCATGCCGGGGTAAGATGCCGTGACCACGGCCTTTGGTGTTATCGCGTGGAAGGCGATCTGAATGATTTACGATACAATCAGAGTCAGTTCATCTCCACAATCCTGAACCACAGGATGCGAAATCATCGAAAGTGAACCTGAATTGGCTACCAGTAAAAATGTCTCAGAACTCTACAAGGAAGTCACCGGAGCCGCTGTATTGGGCTTAGTGGTGAATCTGCTGCTGGGCGTCGTCAAGCTCGTGGGCGGGATCATTGGGAACTCTTTTGCACTACTTGCTGATGCGGTCAATTCTATCGGCGATGTTGTGACGACCGTCGTTGTTCTCTTCGCCCTCCGAGTCGCTCAGCGTCCGGCCGACGCCGAACATCCTTACGGTCATACACGGGCAGAAGGAATTGCGGCATCAAACGTGGCATTGCTCGTCATCATTTCCGCCCTGTTAGTGGGCTGGGAAGCGATTCAGCGGATCACGGTCCAGCATGACATCCCTCCCATTTGGACTCTGTGGATCGCTGGTGCCAACATCTTCATTAAAGAAGGACTGTTTCAGTACAAATTGCGTGTTGGAAAACGCACGGGATCGTCGGCCATCATTGCAAACGCATGGGACCACCGCAGCGATGCTTTGTGTGCCCTCGCCGTGTTGATCGGCCTGGGTACAATCCGATTCGGCGGATCACAATTCATCTGGGCTGACGAAGTGGCCTCACTGGTCGTGGTCGCTGCTATTGTCTGGACCGCGATTCAACTGTTTCGATCCAGTGCGAGTGAGCTGATGGATGTACAGGCCGACCCGGAATTCGTCGGACGGATCAGGGTTGCGGCGTTGCGGGTCGCCGGTATTGAAGAAGTAGAAACCCTTTGGGTGCGAAAGTCTGGCTTAGAGTTCTTTGCCGACATTCATATCGAAGTTGATCAATACCTCACAGTCGCAGAAGGACACCGAATCGGGCATGATGTCAAAGATCGACTGCTCGCAGAGTTTCCGAACCTTAGAGATGTGCTCGTTCACCTTGAACCATTTCCGCATATCCAGACATAGCCGCCAACTGGATCGCGGCCGCAGAGTCACGGGCAATCAACGATGGTGATGCAGTAGAGGTTTTTGAAGTGGACGATGACTCAAGAAAAGCACAATCCTTTTTGTAAATCGGAAAAAAGTGGGAATGGCATTTGTGCACTGCGGGCACCACCCTACAAAATCGCAAATTGGCCAGTCATGAGCCGTCCGATCCCCGAGTCGTACGCTGCGCGTCAGAGTGGGCGATGCGCCAGAGTTCTGAATTCTCACGATTTCCGCTACGATAAATCGCACTACCGATCGCCTTGATGAAGAGTGAAGTTATGCAGATCTGTTCTCAGCCGTTGAGCTTTTATTTTGTCGTTCCGGGCTTACTGATATTCGCATCTGTTGCCCGATCGTTCCCGGCTGGCAGTGCAGATGAGACACGACAGTCGGAGCTACCAGGAATGATCTTGTCAGATGATCAGGTCGCGGCCTTCGCGGCTCTGGCGTTCAAAGGAATTCCGCAGGAGTTTCCAAACAAGCCTGCGAACGTGATGACTTCCGCCGAAGACGTTAAATCGCCCTCAGCCATGCATCCTGTTTTCTATGGTTGCTTCGACTGGCACTCGTCGGTCCACGGCCACTGGATGCTGGTTCGTCTGTTGAAGCTGTATCCTGACTCAACTGCTGCCGTTCAGATTCGGGAGACACTGCATCGGCAGCTCACGAAAGACAAGTTACAGCTCGAAGCAGATTATTTTCAGCCGAAGGAGAACAAGAGCTTCGAACGCATGTACGGCTGGGCGTGGTTTCTGCAGCTTGTTGCCGAACTTCACGACTGGGACGATGCCGATGCAAAGCAGTGGCGGGATCATCTCCGGCCGCTGGAAACGGTGATCGTGCAGTATTCGATGGACTACCTTCCAAAACTCAGTTATCCAATTCGCACGGGAATTCATCCCGATACCGGATTCGCGCTGTCACTGGAGCTGGACTATGCGCGCCGGACCGGCCACAAACCGCTTGAGGAACTCATTGTCGCCAGAGCGAATCACTACTATTTGACAGACGTCAACTATCCGGCACACTATGAACCTTCTGGCAACGATTTCTTTTCGCCGGGTTTCAATGAAGCCGACCTCATGCGCCGCGTCCTGTCGCGCGAAGAATTTTCCGGATGGCTCGACACGTTCCTGCCTCAGTTGCGCAACGGACAAATGGGTCCCATGATGGAACCTGTGGAAGTCAGCGACGTGACGGATGGACATCTGGTGCATCTCGCGGGACTCGATCTGTCCCGAGCATGGACGATGGCAGGAATCGCTGAGGCACTTCCAGATGCTGATCCACGCAAAGCGTTGCTGCAGGAATCCGCTCGCAAACACTTCGCCACTGGCATGACTTACGTCAACAGCGGACACTACGAAGGTGAGCACTGGCTGGCGACATTCGCGGTGTACTACGCGACGAGTTCGTTTCGGAGAGAATGAGGTCCGATCAGACCATGTCAAATCGAATCAGAATTCGCTCAACGAATTGAATCGCCGCTTCCTTCAGGTTTGCAGGTTCCGGTCGATCGCTCAATTCTGCGTCACCCGGAGCGCTCAGCCGTTCCACCGCGACCGACAGCACGCGGGCCAGTTCCGTGGCGTCAAACCAGCCTCCGACACACGACGGGCAGACATCGATTCTAGTGATGCCATCGCTCAATTTTTTGCTGCAGTTTCGGTACCTTGCATTTCGGGCAGTGTCGGGCAGTCATTAGCTTGGCCTTTTTCTGGTTCGTCGAACTTTATCAGGCAAACAACCTGCGAATCGGTTCACCCGTGGAGATGCGATGGGGTCGTCCGGTCGTGTCCCGCACTTCGGTCGCGGGGTCGATGCCGAATCGCCAGTAGATCGTAGCGGCAAGGTCTGCAGGTGTCACCGGGTCGGTTTCCGGATAGGCTCCGATGCGGTCGCTGGAACCGAACACCTGTCCGCCGTTAATGCCGCCGCCCGCGAGCACCAGGGAATAGCAATCAGGCCAATGGTCCCGTCCCGCATTGGCGTTGATTGTGGGCGTGCGGCCAAATTCGCCCGTGGCGACGACAAGCGTACTTTCAAGGAGTCCGCGCTCATCCAGATCCTGTATCAATGTCGCCAGGGCTCGATCCGCCTGCGGCAGCAGATACTTTCTATTTTGTCCGAAATTGTCGGCATGCGAATCCCAGTTCTGTCCCTGCTGTCGAAAATCATTCACATTGACAAACGGCACCCCGGCTTCCACAAGTCGTCTGGCCAGCAACAGATTTTGACCTCGCAGATCACGCCCGGCAGCGCCTGCCGCAGCTCCATCACCGGGCTGAGCGGTCGGCGCAGTCAAGCCGTAGCGCTCACGAGTCGCCGCGCTTTCCTGAGAAATGTCGAGTGCGGAGTGCAGTGCAGTGGAATCAAGGAGCTCAACAGCCCGACGGCTGTATTCGTTAAGCCGGATAGCCTGAGGATTGGAAACTGGGGTGTGGATCACATCAAGTCGGTCAAGCAATTCCCGTCGATGCTGCATACGATCTGACGGGAGCTGATCAAGTCGCCGCAGCATTTCCACCTGATAGCGCAGGGAGGGAAGGTCGGCGTTGATTTCGAACGGATCGAACTGCTGCCCCAGGAATCCTCCACCCTGACACGGAGTTGTCACAACGTTGTGAATGAGCCACGGAAGTGCCGCATGTGCCACCGGTGCAGATTCGGGGTTCCCTCGCGATGGCCGTCGCAGATGATTGACGACCGAACCATGTGCTGGAAAGAACTGGGGGATCGGAGCAAACTCTTCCCGGTCACCCTGCAAACCCTGTCGGCCCGTAAAGACTTCCGTCGAGGCGGAATCATGCAGCCGATTGGTGTGATGCATACTGCGGACGATCGCGCAATGATGCATGACGCGAGCCATCTGCGGCAGGTGTTCGGAGATCTGAATTCCGGGGACCGTGGTCTCAATCGGATTGAACTCACCCCGCACCGTCGAAGGAGCTGTTGGCTTGAGATCATACGTATCCAGATGACTGGGGCCACCATAATAAAAGACAAAGATACACGACCGAATTTTCCGAACACCATTCGATCCGGCCACAGATTCAGCCCGCAGCAGACCAGGTAGACTCAGCGAAAGTCCGCCGACCAGCGACCCGGCAAGCAAACTCCTGCGACTGGCGGTAGCTCGTTTTCGCATCACGTATTGGCCTGTCCAGGACGGAATCGATATCTGTTCAAACGTTGGTATATGATGACGTAAGGACTGGCGCAGAAATAACGATCGTCTTCCGGACGTGGGGTACGTTTTTAACGTGCCCGGCACGATAGAATCGTGCCCGCACGATGGAATCGTGCCCCACTTATTTCTGTCTCAGTCCGAGGCACCTCGGCAGAGGTAGTTTGGCATAATATCGTTTAACCGCGTGGGCAACGCCCCGCGAATTTACGCGAATAGTCGCAGAAGTCACAATTGCATCAGCCCTGCGGATCAGGATGATTTTCGGGGATCAGCCAGATCCAGCTCTTGCCCAGTCGACCACCGTAGTTTCCGGCAGTGATCTTCACAACCCCTGGGACTGTGGAAGCGGCCTTAATGGAAGCTTGAGTGGCAGCATTCACGGAGGCCAGATCGTGGCCATTGATAATAATCTCCATGACCGATTGAACTCTGTCCGGGATCAACGATTCGACACCAGCGCGACCTTTCAGCGTCGGGCAAAAAGCATCGTTGGTACTGGCAAACAAGAACTTGTGCCGACTGCCGGCTTTGGAACCACTGGCGGCGATACCTCCCGGGAACGGAGTGATCACACCGGAAACGTGCTGACATGCCTCCACGGCGCGTTCCGCAGCTTCCAGAGATGTGTCTTCGGACGTCGCCATGAACCAAAGGTTGCCACCCATGATGCCATCGTGATAGCTGAATCTTCGGTCGATGCAGAAGTCACCTCCCATCGTCGGCAATACCCACATCCGGCGACCGAATCGGTCTTCAATCCGTTCAAACCCATCGCCGAAAAATGCCACTTTGCGACCGAGGCGGTAGTACGGTTCGGAGTCGCTGAGTGAAAAGCAGCGCGCGGTAGCACAGGTCAGCACGTTCTGACTGACGCGCGTCAGCAACGTCTTTTCCAGTGCCTCAACGCGGTCTTTCCAGAATCTCGGCACATGCAGCTGGCAGATGGCTCCCGGTCGTCCATCCGGAGTCGGGAATGATTCATCTCCGCCCGGTCCGACATACCGATCAAGGCCCGCTTCGCAGTCGCACCGGATCGAAGAAGATGCGCAACCGGTTGCCGCATTGATCGCATGATCCAGCCACTTCCGGTCTCGAGCCGTAATCAGGAATTCAACGTACAGGCTGCGGAACGCTTCGGCGTAGGTATCTTC
>CAMAVB010000332.1 GCA_945861465.1 Candidatus Kuenenia stuttgartensis
AATCTACGGTAATGACTCGGAGGGCTGACGCCCTGCCGCTCGCCAGTTTTTTCACTCATCATCTACGGTGTCTGGTACCGGCCGGCATCTACTGCAATCCCGACGATCAAAGCTTTGTGATCAAGTCTCCTACACGCACATCACCAGCCTGGATGACTTTGGCGTAGATTCCACGGAGCCGAAGCTGCTTTCCGCTCGGTGAATTTACGACTTTGAGAGCCGCCGGACCAAAGCGTTGGCTGAACTTGGCACATCCGTTGTGTGATTGTTCGGTGATTTCAATGACGCATTCGCCAATGCTCAGAAATTGGCCCGCTCGCAGGTTTTCCCGACTGAGATTCAAATCAATAAAAAGGTTGTCTCCGGCTAGTTCCCACCGATCTTTTTCGACCGCCAGAAGATCAATCATTCTGGAATTCATGATACAGATTTGAACATCAGGATGAGGTCGGCCATCGGGGAGCTTCAACCAACAACCTCTTGCCCAGGCATCGCCTTCCGTCCCTCCTTCGGGACTGAGACGACATTGCTCCAAACTGATTCTGTGATTGGATGCTGGTCTGATAACAATGGCGTTGAGCGAGCCGTGGTCGTCGGGCGATCTTTTCACCTCCTCCAAACCAGCCGTAATTTCTGCCTCCGTCAGATATGGAGTTTGATGCATACGTGTCTTACTCGTGCAAATCAAATTTAGATTGAGTGAGGAAGTAGAGTAGTCACAGTTTACCTTCTGCTGAATCACATTCGAACAGCAGGCTGAGCCATCAGTTCAGCCATGCTTGTCGTGGGGCGATTCAAATGTTGGTCATTCGGAGGGCTGACGCCCTGCCGGTCGCCTTTGATGGAGCTTCAGTACATCTCATCGTAGTGCATCAGATCGTCTTCGGTGACCAGTTCGTACTGGCGTTCTTTCAGCACGCGGAGAGCTTCGTCCATTTCGTTGACGAAAATCGCCACGGCTCCGCGGCCATGTTTGCGGTACATGAGCGGATAAACGTACTGCACGTTGAGTTCGGCAGACATCAGGCTTCCCATGATCGCAGTGTGCGGCTGGTCAGCGTTTGGCAACAGGACCCCGATGACGTCGGTTTCGAACATCGTAAAATTTGCGAACGTCAGCAGTTCATGGGCGCGTTCGTAGTGATTCACGATCACGCGGGCGACCGCACAATCGGCAGTGTCCAAAATGCTGAGTGCCATAATCCGCAGGTCATCGCGTTCGATCACCCGGAGCAGTTGGTGCAGCGAGCCCACACGGTTTTCGAGGAACACGATAAACTGCCGCAGGCAGGGCCAATCGCGACCTCGAGAGGTCGCTGGCTGGATCAGGGAATCATCTCCAAATCCTGAACTCATTATGAACGGACTCCGTTGGAACGCGTCACGGGGTTTATTAGACTTAGATTACAGTCCCGAGCTCGAAAAAGCCTCATTTCAAGCCGCACGGAGTCTATCTCAGGCACTCTTGCGAAACGACTCGCGACCGTCAATAATCGAGGTGGCATCGAAGCGTTTTCCGAAATATCGGGAAATGGCCAGTGGATCGCTGAGCACCTTTTCAGCGCTACCGGAGACGAGCACCTGCCCATCACAAATGATATAACTGCGATCAGTAATTGTCAGGGTTTCACGTTCACGATGGTCGGTGAGCAGAATCGAAATGCCGCGATCCTTCAGCCCCTTAATGATGTCCTGAATACTGTGAATCGTGACCGGATCAATGCCAGTGAAGGGTTCGTCCAGCAGGATAATCTGCGGGTCGCTGGCGAGGGCGCGTGCAATTTCCAGGCGGCGGCGTTCGCCCCCGGACAAAGATCCTGATCGCTGCGCGCGCTTTTCCCACAGGCCAAATTCTGACAGAAGCTGCTCAATCCGATCGTGGCACTGTTTGCGGTTGAGTGCTCGATATTCCAGAATCGCCAGAATGTTTTCAGCGACCGAAAGCTTTGAAAAAATACTGGTGTCCTGCGGCAGATAGCCCAGGCCATTCTGTGCTCTGCGAAACATCGGCCATCGCGTGACATCCTCGCCGCGCAGCATGACTCGTCCTTCCGTAGGGGCGATCAGTCCACAGGCCATCCGGAAACTTGTGCTCTTGCCAGCTCCGTTCGGCCCCAGCAGTCCGACAATTTCACCTTTGTTGACGTAAAAGCTGACACCGTCAACCGCCCGCTTGCCGGGATAATCTTTTACAAGCCCTTCACATGACAGTAACGCCATCGGAGAATCCTTCTCGCATTCGTAGAACCGCGTGGGCAACGCCACGCATGGTGTATCTCAATTTTCAGATCTCAAATTTTAAATTTCAAATCTCAAATACTACAATCGCGGACAGATGGGCACGCGGTTAAACGAGCCAATGCCAATTGCGTGCCGTATGACAGCACATGTTATCGAATCTTCTTCATCCTGAATATATTGGGATAAAACGGAGCCCGGTAAAGCGGGTAGTCTGCGTCGGACTGCATGTACTTGTCAACCTCCTGCCGTCCAGAACGACTTCCGTAGTTTGCTTGAGAGACGGAATGGCCTTTTACAGAGAATCCCTTGCCGTCATTCAGGAACGGCATGCCGTGAGGCCAGAAAATAAACATCGCCTTTCCGATCAAGTCAATTTCGCGAACGGCATAGCGATGGCTCTGAACACCTCGCAGTGGGCGACTCCAGTAATCGAATAATCGACTGTCCTTGCTGGCCGGAGAGTTATCGCCGCACATCAGGTATTCATCTGCAGCGAGTTGCAGATCGAACAGTCCGTGGTGGTGAGATCGCTGTTCCGTCACAAGTCTTGCGTACAGCTGACCGTAACTCTCCGGCGATCTCAGGTTAGACGCCAGCTTGTTAAATTCGCCGTTATCCACTTCGCAGGCTCGGGCAGTATTAAACGACGGATCCGAGCTGCGTCCCAGGTGGTCCGAGTACTCCAGGACGTCGGCTCGATAATAGATGTCCCGCCGAATCCGCAAGGCCGATGCCGTCACATCCACGCCCTGGGCCGCGATGCCTGCCGGAGCCAGATCCTGATCCCCCGGCAAATTGAATCCCTCCGTGACAAACGTGACTTCCTTATCGAAGGGCACGACCGAACCATTGATCCACAACAAGGCGCGGTCATCCACATTGGCAAACGAGAACTGATACGACCCGTCACCCAATTCACCTGAATCCGCCGTCGCAACAACGTCGCCTTCAGAGTATTCACCGTTGGCATCGCGATCGCGCTGGACGATTTCGACCTTGCCTGATGCAGGGTAAAACCGTGCCTGCACAGCGCGCACGCCTTCGACCAACTCGAAGACGATGATGGCTGCTAACGACGAATTCTGAATCTCCAGCGTCGCATCCAGAGTTAAGTCATTAACCCAGTACAGGTCGCCATCATCCAGAGGATCAGTCTGCCTGCCTCGGAAATCGACCGAGTTGAAGCCACAGAAATCCGTAACCAGCATTGGTTCCAATGCACGCGGCGATCGTGGTGCTTCTTTTGCCACATGGTCCCATTGTGCCTGGCCCGGAACCAAGTGCCGATATCGCAGCCACTGCAGTTCTTCGCGGGGATTTGTCAGACGATAAGATCTATCGGCCGGATTGGATTTCCATCCGCCTTCGCGCAGTGGCCAGCCACCCATCGTCTTGTCGGACGACGAATAAAGCGACGGCACCCAACGTTCTTCCGTGCCCCTGTCCAGCAGCGGTTGCGGTGGGTGAGCGTCATCGTAAACCAACAGCTGAATGTCCTGCTGGGTTGCCGGGTCGGCCTTGCGGCGGATCGTTGCTTCCTGCTCACCTTCGGCTTTGGCGTAAACGTCTCCCTGTCGAAACTGAATTGTCTCAGACGGCAATCCCACCAGCCGCTTGATATAGTTGACGTACGGTTCTTCAGGATTCTTGAAGACGACGACATCAAATCGCTTGAATTCGCTCACCTGCTTGTTGACAACGATGCGATCTCCGTTGAACACAGGATCGTCTTCAACTTCGTTCGGAAAGCGGCAGTTCGGGCAGGTCGAACCCAAAATTCGTCCTGAGGGATTAATGATTCCGGAATCCTGAAAAACCTCCTGACTTGCTCCGATCGTGTATGGCACACTGCATCCGGAACACGTCACTTCCTTATGCCGACCGTACAGCGTCGGTGCCATCGATCCCGTGGGAATCACAAACGCTTCGGCTTCGAAAGTCTTGAAGACAAACGCCAGAATGAATGCAATCGCCACCGCTTCGATGGTTTCGCGCATGCCTTCCTGACGCTTAGGCTTCGCTTTGCCAGCAACGGTGGATTCAGGATTCTTTTTTGCTCGGCTGATATTCATAAGTCGTTATTTTTGTGTGAAGAAACACCCCATCCGGCTGGGGAACTGTCGCGTAGATCGTTTCACAGCAAGCCGCAGGCCTCGTTCACGCGTTTCGCCTGCAGCTTGCCGTTAAACGAGTTTTTCTGACTCTGCTCACTCAAGTTGTAATTCGCCGGGAAACACCAAGCCTTACCTGCCATTCATCGAATATAACGTATTCTCGACCACTCGGGTACTCGGATCATTCTCCGAGACCCGCCAAACTCCAGGACCACGGGTCGCGAAGGCAAATGTACTAGAAATGGACGCCCGATGAGCAAACGATGCGGCACGCACGCATCCGGCCAGTTTCGGCTGTCGGATGATGCTGGACTGTTGTCGCCCTGCACAAAATAACAGTTCGGCGGCACTGTGAATTCCGATTCCACCGCATTTCGACGTCGTCCCGGGGTGTAGAAAACATCCCGAAACATTTCCAGGTCCTCGATTCGCACGCTGCCGCCCTTCACGCCCAGCGCCCAGCGTCGCTGCTGTTCCGCTTTGATCGCGATCTGAGCCACTTTCCCGGCATCCAACTTCTGTCCCGTTCCGGAGGAACCAAGGGCTTCCAGCGCGTCCGTTGAGGTATCGACATCGTGAATTTCGAAGGCGTCGAAACAGGTGTGCCCGTTAATCGCCACGATGACCTGCTGATCGAAATTCGACACCTCCACCAGCAATTGACCGCTGTCCGCATCACGCTGCGACTGCGATGCCTCGTCCGGCACAAATCGTCCCGATCGGACCACGGTGCGTTCATCAATATCAATGAGTTCTACCTGCATCGTCCTGGGATTAATCACAACACCGAAGATCTGATTGCCGATGGGAACCTGAGCCTGAATCATGACCGGCGGCGACGTCCAGGAAATTTTGCTTCGCAGCATCAAATCGCTCACGACGTATTCCGGAGACTCGACCATCGCGTTGTAGCCATAGCGATCGGTGATCGGCGACAAATGCGACAGCGCCGCCAGTCGATAAATGGCTGACTTAAAGGCAGCACTGGTCGCCTGCCTCAGTAAGTCCCGCTGCAGATCATCGGGCATGACGCCTTCGCAGCGCAGCACGCGCCGCTCTTCATCAAAATCCAGCCGACTGCTCCAGGTGACCGGCAGCGAGTCGTAACGCGCCTGCACCTCGCCCCAGTCCGCAAGGGACTCTTCATCCATCAGCGGCGTTTCGGCCAGATGATGACCGCCGAACCAACGCCAGTTGCGAAAACGAAGCCATTGTGTTTTCGCGTTTTGAACAGCCGTCGCGCTCGTGGCCGGTGCTGCATCCGGAGCAGACGCTGCGGTCACGGGCAGACCGTTGTCAGATGACCATCCTTCGTCCAGTTCCCAGGGATCGAGCCAGTCCTCCTCATCCGCCAGATAGTGGACATTGCAGACTGGAATTCGCGTCGCCAACTGTTGCCGAAAATCCTTGCGGGCGATCTGACCGTCAATGAATACGTCGCCGTTGATAACCTGAATTCTGTCCCCTGGCAGCCCGGTAACTCGCTTCACAAACGCTTCGCCCGGCGACGCCGGATTCCGAAAAACCACAACTTCCCAGCGTCGAGGCTGACGAAAATCGTACACATGTTTCTGCACCAGCAGCTGATCGCCATGACTGTTCGGCACGCCCGAAACATCGATATTGATCTGACCACAGTTCGGACAGGTCGCATATCGACGCGAACCATCCGGTTCCGCGATGACCGGAGAATTTGAATCCACGGAATCATCAAAGGCGATCCCGAACGCGAAGTCATAACGACAGGATGGACACGCGATGCGACGATGAAATCCCCGCAGTCCGGGTGCCATCGACCCGGTGGAAATGAGATACCCTTCCAGAATGAAGGTTCGCAGCAGAATCACCGCAATTACGAAACCGAGGGCCAGATCGATTGCACTTCGCAACCAACGCAGGTCAAATGAGTCGTCGTGAGAATTGCGGTGTGGCATAGTGCATCGCGCAGTCGGCAGGCGACTGAGATTTCGGATTTCCAGTTTTCCGCTTCAATTCGCGG
The DNA here is from genome assembly GCA_945861465.1 of Candidatus Kuenenia stuttgartensis. GTDB lineage: Bacteria > Planctomycetota > Planctomycetia > Planctomycetales > Planctomycetaceae > SXXK01. The sequence goes on from CAMAVB010000332.1 coordinate 6,355, forward strand.
CATTGTAGGCTGCGCACGATAACGGATCGCCGCATTCGCGGAAATTCGCATTTTTTCATGTGACGCATTTGGGAGTCACCTTCGAAGCCAAAAAACCGACAGGACTCCTCTTTCCTTTCCCGAGCCGAGATTTTCCATATGAAAACATCACCAATCGCCCGATCTCGAATCTGCTTTGTGGCGATCATCGCCGTGACGATGTCCCATTGGCTTGACAGCTCCCCGTTATCCAAAGCACAGGATGCTGTTGCGGGCAGGACTGGAATCGACTTGCTCAGGGACTTCGTGGACAACTGTATTCTGATTGAACCGGGGAATGAGAAATTTCCTCAGCAATTTCAGATGGGACGTCATTTCGATGGTCCTTTTACGCTGCCTGAACGCTCGGTCGCGATGACACAGTCGTTTCGCATCAGTAAGTTCGAGATGACTCAGGAACTTTACGCTGCGATCACCGGCGCTAACCCCAGCCGCTGGAAAGGACCTCGCAACTCTGTCGAATCCATGTCATTCCTGGATGCCGAGATGTTCTGCACAAAACTCACGACACAGTTACGCGCCGCCAAACTGATTGCGGCGAACGATGATGTGCGTCTGCCGACGGAGGCAGAATGGGAATACAGCTGCCGCGCGGGAACGGACACGCTTTACGGTTTCGGAGATTCGGCAAGTGCAAAAGCGGATGGTACTGACGCCACTTCGATCCTGAACGAATACGCCTGGCACACGGGCAACGCCGCCGGAAACGATCCTGCCGTCGGTGTCCTGAAAGCCAATCCGTGGGGCCTGTTCGACATGCACGGCTACCTGTGGGAATACGTCTCGGACGAGTACGCTGTTCCCCGTGTCAGCGACTCCCCGGCCCTTAGGCAAGCGATGCCAGGCGCAACCACACGCATCATTCGCGGTGGCTCCTGGCGCGACCACGCTTCACGCCTCACCTCTGGTGCCCGCCTTCCGCTCCCCGACCACGTATCGAGCGACGCGATCGGTTTCCGCTGTGTCATTGCTCAGAAACCACAGCCGTGAATTCCCGTCAGGACCATTCGAGACATCCTTCCGACAGAACCTGCAGCAATTATACCTCGCTCGGTTGGCCTTGATTTGTATAATCGCTGACCCAGCGGGCCGCGATTTGAGATTTGAGATTTGAGATTTGAGATTTGAAATTTGAGATTTGGAATACAAAGTGCGGCGTATTGCCCACGCGGTGAAACGATCACGCCATGATCAGTAAGCATTGTCCCAATATCCGGACGTGTAGGGCATTCATAACGTGCCAGGACGGTTTCGAAGTGAAGGCTCTGGATTGGCGACTGAGGTGTCCAGGCACCGTATCCTGGCATCACGTGAATTCCTGCCGTGTCGCGAAAACAGGCTGTACCCATTCCTAAGCCATGACTGGCTCCGTTTCCGTATATTCTGTACTACTAACGATTGAAGTCTTGTCTTACCGCGAAGATTTCCGCACTGCGGTTGCTCAAGTTGTTTGATACCCATCTGTTGTGCGATGGATGGATTGCCACAAAAAACACAAAG
>CAMAVB010000333.1 GCA_945861465.1 Candidatus Kuenenia stuttgartensis
GGCAATTTTCGCGACACCGGACGTCGGTCGCGACAACCCGACCAAAATTCGAATGGTGGTCGTCTTACCTGCCCCGTTCGGCCCGATAAAGCCAAGGATACTGCCGCGATTGAGCGTCAGCGACAAATTATCCAGCGCCACGAACTCACCGTAGTGTTTCGAAAGGTCGCGAATTTCAACGACAGGAGTCTGGTCGGTCATGATTCGTACAAAATCTGCTAAAGGAGTGAAGGGATCAGGGAAGTCTGCAGGATTATTTTGTTTCCGCGGTAGCGGTTCGGGACAACTCGTTTCAGGGATCTTCAGCCACTCGGCTCCCGGTCAATGTCAGTCCCAGCCGCGAAATTTCCCAGTAGTCGTTTTGTGTCTCCGAGACATTCTCATCAACGGGCTGCGATTCATTCAGTTCACTGACGTCCAACGTAACATACATCCTGCCTTCGCGGAGAGACTCACGGATCAGGTCCACCGGAACCAAGATGGACTGTTTACCAAGCGGACTGTCCAGGCGTTTCACTTCTGTCTGCGATTCAAAACTGCCGGCGGACACCACCACGGTTCGCGACCCAGCCCGAATCACCAATTCGAGTTCGGCCGTCTCCACTTCGAAGGGCAGACACACTGCGGGAATCTGAAACTGCATAAATGATCGACTGCTGGTCTCTGTCACTGACCACTGACGTCTTCCGTTATCGAAGATCGAACTAAACCCGGACTCTTTGGAATCCAGTGTGGTGCGGAGCGACATGAACGGCGACGGAATCGTGATGCGGGTACCAAGCTTCGGCTGTTCCATCCGTAATGGATGTACGACCAGCAGTGAACGATCCCGACGTACGTCGGATTCGCCTACATTCAGCATTTGACGATTCGATTGAGCCCAGAACAGCAGACTGGGTACCTGCGGAAATGCCTGACGACTTCCTGGATTCTCGAACACCGAACCATAGACCTCGGCACGGCGCCGCTGACGATCGGAAACCAGCGTGCCGCCGGAGAAATTTCCCACCGCCAGCACGTCCTGCGGCGTACCTCGGAACTGACCAGCGGAGTCAAGTACAAGACTCATGCGATCGGGACTCATTCCCGCGATAATCAAGTCGCCAGTTTCCGACAACCCACCAGAGTCCAGTGTTCCGACAACACCTTTTTCATCGAACGTAGCTGTGACCGACAAAGGACGCTGCAAAGTTTCCAGAGATCGTTCGGAAAAAGTCCGAATTCCGTCGGGTGGTTCGAGACCTACCCAGTGGCAACTGTCGATGCCGGTCCATACAAGTTGTCGATAATTGCTGTTTGTCGGATCAGGATCCACTTCAATGATCGTGCCTTCTGTGCCCGATACGTTGAGTGCTTCAGATCCGAAGTCAAATACCGACGCATAACCATCAGATACCAGCCGCTTTGAACCCGGCACGGATTGAATGAACGCCGTTTCAATGACCGTCGTCGGTGCTACGCCACGCCCGAGCGAACCGAGTCCCACCGCAGGAATTGCCACTAGAATCGCAATCAACGGGAGCAGGATTATGAGGCGTTCACCTTGGTCGCGGCGCTGCAACCAGACTCCCACTGCCAACAGGACAACGGGAAAACAGAGTGTCAGACCAATTGCGGTAAAACGCGATGGGATTCGATAGCCAATGACGCTGGCGGCTTGTTCGGTCACAGAATCCCGCCGCAAGGCAGGTTCCTGTCGATTCATGAACAATGCCGCCTGCATGGGTTCCGCAGATGGAATTAAACGAAACTCGGGTCCGTCTTCCCGCGTCCGCGATTGACGGACACAGAAGACCGATGAGTCTACGGTGGTCACAACGGCGGTGCCGCGACCAACCGAAACACGCATCGCAACCGGCCAACCGTCGATGCTCCAGAAGACTTCGCCGTTTTCCTGGACGACTCGCACATACCGAATGGGTTCATCGAATGTTCGTTCAACTTCCCGAGTTGGGTAGGTCTGTTTACGATAGTCCGGATTGAGCGCCAGCACGACAGAATTCGTCGTCGTCTCACCAACGACAGAAAGTGGAAGTGCATCGTCCAGCAGCGAACGTGCGGCATCAATCCCGGTGCGATCCAGACGAACCCATAACCGCCCGCCGCGCTGCAGCCACGCGCGAATGGAGTCAATCGCGTCCGGATAGTGGAGCAGCTGTGACGCCGTCACGGTCAGCTGATCGAGCGGATCCAGACACTCTCCATGCGAACTCAGATCTGCCAGATTGATGGCCGTCACGGTCACCTCCTGTCGCCGTGAGTACGACATGAGTCTCAGCAGATTCAGTGTTGCAGCCTGGTGTTCGTTCGGTTCGTCGATGTCCGGCAGAAAACCGGTCTGGCCAAGCACGGTATTTGGCGTGATCAGCCCTGAATAACTCGGAAAGAACTCATCGTCCCGGCCTCTGTGGATCAGACCGTCCTCGGCGCCCGTCGGGAAAATCAGATATTTAAAATCGCTGAGTTGCGTATCGACCTTGCCCACGCGAACAGGCCACGACGTTTCGAAAGTCGATCTGGCCGGGACGGAAACTTTCTTCGCATACTGAAGTCCTCCGCTTGCCGGTGGCGTGACGACGATCAACGCCGTTTGCTTTTCGGGGCCTGCATTCGTGACTGTCGCCTTGGTCATACCCCAGCGACTCGAAACATGGCGCCCGATTCCACCCGCGTTCATTCGCAGCGTCAACTCCGGCTGAGCCGCAGTCGTGAGTTCATCGCCGCAGACACTTTGAACCGGAATCAGCAGCAAAGCCGGCAGGAATATGAGCGGTAGCCAAAGGCAGAATACCGTGATCCCTGAATTCAAAGAAACAGGTCGGTAATGATGTGACGACATAGGATTGCTCGGTGGGTACATCGGTTTGGGTGAAACGCAGCTTGAAATAAGGGGTCTGGAACTCTCCGACATTCGGTGCTGGCGTGGTTTCTGATGCCTCGAAAGTTCCAGACACTTTTTAAGATGCGAACGATCCAGAAAGAGGAATTGCAACCACATGCGCGATCTTTCACAACTCAACGGGAACTTGATCCCGAAAAACGTTCGTATTCGTGCAAACCGGCGATACTTGCGCTCTGTCACGCTTGCTTTGATGAGTGCCACTGGCTCTGCCAGTGTTCTCCATCGGCCTGAAACACTGGCAGAGCCAGTGGCACACAACTCATCAATCCGTCCCTGACAAAGTACCAGGTTCCAACTGTCAGGCCAGCAGCTCCTGCACCACATTCGCCTCTTCAACACCCGTGAGCTTCGAATCCAGTCCCTGAAACTTGTAGGTGAACCGAGCGTGATCGATGCCCATCTGATGCAGCAGCGTGGCATGTACGTCATGCACAGAGACTCGATTCTCCACGGCATGGTAGCCCAATTCGTCTGTGGCACCGTAGCTGTATCCGGGCTTGAAACCGCCGCCGGCAAACCACATCGTAAAACCTGCCAGATGATGGTCTCGCCCATTTCCCTGAGCCATCGGTGTGCGGCCAAATTCTGAACCGAACACGATGATCGTGTCCTTCAGCATGTCACGTTGCTTTAAATCGGTGATGAGGGCTGCGACTCCCTGATCCACTTCTTTGGCAGAGCCGGCAGAATGCTCTTTCACTGAACCATGATGATCCCAGTCGCGATGGTACAGTTGAATAAACCGCGTGCCACGTTCCGCGAGGCGACGTGCCAGCAGACAGTTGGAGGCGAACGAACCGTCGCCACCTTTTGTCCCGTATAAGTCAAAGATGTGATCCGGCTCCTTGCTCACATCCATGAGATCAGGCACGCTCGACTGCATTCGAAACGCCAGTTCGTACTGACTGATGCGTGTTGCAATTTCCGGATCGTGATACCGATTGTCGGCGATGCCATTCAGCCTCTGTATCGCATCGACGACGTCTCGCTGTTGCTGTCGGGTCACGCCTTTCGGATTGCCGACATACAGCACTGGATCGCCCGTGCCGCGAAATTCCACACCCTGGAACTGGCCAGGCAGAAAACCCGAATGCCATTGTCTCGCCGCGATCGGCTGCTTCTGTCCAAACCCTCCGGTGGACACCATGACAACGAACCCCGGCAGACTTTCGGATTCTGCTCCAAGGCCATACAACAACCACGAACCCATCGCCGGCCGTCCGGCCGTCATCGTGCCGGTGTTCATGAACGTATGAGCCGGATCGTGATTGATCGCATCGGTGTGGAGCGATCGGACGATGCAGAGATCGTCGGCACATTTTTCGCCAAGCATCGGCCAGATTTCAGCAATCGACTGCCCGGACTGCCCCCATTGTTTGAACGGATGCTGAGGCGCAAAGCAGTTGAGCTTCTGCCCCTGAAGTTGAGCGATCTGTTGCCCCTTCGTCACGGAATCCGGCATTTCCTGGCCGTTCAGTTCCGTCAACTTCGGTTTGTTGTCGAAAGTGTCGATGTGCGTCATTCCCCCAGCCATGTAGAGCCAGATAATTCGTTTGGCGCGCGGTTCGAAATGGGGCGGATTCAGAACACCGTTCCAATGCGGCCCCGTCGCATCCTGCGCCGCACGACTTTGTCCGGCCAACAGTGACGTCAGAGCCATCGAACCAAGGCTGAGACCCGAATTTCGTAAGAATGTCCGCCGAGCGACGTGCGCGGGAAGTGAAATCATAGGGACGACTTTCAAGCATGCAGAGAACACAGGCAGACTGCCAGTGGATGTTATACTCCGCGCGGTTGAGGATGGCACAATCGTTTAACCGCGTGTGCAACGCCCCGCGTTTTGTATTTCAAATCTCAAATCTCAAATACGAAATTTCAAATAGAACAATCGCGGCCCGTTGGGCACGCGTTAAACGAGCCAATGCCAACCGCGTGAGGTATATACTCCGCGCGGGCTCAAGTGAGACAATTGGCGAGCGGCATTCGTCAGCTTGCCGGTACAAAAACGAGATACCGGAGGGCTCACGCTCGCCGGACTCATTTCCTGCCGCGCAGAGTATAACATCGCAGCACGGAAGTTGCGAATCAGTGCATAAATCGGCTTGGTGGACCTGTCCGTGAATCGCCGTTCCGGGTTACGCGACGTTATGCACGCTGCGGCGCGACACGAGCCATGCCGACAGCAACGTCAGCGTCACAGTTGCGATGACCGTGACGGAAACACACGCCAGCATGGATGGCAATTCCGCCGTGACCGGCAGCGGAATGTCATATAACAAACGCCGCAGCCCGGCCACGCCATAGGTCAGTGGATTGGCGCGGATGAGCCAGTACAACCAGCCTGAATCGCCGCCAGGAAAAAACGCGCCGGACACCAGCCACATCGGCATCAGAAATATACTCATGACGGCGTGGAATCCCTGTGTCGAATTCATGGGCCATGCGATGATAAATCCCAACGCCGTCAGTTCCGCAGCGATCAGCACCAGAAAGCCGGTCGCCATCAGCAGGCGTGTCACCGACCAGGTGACCTCGATCGGCGCACCAAGTCCGATCGCAGAAATCACCGGTCCGATCAGCAGGAATAAACCAGCCTGCAGAATTGAGAGCATCGTGCCGGCGGCCAGTTTGCTCAGTACAATCGACAACCGCGAAACCGGAGCCACCAGGACTCCCTGCAGAAATCCTTCCCGGCGGTCTTCAATAATTGAGATCGTCGAAAAGATAGCCGTGAAGAGTACGATCAGCGCCGCAACGCCGGGCAGGAAGTATTCCTGATAACTGACGGTGTGCGACAGACCATCGGCCCACGACGGTGCTGTGAACGAACTCCTCAGCCCGGCACCGAACAGAATCCAGAAGATGATCGGCTGTCCGACCGCCCCGATCACACGCGTCCGTTGTCGCAGAAAGCGAATCAATTCCCGCTTTGTCAGCGCCACGACGGCATTGAATTGAGCCAGCTCACCGGGCATTGGAGTCTCCGGTCTGTGAAAGCGACCGACCAGTGAGTTCCAGAAACACGTCTTCCAGGGACGGGCGAGTCAGTTCCAGACTGAGAATCTGATCGCCGAATGCATGCATGATCTCACGGATCTGTTCGGCAGGATTGCTCGCCCGCAGTGTGATGCGATCACCCTGCAACTCAACATGGCCACCGATCAGCGTCCGCAGTGAATCGAGGTGGCTCGTTGCGTCACGCAGTCGCACACTCAGACGCTCCCCATCCAGTCGGCTCTGCAGTTCCATGGGAGTGCCCTCGGCCACCGTTCGACCACGATCGAGCAGCAGTACACGATCACAGAGTTCGGCTTCCGGCATCAGATGCGTGGCGACGATCATTGTGGTTCCCTGCGTCTGCTGTTGAGCAGTCACGAATTCCCAGAATTCCTGCCGTGCGCGCGGATCCAGTCCGCTCGTTGGTTCATCCAGCAGCAGTACCTTTGGATTATGCATCATCCCTTTGGCAAGTTCCACGCGCCGCTTGAGTCCTCCGGAGAGCGTGCCCACGATTGTCTGGCGGCGATCGACGATTCCGAATTGTTCCAACATTTCTGACACGCGACGGTTCAGCGTCGCGCCAGACAAGCCATAAAGACTGCCGTGACACTTTAAGTTTTCCGCAACGGTGAGCCGCACGTCCAATGCCGGCGACTGAAACGTGACACCCAGTTGTCTGCGAACTGAAGACTGTTGTGTCGTCACGTCGAACCCGCAGACCGACAGTTCGCCCGACTGCATCGGAATCAAAGTCGCCAGCAGACGAAAAAGTGTCGTCTTTCCGGATCCATTTGGCCCCAGCAGCCCGAACAGTATTCCTGCCGTGACAGAAAAAGTCACATCGTCCAGCGCGGTACGAGTTCCGTAGTTGTAGCGAATGTTTCGGGCGACGGCGATCGATGTCATAGCGATACCTTGGACAACGGACGATTGCCTGTCCAGCCAGTTTTCCGCAGCAAATCGAAGAATCCCAAAACTCAATCTTTCACTCACCGTAACTTGACTCTCCGAGTCGAGCCCAGCCGTCAATGATCATGCCGGTTCACCGTAACTTGACTCTCCGAGTCGAGCCCATCTCGCTCACTTTCCTGCCCCCCCATTTTTCTGCCCGATTCCGTAGGCCGGACCAAGCGCAGCGCCGTTCCGGCAGGTCAGCTCACAATCGATCCAGCGGACTCTTCACTCCCAACGGTCCCTGTTGCAAAACGTGAGTGTAAATCATCGTCGTACTCACATCCGCGTGACCCAGCAGCTCCTGCACCGTTCTGATGTCACTGCCGCTTTCCAGCAGATGAGTCGCAAAGCTGTGGCGAAACGTGTGACAGCTGATTTTCTTTGCCAGACCCGCCTTCAACACGGCCGCTCGAATCCACTTCTGCACCGAGTTCTCGTGAATATGATGCCGCCGCATCTCCCCCGATCCCCATCCCTTCTCCCCCGATTCGGGGGAGAAGGTGCCCGACAGGGCGGATGAGGGGGCGGATCTTTCCTGCATCGCCGCAATATTCCTCTGCGTCGAATCCTCCAGTCGCCCCCGCCTTGGATCAACACTCAATCGTCCAGACGGAAACACATACTGCCAGCCCCATTCACGACCCGCCGCAGGATACTTTTCAGCAATGGCATACGGCAACCAAACGCTGCCAAACCCGGCGGCAAGGTCCTGTTCGTGCAATTGTCGAGTCGATGCCATCTGTTTCCGTAACGTGGTCTCGCAACGCATCGGCAAAAGGACTGCCCGATCCTTCTCGCCCTTCCCGTCACGCACCATGATCTGCCGACGTTCGAAGTCGATATCCTTGATCCGCAGCCTGCACACTTCCAACAATCTCATCCCCGTCCCGTAAAACAGTTCGATCATCAGCCGAGTCAAACTGCCTTCCGGGCACTGATCCAGAATCAGTCGGACTTCAGACATTGAGAGCACCGTTGGCAGCCGATCCGGCCTTTGAGCCCTCATGCCGTCAATGTTGCCCGGATCGATTTC
>CAMAVB010000334.1 GCA_945861465.1 Candidatus Kuenenia stuttgartensis
TCTGCTGTTTTTCACGAAGGGCAAACCGACCGAGACGATTTGGTTTTACGAGCATCGTTACCCGGAAGGACAAAAGAGCTATTCAAAGACAAGACCGCTTCGCATTGAAGAATTCGACGCGTTGAAGGAATGGTGGGGAAATGAGTCCGATGGATTCAAAGATCGCGTTGAGAACGAGCAGGCGTGGGCTCATCCGTTCAAGAAGTTGAAAGATGAAGCTGAGGTCAAAGCGAAACCGCATTGGGACAAAGCCGAACAGTTCAAGAACGAAGCCGATGCACTCAACGGCAGATTGGTCGAACTGCGTGCCGCATTGAAGAAGGAATCAAAAGCGACCGCGAAGAAGAAAGTGCAGAAGGAACTGGACGAGACTCAGTCCCGATATGATTCGCTGATCCAAAATGCGAAAGACGAGCAAGCCACAGGTGATCGACACTATTGGCCGGTCTTCAATCTCGACATCAAGAACCCAAACGCCCCCGAAGCCGAGATCCATGATCCCGTGAAGTTGCTCGGCAAGTACAAGAGACTGATGGAGGAGATCGAGGCAACGGAAAAGCAGCTAGAGGATGAACTCAGAGTTGCCATTGCACCCCAACAGAGTAGGGGTGTCGGATCATGAGCGCCAACATGCTATTGGATGCATTTTCAGTGGTAACTCGCGCCCCAAATGGTATGACAAAAGTGCGAGATCTGATCGCATACTTCGCCATCTCAGGGGGGCTCTCGGATCGTCAGGAAGGAGATACAGACGCTCGTGAAATTCTTGACGACTCTCTTGCACAGAAGGAAGCATATCTAAGAAGCTCGGGGAACCGAAGATCCCAGAGAAAGCACGCCCAGTTAATTGAGGTCGCAAGAAGTGTGCCTTCACATTGGGTCAAAATCAATGCAGGCGATTTGATTGAATTGATTAACGGGCGGGCTTTCAAGTCGACGGAATGGCGTCCAGCAGGAACGCCCATCATTCGAATCCAGAACCTGAACGATCATTCCGCGCCTTTCAACTATTTTGAAGGCGACGCTGACGAGCGACATCAGGTCAGCAATGGTGACATGTTGCTTAGTTGGTCTGGAACGCCCGGGACCTCATTCGGTGCTTTTATTTGGAATAGGGGCGACGCTGTCCTGAATCAGCATATCTTCAAGGTGGTCATTTTTTCTAAGCTGATCGACAACGAATACCTGAGGATCGCCATCAACGCTTGCCTCGACGTCCTGATCGGAAGCGCACGTGGTGGCGTTGGCTTAAAGCATGTGACGAAGGGGCAGATTGAATCACTTCAGATTCCGATCCCACCATTGGAAGAGCAGCAGCGAATTGTGGCGAAGGTGGACGAGTTGATGGGGTTGTGCGACCGGTTGGAGTTGCAACTGGCCGAGCGAGCCAAGCTTCTCCCCCTCCTCTCCTGCGCAAACCACGACCGCTTCGTCCAAGAACCCACCGAAGAAAACCTAAAGGCAGTTTTCACCGAAAGTCCAGTGTCTCGAATTGAATTACGTAAGACTATTTTGTCTTTAGCCATGAGAGGGAAGCTCGCCCAGCAAGTCGATGTCGAAGGATCGGCATTGGAGTTGTTGGCACAAATCGAAAAGCGTAGAAGAGAACTGGTTTCACAGGGGAGACTTGGGCGTACGCGAAGTCGCTCCATAGTGAAAAATGACTACGGTTATGAAATACCTCGGTCTTGGACCTGGTGCCACGTCGAAGATATAGCGACGGTGAATCTCGGAGGGACTCCTTCCCGTGAACGCGCGGAATTCTGGAATGGAGAGGTTCGCTGGGTGAGTTCTGGCGAAGTCGCAAACTGTCATATTCGTGATACAAAGGAGCACATTACGGAACTTGGTCTTGAGAATAGCAACGCGAAGGTCTACCCAGTCGGGACGGTGCTGATAGCGATGATTGGTCAAGGTAAGACAAGAGGCCAGGCAGCAATCCTTGATGTAGACGCATCGACAAACCAAAACGTTGCGGCTCTCGTTTTCGAGTCTGGTTTAATCGACTCCGAATATGTTTGGATGTGGGCTTTGCATGAATATCAACGTACTCGGTCCGAGGGGCGCGGTGGAGCTCAGCCTGCATTGAATGGGGCAAAGATACGGGCACTGAAGATCCCTATCCCCCCGACGAACGAACAACAGCGAATTGTCAGTACTGCAAAGCGTCTGCTAGCTTTAGTGGATGAACTCGAAAAACAGACAAGCCAGTCCGATCGCATCGTCCAGATATTTATTCAAGCGGCTATCGAATCAATCACTGGCCTAGAAAACACGGAGAAGACGCCAATGAAGGCCCCCCGAAATGCACCGGTTACCAAGGTACTGCTTCGTCAAGAGCCAATAGGTATTACTAACTCGCCATTGGCGAAAATTGTTTCAGCGAGCAAAACATTGCTCTCGGGCAAGGAGCTCTGGCAAAGGTCAGGACTGTCGATTGATGAATTTTATCGACAGCTCAAAGTCGAAATCGCCAACGGTTGGATTGCCGAGCCAGAGCCAGCCACGGTGAAAGAAGTTGAGGTTGATTGATGCATCTCCAAAGGCTCAAAATCGACAACTTCCGCAACCTGCGGGACTTTGAAATCACGTTCGCAGCAAAAGCCGACGTCGATCGTGAGTCACGTCGACTCCGTAGCCACGCCGTCATTGGCCAGAACGGCTCCGGTAAGTCCAACATGCTGGAGGCCATCGTCACGATCTTCCGTGATCTCGACCTGAACCAGCCAACATCCTTCGGCTACGAACTGGAATACTCTGTTCGTGGCTACGAAATCTCGATTGTTGCCGAAGCAAACGCAGAACCACGACTCACCATCGGCGGCGAACCTGCTGATCCATGGCTGTTGAGTGACCGTTTCCGCGAGAACCCAGAAACCGGTGAATCAGAACGTGGAAGTGCTCGGCTGTATCTGCCTTCGCACATCTTCACGTACTATTCCGGCAAGAGCGAGCGGCTGGAGTTGCTGTTTCAGGAACATCAGCGGCGATACATCGACAACCTGAACGACTTCGGCGAAGAAGTCGATTCCGATTCGCTACTCCGTCGCCTGTTCTATTGCACGCACCCTCACGCCCGGCTTGTGCTGCTGTCCTGTCTGCTTGCTCCCGAGCGACCGCTCAAAGAGATCCTGCATGACCTGCGAATCGAAGAGATCGATTCGGCACTCTTCACGCTTAAGAAACCGTACCGTTTGTCCGGTGAGTTGTCGGCTACCGACATCAAGCAAGGGGACAATCGCTTCTGGTACGACCGCACTCGGTTTACCGAAGATTTCCTCAGCAAGCTGTGGGAACTCGCCACCGCCCCGATCGACCACACTGAAGAAAAGCTCATCGACTTCCGAGGCCGCACCGAACTCCAGGAATTGCTGTACCTGTTCCTGAAAGACCGGGAAACCTTGCTGCGTCTGAAAGACGAAACCGGAACTGGCGATTCGTCCCGCTTCTTCCAATACATCGAAGGCAGCTACATCGCCGACCTGCTGGACGATGTCCGCATCTTCGTCAAACACAAAGCCGCCGATGACGTGATTTCCTTCGAGCAACTTTCCGAAGGCGAACTTCAGCTACTCACGGTCCTCGGCCTGATGCGAATCACACGTCAGGACCACTGCCTCTTCCTCCTCGACGAACCCGACACGCACCTCAACCCCATCTGGAAACTCCGCTACTTCGACCGCATCAACGAAGCCATGCACCAGGACGAAGAGGAAATAATTCAGGGCGACTCGCAAGTCATCATCACAACTCATGATCCCATGATGATCGGTAGCCTGCGGAAAGAGCAGGTGCGAATCCTGAGGCCCGGCGACAAGACCATCGTCGAAACGCCGCTTGACCATCCTCAGGGCATGAGCGTTTCGGGTCTACTGAAGAGCGAATATTTCGGGCTTCGCTCGACGGTCGATGGAGAGACCCGGCGGCGATTAGACCGACGGAACCTTCTATACGCCAAGAGCAATGAACGCACGCCGCAGGAAGACGAGGAAATGTCTCGGCTGAGCCATGAACTGTCGGAATTGGGATTCGCCAATGACTTCAAGGACCCGATGTACGACCTATTCGTCAAACGCATGGCTAAGATGACTCAGTTTCATAAGGACGCACTCACTCCAGACGAACATGCTGCCCAGGATGCTGCCGCCGACGAGATCATTCGAAGGATTCTGGCTGAGGAGAAGTCTGCATGAGGTGGATCAACTTCGAGAATCGAAAGCCGACCGACAAGGACATCCCTGACTGGACGCCTTGGACTGATGCGATGTGGAAGGAGTGGTTGGAGAAGTCAAAGAAGTATCTGGCTGAAGTAGAGCGACTCCACAACTCCGGTGACATTGAAAAACGCAACAAGTACATCGATTCGAAAAACGCCCACTGGGGCGAGCTGAAACCCTGGCTTCTGGCGCTGTCGCATGGAAAGTGCTGGTTCACTGAAGGCCGAGACATCTGTTCTCACCTTGATGTTGAGCATTTTCGGCCCAAGAAGGAGTGCATTTCACTCGATAGCGCGGAGAAGGATGGCTATTGGTGGTTAGCATTTGAATACAGCAATTTTCGTGCAGCGGGGAATGTCCCCAATCGAAAAAAAGGCGGCTGGTTTCCTCTGCATACCCACTCCACTTGCTCAACATTCGCAGCTCGCTGCGAAGAGTCCGAGACTCCGTATCTCCTCGATCCAATTCACAAGGCCGACACGCGATTGCTGGCGTTCAATGAAGAAGGCAATGCCATCCCGGCACCCGGTTGCGACGACTGGGAAACGGAACGAGTGAACGTCTCGATCGAGCGACTCAAATTGAACGAACACGACGCACTCCCGGAGGAACGCCGCAAAGTGTGGCAACGAATTACGCGAGCGATCGATGCGTTTCTCCAAGCGAAAGCGGCATACCGACCCGGCATCAATCCGACACCGAAGGAACGGATGGAGCAGAACCTGCGAACGATCCACGAACTGACTCGCGAAGACGCCGAACTTTCGACGGTCGCCCTCTGGTGCGTCCGTTTTCGCAATGACCCTCAATTACTGTCACTTGTTGGTGGTTAGTCTGTTTCTGGCAGGCCTCAAGGCAAATGATTCAATGCAGCTCCCGTGGCATTCAACTCCCGAATGGCAACCCACCGAATTCAGACGGTTCGAGGCAGGTCTGGATACCAGCATGGGTACTGCTCGGATTATCACGGACGCTGGAAAAACTTACATCAAAGCGATGGGGAATCGGCAAGGGCCACATTTGCTGGCTGTCGAATTGATCGCAACTCGCCTGGCTCACTGGTTCAAACTGTCGGTACTCGATCATGCAGTTATCGAAATTGACTCCAGCGTCGATGAAATTCCATTTCTGCGTGGAGGATTTGCCGAATCTGGACCAGCATTTGTGACTCGGGCGATTCAGGGACATCCCTGGGGCGGTTCTGCCGAGGAACTCAGACTGGTTGTCAATCCTCAGGAAATCAGCCGCTTGGTCGTATTTGACTCCTGGGTCAGGAATTGTGATCGATATCCCCCTGATTTGACGGAACGGAAGCCGAACTATGATAATGTGCTGCTGGAAGAGCTGGCGGGCGACGACGCGGATCGACTGCGATTGATCGCTATGGATCACACCCACTGCTTCGGCTGTGCCCGCGATCTGGATGCTCGATGCAGCCATATCGACAGAGTCAAGGATGACCGCGTCTACGGTCTGTTTCCCGGGTTTGTGCCTTGGATGCAGCGTTCTGACGTCGAAGCTGCTGTGGCTGATTTGTCGATGCTGGACAGAAATTGGGTGGAAAGTGTTGTCAATGATGTTCCGGAGAAGTGGGATGTGCCTGCTGAGGCGAAACATGCATTGGCTGATCTGATTTGCTGGCGAGCGAAGTTTGTGAATGAATACCTCGTGGATGCTGTTGCCAAGGTCTGCTGGCCCGATCAACAAGCTGATACAAAATGAAGGATAGAACCATGACCGCGGAAAAAGGCTATTACTCGCTGATCCAGTTTTGCCCGGACGTCTCCCGTCTGGAGGCAGTGAACTTGGGTGTGATCTTGTTCTGTCCAGCGAGCGGTTTCCTGCAAGCTCTGACCAGCAACAGTACTCGACGAGCGGAAAAACTCGTGGGTCGGGGCGAGTTGGCTCGTGCCGCGTTGAGATCCGCTAAGACCGCCATCGAGAAACGCCTGTTGGTTGATCGCGAATCCTTCACAAGCCTGGAGGATCTGCAGCGTTTTGTTGATACGCGTGGCAACTCACTTCAGTTGACTCCACCGCGTCCTTTGAAAGTTTCATCGCCGACGGAAGAGCTGAAGCGATTGTTTGATGAACTTGTTGGTGGCAAGGCTCTGAAAGATTCCGAGGTGTCGAAACGGGCAACATTTCCTTCACTACAAACTTTGTTCGCCCGTTTGGCGGATGAAGGACGAGCGACGTTGGATTTTGAGACCACGCTGCCGGTGCTGGGACAGGAATTCACTGTTCCCTATGCCTATCAGAATGGTGTGCTCAATCTCGTAAAGCCTCATGAGTTCGAAAGGAATTCAGTCAAGTCAGCCCTGGAGTTGGCCATTCGAGGCGACCTGATTGAGAAGCATGGCGTGGAGGATCACGAGAAATCGCGGCTGGTGGTCATCTCAAAGTTTGCACCAAGATGCGATCCCGACTTTGTTCGTCACGTTGACCAGCTGTTTACTGAATACTCCGTGAAACATGTTCCCGCAGCAAACGTGGACGAATTTGCGAGTCAGGTCGAAGCCGAAGCGCACGGCTGAGTCAGCGAACAAACTTTATCAGAATGGCGTGACTGAAAACACAGTTTGCCACAAGGCATCGCAAAACTGCAATTCTCTTTGTTTCTTTGCGGCTTTACGCGAGGCATAGAAATTTTACGCAAAGCCGCGAAGCCGCATTGGGATCAAAACAGCCTCTGGATTTGGCACGAGATGACCGACCTTCGTAGCGCGATCTCACGTCTGCACTGACACGATGTCTTTACCTTCCCGAATTCTGATAAATCCGGTTACGACAAAAAGAAAATGGCTTTAGATGCCGTTGTTCTTCATTCCGGGTACAATTCTCGCAAGGCAGGTTTCGGTGACTCGATCGCGGAAGTTCATTCGTATGACATGCTGTTCTCTCAACTTGATCATAAGAATCAGTGTTGTATTCCTTGTCGCGACAATGTTACCTTTGGTGACCTGCGCGCAACCGGCGCCCGGCCGGGCGGCGGAGGGACTGATTGGGGTGTATGATTTTTCGGAAGGCAGCGGACGGATTATTCACGATCGCTCGGGCAGCACAGACCCCGTTGATCTGCTGATCGAAACACCGGACAGTGTCCGATGGTCAGAGGAAACACTGACGGTCGTTTCGTCGGCCTCAATCGTATCGCCAAAATCGGTGCGAAGATTTTCAGAGGCGATCAGGAAATCAAATGCGTTGACCATCGAAGCGTGGATCACTCCGGCCAATGCGGAACAAAGCGGTCCGGCCCGGATCGTGTCGCTGTCTTCCAATCCAGGTTCCCGCAATTTTACGCTCGGACAGGATCAGAATTTCTACGACGTGCGATTGAGAACCACCGGCACAGACGAAAATGGTAACCCGTCCACTGCTGGTCCCGCGAAATCCCTCGAACCGGAACTGACGCATGTCGTCTATACTCGTGATTCCTCGGGAACGGCTGTCATCTTCATCAACGGCAAGCAGGTTGCCAGCAAGCAGGTGGGTGGTGACTTCAGTAACTGGGAGTTGGGCCATCGGTTGTCGCTTGCCAACGAAATCACACGAGACCGCCCGTGGCTGGGCCAGTTCCATTTTATCGCTATTTACGACCG
>CAMAVB010000335.1 GCA_945861465.1 Candidatus Kuenenia stuttgartensis
TGGCTGGCGGCGGCGTCCGAGGAGGCATGACTTACGGCGCCACCGACGAATTCGGCTGGGACGCCATTGAAAACCCAGTCCACGTCCACGACCTGCACGCCACGATCCTGCACTTGCTGGGCTTAGATCACGAACGCCTGACCTACCACCACGCTGGCCGCGACTTCCGTCTGACTGACGTACATGGCATCGTTGCGAAGGACATTTTGACATAAACTCGTGCGAGACACGAGTCCCTGCGTTTGTTAAACCACACTGTCACTACTGGTTCGCCTTTTGAAGAGAACTGGATGGTGGTCTCTCCTGATGGCTTAACAACTGGTTCAGGCTGGAGTTAATCTGGTTCAGGCTGGAGTTAATCTGGTCCAGGTGAATCTGGGGAACAATGAAGCGTGGGATACTCACGACAATAACTTCCCGTTGCTCAGGGATTGTTTGTTGCCGCCGACGGATCGAGGCATCTCTGCATTGCTCGACGATCTGCAGTCGCTCGGAATGCTGGAAGAAACACTCGTTGTCATGGTCGGAGAAATGGGCCTCACGCCTAACTCAAAAGTTCGTTCAATTCCCCTGTGCTGTCTGCAAAGGCTGGGCACTCGACACCAGCTCGGTTCAGCATGGTGACGAACAAATTCGACATGGGCACTTGATCGCTGAACTTCAAATAGCGACCGTGCTTCAATCCCATCTCAGATCCACCCGCCAGTATCAACGGATAGTTATTGTTATCGTGGGTGACACTGTTGCTGCTGCCATAGAGGACCAACGAGTTGTCGAGGAGCGTTCCATTCTGCTCCTGAGCCGACTCCAGGCGATTCAGGAAGTAAGCAAACTGCTCGGCCATGAAACGGTCCCATTGGCCTAATCGCTCGGAGCCACCAGGCTTGTCCCAATCGTGCGCTAGAGTATGCAGCGAGTCTTTGAAGCCCTGCAATTGCGGAAACTTGGCCGCCTTAGACGAGCAGTCGGCCATGTTCGTGATCTGGTACGTTGCCACTCGCGTCGAATCCGTGCGAAACGCCAAATAGATCAGATCGTACATGGTGCGAATAAACTGCAGCGGAGCTTCATCATTCGAATCGAGGTGCAATGCCTTGCGCTCTTCATCGCGCAGCTCCGGACGTGGAATCTCCAGCCAACCTTGAGATCGCTCGACGCCTTGTTCGATCTGTCGCACGGCTGCCAGATACTCATCCAACTTTTCGCGATCCTGATTTCCCAATCGGTTTCTCAGCGAATGAGAATCATCGAGGACTCGATCCAGCATGCTGGCAGCGCTCTTGAGTCGACGTCGTTCGGCGATCGTGTCGGGATCACCCGCCGCAAAAAATCGATCGAAGATTTGCTGTGGCTGATAAAGTGCAGGCAGAGGACGACCTTTATCATTGTAGGAAAGCGTGCTGGACCGAGTTGGCTCGCCTACGCCGCCGTCGGTCGACATCACCAGCGAAGAAAAGCGAGTCTGATCGCCCAACGCCTTTGCCGCCACCTGATCAACCGAGATCGTATTGACCAGGAGCTTGTTGTTCAAAAACGCGCCGGTCAGAAACGTATCCGCCGTGTCGTGTGCTCCCATCCGACGCCCATTGGGATGCGATAGACCACCAAGGATGGTCAGCTTTTCACGTTGTGCCTCCAGCGGCTTCAACGTCTCGGTGAATTGGTACTCGCGACCTTCGCCCTGCGGGAACCATCGCCATAGAGCGTGTTCGTGATTTTCGGGAGGTAATGCCACACCGAATCCAAAGTACAAGCCGCAGATGCGACGCGCCGGTTGATCGACAGGCACGGGCGACTCGTCCGCTTTCGCCATGCACTCTAACCAGGGCAGACCCAACGAAACACCTGTTCCCATAAGGAAGGTGCGTCGATCCAGATGCCAGGATTTTATTGCCATGTTATGGTCTCTTTCTTGTGAGGATCATCACAGCCCGACTTGCTAATCACTTTGTCTGAAATGGTTCACTTAACACGACTTTGTGGATCAATCCCTTGAGACGATAGTCATCTTCTGCAAACTGTTCCAAAACGTTGTCGACGGCTGATTGGTCGGTTAACTCCAGAGATCGGCCCAGAGCGTAAGTCAGCAAACGCGACACCAATGATCTGGCAAACTGTTGTTTTCTGTCACCGGCCAAATACTCGCGCAGGTCATCGGCACCGGCCACTTCCCGGCCATCCGGCAGAACCACCGTCGCATTGACAGATTGCACGTTCGCACCGTCACCCGCTGATTGTGGAATGTCGGTGCGCCACTTTCCCACGGCGTCGAAGTTTTCCAAAGCAATGCCCCATGGGTCGAGCGAGCGATGGCATTGATTGCAGGATTCGACGGTTCGATGAATCTCAAGCTGTTCGCGCACCGAAAGTCGATGAAACTCGGGGTTGGCCTCTTCCAGTGAGGGTACATTTGGCGGTGGCGGTGCCGGAGGGTCGTTCAGCAGTCGATCGCGGATCCAAACCGCTCGTCGCACCGGGTGCGAATCGGCTCCCGAAGAATTGCTCAATAGGATACTGGCGTGACTCAAGAGGCCGCCGCGATGCAACTCCGGCGATAACGGGACACGACGAAACGAGCGACCGAAAACACCCTTGATGCCATAATGCTTCGCCATCGGCTCGTTCAACATGGTGAAGTCGGCAGCCAATAGCTGAGTGGCACTGAGGTTCTCGCGCAACAGTTCCTCGAACACAGTGTGGGTCTCGGCACACATGTCCTGCTTCAGCCGATCGTCGAAGCCAGGAAAGCGATCACGGTTGACGGCCACATTGTCGACCACGTTCAATCGTAGCCACTGATCGGTGAACTGTTGAACAAATCGTTGGGCTCGCCGGTCCGCCAGCATCCGCTCCACTTCACCGGCCATGTTCGCACGCAGCGTTTCTGCGGTCGCCAGTTCAATCAGCCGTTCGTCGGGCAACGTACTCCAAAAAAAGTACGACAGTCGCGAAGCCAGTTCGAATTCATCGAGCGACCGCTTCTCATCTCCGGCAGGCTCCAACAAGAATAAGAAGTCCGGTTGAATCAAGACCAGCGCCAGTGTCTCGCGAATAGTTTCCTCAAAGGAAGGAAACTCGGGCCGAATCTCCTGATAGAACGCCACCAACCTCGCAACTTCCGCCTCGGTGACATTCCGGCGAAAGGCTCGCGTCATGAACCGCTGCAGCACCTGGGCGACGTAGGCCGTGTCCTCACGATCCACACCTGGCGCGTCGAACAGGATTCGGCGATGCGAGTCGGGTGGCCATTGAACGTACGTATTGCCGTGAAACTCGACCGACTGAATCATCAGGATTGGCAGATGGGCTTCACCGGGATACGTCGTCTTGCCACCTGCATCCTTTTGTGGTGTCGGCAAGGGCGACTTGTCGTCATAGACATTGCGGACTCGCACCACCAGTCCGGGAAACTTGCCCTGGCCGCGCACGGGCAACGGGAAATTTTCCAACCGCCCGCGAAATTCGAAGGTTTGCGATTCGGGCGAAGTGACTTCCACCAAATCGAACTCGCACATGAGAATCTCGGTGTCGACTTGATAGCCGACCGAGACCTCCAGCAATGGGTACCCGGTCGCGGGTTTGAGATCTGCGGTCAATTGAACTCGCACCAGAAAATCGCCATCGTTCGGATAGTTGTCGACCATTTTGACGAGGAACTCCTGCCGTCGACCCAGGAGATTGGATCGTTCCGCGTCGCCTAACCAATTGTCGATGCTGGTGGCGGTGAAGGTATGGTCAATGGCAGGTGCTTGTTCGCCTTGAACGATCACTCGATCCATTGCTCGCCGCGCCGTGGCCAGGTAGTACTCAAGCTGCAAGGACGACATTTGCAGCGACGACCCGTTGTTGCGAAAGCCATCAGCGGACATGGCATCAGGCGGCAAATCCCGCGCGTAGTCCATTTCTAATCCGAGGAGATCCTGCATCGTGTGTTGGTATTCAACGCGATTCAGTCGCCGCAGAACGACGCGTCCATCGGTCTTTTGACGAGCTGCCAAAGCGGCTTTGATCGAGTTAGAAACCCAGTCGGTAACAGTAGAAAGTTCATTGCCTGAGAGTTGAGGCTCATCTTTGGGTGGCATTTCGCCGGCTTGAAGAACGTTCAGCACCTCATGCCATGATTCGGTCACCGCACGGTCCTCGATCAGGTTGGTCGAAAGGATATCCAAACGAACGTTCGCTTCCTGAACCTCGGGGCCGTGGCAGCGAATGCAATGTGTTTGCAGGATCGGTAGGATATCGCGTTCGAACTGAATCTCACCTGCACTCGAACCCCGACTGCCCAGGCCGCAGCAAACAACAAGAATGAATATGAAATGCTGGGCGGGCATTGGGGCGAAATTTGGCAGGTGGGATGAAGGAGCGGAGGGCGATTTCTTGGCGAAACCGACCTCCCATCATAACCAATTTCACACTCTGCAGCCACGCCCGATTGCCGAGAATCATCGGTCAGTGGCGAGTTCATCGGATTTCTCCGCATCGCATGTTGCGAGGTTGAGAGAGTGTCGAGAACGCTCGGTGGGAAGAAGAGCACAAAACGATTCGCTTCACGCCGGAAGGCTGGCGGATTTCCTATCACGAGAACTATCAGGTCTATTGGCCGACGCCGATGGCTTGAATCGCGTGCATGTGCAGCCCCGGCCAGCTTCCGATGGGGACGTCTCGTTGATGACGACAGTCGAAACTGCAGCCCTGCTCAGTCGAGCATTGAGCCAAACAGTTTGACGGCATTGTCTCGCAGGATCAGGCGCTTGTGGGGATCCGACAAGTCGGCGTGGTCGATCCGCGCCCGCTGCATGGCGGTGCTGTACAGCGGGGTGTCGGTGCCGAACAAAACCCGTTCGGCACCGACTTCTTTCACCGCCCACTCGATCAGGTTTGGCATGATCGAACGGGCGCTCGATGTGTCGGCGAAAACGTTGCCGTGCTGGCACTTTTGAATAGCACGGACCTGATGAGTCACATCGCCATCCCAGCCGCAGCCGATGTGAGCCAGTATCAACCGGACCTCGGGGAACCGATTGGCCCACGGCACGAAGTCCTCGCACAGACTGTTCTGCTCACTGCTGTGCGTGAGCACGATGGCTTTCCGTGCGGCAGCGAACTCGAAGAGCAGCGCGGCGTGCTCGCGAATCGGGTAGCCGTGTTCTTCGGGGTGCAGTTTGATACCAACACACTGTGGCTGCCGGAGCATTTCGTCGGCCTGGGCATATGTCTCCGGACGCTGCGGGTCGATCACGACGTACTGCTTCAGGCCCGGCGTCGCGGCCACAATCCGCGCAGCCTCTTCATTCCCCACGGCGGCGTTGGCCTGGAACCGGGGCAGCAAAGCCAGGAGCGGCGACACGATCGTCAGGCCGACGTTGACCGCCGCGGCTCTCCGGACGATTTCGGCAGCATCGCCGCTCATCATCCGGTTGTACAATTCGGTTTTGTCGATCTGGATGTAGTCGCCGTAGTGCCCGTGAACGTCGATAGCGGAAATCGAGGTGGTAGAATTCATGGTGGGAGCCTTTCAATTCAAGTGCAGATCCGACTCCTATGTTTGAGGCACCCATTCCGGGAGTCGTTCCTTCAACAGACGCACGAAGTTGTGGTACTCCTCGTCGCTGGAACCGATATAGGGAGGCAGCAGCCGTAGAGGCATGTCGGGTTCGTACATCTTCTCAAAGAGCTTGTCGTAGCTGCCGTCGATGCGATTATCGGGAATCGTTTCAAACAGGGTCTGTATCACAATGTCCACTTCACGCTGAATCGAGACCATCGTGGCCACGTCGCGGCGCTGGCCAGCTTCAAGCAATGCCTGGATCTTTGGCCAGTTCATGATGAACGAAACCAGAATCCCGCACTCTCCGAACAGCGATCCGTAGACATAGCCGGCTTCGGAGAGAAAGTGCTGCAACTGGGGAGCATCCTCAATCAGGCTCCGCAGGTGTGATTGCGAGTCGCCGCAATTCTTCGTCGCCACGAGGTTCGGATGTTCCTCCGCGAGACGTCCATATTCCTTCCCTGTGACCATGCGCTTGGTTCGCGGCAGGTTGTAATGCATGAACCGGCATTCGGGAAAACCGCCGCAGACATGTTTAAAGAAACTGAACAGCTCCGTTTCGCTGAGTGCCGCCCAACTGGGAAGGGAGATCTGGAACTGCTGCACGCCAAGATCACGTCCTCGCTGAATGCGTTCCACGATCGTACCGAGGGACAGATCGATGATGCCAACCATCGGCTCGGCATTTCCCCGCCGCATTTCGTCGGCAAAAGCCGTGACGATTTCTTCGTACTGACGATCCGTGACCGCGTAGCCTTCTCCTGCGGTGCCAAAGACATAGAGGAGCTTTGTCCCGTGCAGAGCGTGTTGTACATTGAGACGAAAGATGCGTTCGGCAAGGCGACCGTTCTCGTCCCACGGAATGCAACAGGTCGCCATGATTCCGGCAGGGAAGCGTTTGTTCGACATAGGGGGGCTCGTTTTTTTCAGTTTTCAGTTTTCAGTGTTCGGTGTTCAGTCGGGTCGGGGGGAGGCAGTTTGGGGCTGCTTTGGTAGACGGGACTGAACGAGGATCAGTGCTGCGACCAGGATGCCGATCGCGGCAACGAAACTTGCTCGCAGGCCGAAGCGATCGGACACCAGGCCAAAAGCAATCGGCATCACGCCGATTGTAACAGTCACCAGAGTGGTGTAGGCCGTGTTCTCTCGCATCCGTTCCGGTTTAGAGCAACTGACAATGTAGTTCAGATAGTAGACATAGAAGAGTTCGCCCCCGCCAAGAAGTCCGAATCCGAGCAGATACCATTTGCCCGGTACGAACAAAGCCCACGCGATTCCTGCGATGCAGATCGACGTTGTCGCGATCAGGGAGGCTCTGGCATGTATCCTCGTCACCAGACAACCCAATCCGAAGCCCATCACACACTTGAATCCGAATCGCAGCGCGAGCTGAACTCCTGCGTATTTTTCGGGAGCTTCACCCAGCGTTTCGCGAGCATACAGAGACATGTTGTTCATGATCATCGTGCCGCTATAGGTCAACAGGAATCCAATGGCTGCAGTGACGATCAAAGGATTCAGGAAGTAAGACCTTAGTCCTCGCAGGATTTCGTTCCAGCGCATCCCTGACTGAGAATTCGACTCGGATTCCGACACGGGAGGTACTCTCGCCATCTGCACCAGGACAGCGGACAACCACATCGCCGGACATGTCACTCCGAAGAGGACGACATAACTCCATGGTTGAGGGATCGGTGTTACTTCCAGCATTCCGAGGAAATCGCCTTTCAGGATCAACTGCGAAGCACATGACCCGAGCACGGCAAAGATTGGCCCGATGCCAAAGGTCCAGCCCAGCGTGAGTCCTCGCATCCTTGGAGTCATCCCGCGACCGATCAGTTCCCAGAGACACATCGTCTGGACTCCCCCGGTAATCCCGATGATGCCAGGATGAATAATCATGACGGGAATCCAGAATGACTTTGGTGCAAACGCAAAGACCAGCGCCGCGAGAACCCCTGCTGCCCCCTTCACAATCAGTGCCCAGGTCAGCATGGGACGCAGCAGTTTTGGCGATGGCCAGAACCATGCGATCAGCAACGGCAACGGTGTCACCCACAAGTAGACCGCTTCCGGCAGATTGGCCACCGTATCACTGGCCTTGAGCGATTCAAGAATCGTCGCGTGCAGCACACCCACGTAAGTCACCGGCGCAATCAGATAGGTCAGTGA
>CAMAVB010000336.1 GCA_945861465.1 Candidatus Kuenenia stuttgartensis
GTTACCCTTCGCACGGACGCTCAAGACAGAACGGTCTCCCGGTCCGCCCCTCCGCTGAAGGCCGAAGTAGTTGGCTACACTTTCCTCGTAAGATACTTTCATTCTCTATTCCAAACCGGTTTATCCCGGCACACAATGTCCCCTTTTTCGATTCCATTCTTTTTTGGCAAATGTTTGACAGGCGTTTGGATATACATGACAATCCGTGCCGTATTTGCACTGGCGTTTATCTGAACGACATGACAAACGGAGAACAAGGCATGAGTACAGACGGAGATACATTGTTGGCGGGACAGGATATGCCCGGGATATACATTAAAAGAAGTTCCGTGAGCATAACTACGAAGGGTTTCTTTTGGAACACGATTGTCACGTTTGACGAACTTGTGCGGAGAGCTCTGGCTGATCTGCGATCGAACCAAATCGGGAAGCAGCTTGTCGCGTTAATATGCGATGGGCTTAAAAATGAAAAAAAGATAATAACAATAGAGGCAGCTGGAGGTAAAGAAGGGCAATCAGGGAGTGGATGGGATCGCGAAGACTTTTTACTGAGATGGAGTCCCGTGGGTTTCAGTGAAGACGAGGATGACGACCAGCTCGGTGGAATACCAGCGTCGATCATTCTTGGGCACGAGCTGATACATGCCTGGCACACTCTTGAAAAGACCGATCAGTTGGCCAAGTCGTTTTCTGACACCAAGGCAATTGAAGAAGCCAGGACCATTGGGCTGGGCCGTTTTGCGAAAGATGCATTGACTGAAAACAGCCTTCGCAGAGAGAGGGGAATAGAAAAATTAAGAACAACGTTTTGTGGAATCACGGCGGAAAAACTATTAAAAGGGACGGACTACGCCTAATAGTCGTCCTCTTTCGCAACGACAACCATGTCTCGCGTTCATCAAGTCGCGCCCGAAACAAGATTTCGTGGACCTCAGGGAGGCTTTTTTTATCAACGGCCCGCTGGCGGGCTAAGACGAGTCTTTGGACCGAGATTCGAGCTGCGCGAGAAGTCGAGGTCGTTTCTTTGTTGAGCGTGCTCGGCGCATGAGGCTGCGGCGTTTGAGCGACTGGAGTTGGCTGATGTGAGGAGTCGCGTTGCGAAATGGCAGCAGGTCGGTGGAAGTGGGCGGCTCGGGATGACGCTGGTGGAGATCCAGCGCGTGAATCATTGACGGGGCTTCCAGCACGATGCGCACACCCGCGTGGCGGTGTCCGTGGATGCGGCGTTCGTGGCCTTTGGGGCAGCCCTGTGAAGGTGTAGATTTATTGATTTCTTCTGGCGAGTAGTTTTGCGGTGGCGACGTGTTGTCCGTTACCGGAGTTCTTTCGTTTGGGCTGCGGACGCTTGGCGCCGCGAGGATGTTTTTGAAGTTTCTGCAGCGACACTCGCCCCGCCAGTTGTTTCAACACTGACGCCAGTTGGGCAGTCGTCAGGTTTCGGAAGATCTCCCAGTCCTGAGGCGGAATCGCAATCAGCATCCCGTGATACACCTGAGAAATTTCCAGCGACAGATAGTACGACGACAGATTCTCTTCCACTGTTTCTTCGCTACAGAGCAAACAAAGGTGTCAGGAACCGTTTCTAGTAAGAATGGCGTATTCGGTTCCTGACACCTTCCCCCCCCCTTTTTTTTTCCTTTTTTTTCCCCTTTTTTTCCGTCTACTCGGTTTCGACTGCGTCACTCCGCTAGGCGAGATCATCAGACTGGACAGAATCAGAGGCGACATGACGGATTGCAAGAACCTCAATCGTGTCAGATTGAATCCGGAACAGGACGCGATGCGTTGTCTTTCCAGAAAGCCCAACATGCATTTCGCGGAGTTCATACGGAGTTTTGTGATTCTCTGACGCAAACGGGTAACTCTCGGGCATCACGCTGAGTCCATCGATTTGCTTGAAAACGAGGTCGCACCACTCCCCTGCCTGCTCCGCAGATCGATGTTGCGACCACCATTAAAAATTCTGGCGGATGTCATTGAACGCGCGTGTCGTGATTCGAACCGAGAATGTCATCGCTAGCCTGAGAATCCGAATTGTCGTTTCAGCTTTGCCTGGGCTTCGTTGATGGACATGGTTTCACCACGATCAGCTTGAGCAGCACCTTCCTGAATGGCGTCCCAGTCTTCCTGCATCTTGAGGTCGTGCATAGCTCGACGGTGTGTTTCATCATCGATCAGCACGTAGACACGGGAGGTGCTGGGGTCAGTGACACGCAGTTCGCCCCGAGCGGCGTGGAGTTCATCGGTGATTTCTTTGGGAAGCATTACAATCATGAGATTGGGTCAAACAGAGTTTTCAGATGCCAAATTCGCAAAGACGCCACAACGAAGGTCTGGATTGGTTGGGATTGTACCAAGGCACAATTGTCAAGTCACGAGAAACGTGAATTGGGAGCGAGGAGCATACTCGCAATGAAGAATCGCAATCAAGGGTCAATTCAATTGGGCCTACGACTTACAGCCCTCCAATATGCCTGTCACCAGCACGCGTCACCGCTTTCGGCTGACGACAGGTCGTGAACCGAAGCCCAGGGAAGTGAATGTCCTGCTGCAGGGATGGGCCGCCGATCATGCATCGTTCACGGCCAAACCGGAACAGGCAACACAGTTACTGGCAGTGGGGGATTCGAAAGTGCCGACAGACGTCGATCCCGTTGAACTCGCCGCCTGGACCGTATCCGCCAACGTCCTAACGACCTCGACTTCTCGCCGAACTCGAATCCAGGTACAATTACTCGTTCTGGCCTGACAGCGGGCCGCTGTTTTTAAAGTTCAAAGAACGCACCCGGATCGGGATTGAATTCTGACATGAAATCCGGCTTGAAAACGGGCGATGCGGGTCAGCTCACATGGGTGGTCGATGCCTCCATGATCATCACTCTGGGAGGTGATTCGCGAGCCACAGTGTTCTCCACTCCGAACATGATTCTGCTGATGGAACGTGCAGCTCGCGAAGCGCTGCGGCCATTTTTGGAACCTGGGGAAGAATCGGTTGGTACTGAAGTCAACATCCAGCACCTCGGCGGTGCGGGTCTGGGGACCACTGTCGTCGGAGTTGCCATCGTGACCATGATCGATGGCCGTCGAATCAGTTTTGATGTCGCGGCCTATGCCGGTGATCGATTGATCGGTAATGGCAAACATTCCCGCGCAATTGTCTCGTTAAGCCGTCTCATAGAAAATCTCGCAGGGCTGTCGCATGATGAAGGACGACCGATGAATCTCGCGGCCAGTTCCGGACCATTACCGACCTTTGAGACTCTGCTGATGGACGTCGCCAACCGCATCGCCACGGTGACGCTCAATCGCCCGAAGTCGTTGAATGCGGTCAACATCCAGATGACCAGCGATCTCGAGCAGACTGTTGCATGGCTCGCCGGCCATCCGCAGGAAGTTCGCGTCGTGCTGCTGACCGGTGCTGGCGATGCGTTCTGTGCGGGCGACGACGTGAAGGAACTGAGATCGCTTCCGCTGGCCACAGCTCGATCACTCAGTCATCGTCAGGCGGAAATGTACCTTGCCTTTGAACGCCTGCCGCAGCCGGTCATCGCACTTGTGAATGGAGACGCATTTGGAGCAGGCTGCGTGGCGGCCTATTCTGCTGACCTCAGAATCGCCGGTCATGCTGCGCGCTTTGCCATGCCCGAAATCCGGCTCGGCTGGCCGCCCGGTTATGGGATTGCTCAACTGACCGCACTGGTTGGAAAATCACGGGCTCTGGAAATGTGCCTGATGGGGGAACCGATCACAGCAATAAGAGCCTTTGAATGGGGACTCGTCAGCGAAGTCGTGCCCGGCAGTTCCTTGCTGAAACGCGGTCGTCAGCTCGCAGAAAAGATGCTGCAGATGCCAGCCGTCGCGCTGCGGGAAACCAAACGTCTCGTCCATCTCGATGAAGGTTCCCAGCCCAAAGTGGCCCATCGAGCCGACACAGAAGCCTACCTGCGATGCCTTGAATTGCCGGACGCACAGGAAGGTCTGAAAGCCTTTTCAGAAAAGCGCCAGCCGAAGTTTACGGAAATGTAATTCATGACGTTTCCTCGCACGAGCAGGAATGACGTGTAGCCGGATTCGTAAGAATTCGGAGGGGCCATGATTCAGCCCGAAGTCTCACGATTTTGCAGTGTTAGCCTTCACCGCGTAGCATTTGGCCACTGACGAGATATAACTTGCGTCTGCGAACCTGCGGCGGAAGTACTGCCTGCCGCCCAGCACAAACGCTAACTTCGCCTTGGTGCAGCATGTCATCCACTATTTTGCACTACGCGCCACCGATGCCTCATGAACCCATTTCTAATTTCAGAGCAGCGTCTCGCCGAGCTGACTGCCACACGTCAGGGACGCGTCAGCCTGGCTGGCTATAACTTTCAGGCGGCGTATGCAATTGCTCGTTTGGCCTCGATGCTCGTTCGTCGGCCTGTACTCAATCTTCCAGACTTCCCAACACGGATTCGCTATGACTGGGGAGAAGATTTGGACGAGTGCTGCGAAGGCGGACTCACGGTGTTCACGCAATGCAAGCGTATTGCGAGTATTGGACAACCAGCGGGCTTGTCATCCGTGCTTCAATCATTTGCCGCGAAGTGGTTGTCCGTTCCTGACCCACAAAGAACGCAAGTCCATTTCCGACTCGTTTGCACAGATACACGTTTCCGACCTGGTGGACGATTAGCGGAGATCGTGCCCAACTCCAGAGACGAGACCGAGAAGCACTTCGTGACCGAGCTTGGGAGCCAGCCCGGCCGCAGATCCGACCGGGCGATTTGGCAAGTGGAGGCTGACGCCGCAGGCCACGCCCAGCTCTTCGACTCACTGTGGGGGCGAACCAGCGTCCTGTTTGTTCCACCGGGTGTAATTGCACAGCATCCAGCAGGACCGCTCTTGCCTGCGGAGCGAGAGGCCCTGGTGCTGATGCTGGAATATAGCCAGATCGAACCAGGCAGGCAGACCGAGGCGTTGGGCCGGTTGCGGCGTATTGTCCACGACAACCTGATCACTTTCGAGCCGACCAGCGATGCCGAAGTTGACCTTTCACATCAACAGCCCCGCGTCCGGGATCGAGCTGACGTGGCTTACGCTCTGGCGGCATTCCGTCCGACGACGGATGCTGCTCTCCCGTTCGAAATCGTGGACCGAACTTTTCTGAGCGAACAACGTCAGGCTCCTCGCAGACAGTTTGTAGCCCGGCAGCCCGATTGGGCAGACGTCGTCCATGGGGCGGAGGACTGTGCTGCAGGTGAAGGACTGTGCTGCAGGTGACAGGCACCGTACGCTTCAACAGGCACCGTACGCTTCAGGATTCAGGCACCTAAGACAAAATTTGAACCTCCATTTCAACGTGGGCCGAAGGTAACTGGTACCGGCGTAGCGCGGGTACCGGCGTAACGTGGGGTGGGTACCGTACCGGCGTGGGGCGTGGGCTGGCGTGAGTGTGCGTCGAATGGCCGGCCCGTTGGGCCTGAAGAGATTTGTGCTGATCCTGGACCTGGCCCGCTGGGCCAGGCTATTCGAACGGATGGCCCGTTGGGCCGGAAACGCAGTTGCGCAATCGCATACAGGGGGTTGCCCACGGAAATTCCGACCGCTCGCAGTATAGCTTCCCAAGCGGTCCTATGTCATGATTTTCCACATCGGCTTTGCGCCTTCGACGCCGACGAGGGAATTATTGAGACCACCGAAGAAGTAAGTAAGTTTTTCGGGGCTGAGGCCGAGCTGCGTCAGGATCGTGGCGTGCATGTGCCGGACATGGAACACGTCCTCGACGGCCTTGCTGCCGATTTCGTCGGTGGCTCCCACCGTGGTGCCGCCTTTGATCCCGCCACCTGCCATCCACACCGTGAAGCCGTAACTGTTGTGATCGCGACCGCTGCCAGTGGCGTATTCGGCGGTGGGCTGACGTCCGAATTCACCGCCCCACACGATCAGCGTATCCTTGAGCAGACCACGCTCTTTGAGATCCTTGATCAACCCGGCGATTGGTTTGTCGGTTTCCCCGGCGTGCAGATTGTGGTTACTTTCCATCTCGGTATGTGCGTCCCAGTTGTCGTCGTTGTGGGCACCACCGGAGTAAATCTGAACGAAGCGAACGCCACGTTCGACCAGGCGTCGAGCCAGCAGACACTGGCGTCCGAACTTTTCGCTTTTTGGATCCGTCAGACCATATTGTTCCTGCGTCGCAGCAGTCTCCTGCGAAATATCCACGGCTTCGGGAGCCTGCGACTGCATCTTGTAGGCCAGTTCGTAGCTCGCAATGCGCGCGGCGAGATTGCTGTTGTCGGAACGCGATGTGTAGTGGTCGTTGTTGTACTGACGCAACGTGTCCAGCAGACGGCGCTGTGAATTGCCTGCCAGTTCCGGCGGCGGCGTCAGATCCAGAATCGGATTCTTTCCGGAACGCATTACGGTAGCCTGATACGTCGCAGGCATGTAGCCGCTGCTCCAGTTCTTAGAGCCGCTGATCGGGCCTCCGCGAGGATCCAGCATCACGACGAATCCCGGCAGATCTTCGTTGACGCTGCCGAGGCCGTAGTTGGCCCACGAACCGATGCAGGGATTTCCGCTGAGAATTCTGCCGGAGTTCATCATCAGCATGGCTGATCCGTGAATCGGCGAATCGGCCGTCATCGAATGCACAAACGCGATCTCGTCAGCACAAGAGCCCAGATGCGGAAACAGGTCGCTGATCCACTTGCCGCATTCGCCGTACTGCTTGAATTTCCAGCGCGGTTCCACAATGCGGCCCTGGTTGCGATGTCCGCCGCGACCGAAAGTCTTGACTTCCATCGTCTTGCCATCCATGCCGTACATGGATGGCTTGTAGTCAAATGTATCGACCTGACTGGGTCCGCCGTACATATACAGGAAGATTACGTTTTTCGCTTTCGGGGCGAAGTGTGGTTCTCTCGGAGCCAATGGATTCCTGAACTCCGTCACACCATCGGCGGCGACTGCCTGATTGTTCAGAAAGCCATCACGGTCCAGCATCGCCGTCAAAGCCAGTCCGGCGAAGCCGGAACCCGTCTGCCACAGCATTTCTCGTCTTGTACGACCGCAAAAGTTTCGAGTAGTCATCAGGGTGTCTTCGCTGTTATTTGCACTTCGGAAAGTAGGTCCTGCCTGCCGGGCAGTGTAATGGTTCAGCGTCAGTCGTGAAAACGGTGAAAGAGAATAGCAGAGAATTGAAGTGGACAGAGAACTGATTGGACATTGGTTTGGCCGGTGCTTGGGGGCCAGCCCTGGGCTGTTAAAAACTTGCTATTGACGACGGTATCTTTCCCTTCTGAATTATGCAATTTTTGTTCATCGTTGCGATGCGTCGGGTACGACTGTTTCGTAATCCCCGGCACGCCATCCACCTTGCAGGCCGTCGATTTAATCGGCAATAGTCTTACGCATGACTACTCATACTGGGTGTAGTGTGGTAAACTCTGAGAAGTCGGCCCCCCCCCTGAAGCGCACGGAATGCACGGACGAAGGCAAATGTCGCAAAAATCGGTCAATGGAAGCTACTGGCAAACGCCGCCAGGCACGAGAAATCAGATACTTCTGATACCAGTCAGCCTCGAAGAAAGGATTCCGGACGATCATCC
>CAMAVB010000337.1 GCA_945861465.1 Candidatus Kuenenia stuttgartensis
AGCCAGCCCTGCACAACACGCCTCAGCCAACGACCGGTGTCACCCAGCCGATGGTGTCGTCGTTGCTGCAGATCCGTCTTGATCTTCTGGAAAGTCGCTTTTATGCGGTTTCAGCGTCCTGAAATAGTTCAGGAAAAGTCCTGAAAATCATCGTTGCGGGTGTAGCTACACCCGTTTCGGTTGCTTTTTTTACCGAAAGCCCGGATGATTGAATCGATGCGAAACAGGCCGTCAGTCGAACTACAAAGAGTGCAATCAGCGTGAAGCCCCATCTACAATCACTCGTTGTGGCCAACCAAGTATTTCAAGATAAAATTTCGAACAACTTCGTAATTGCTGGGACATTTAATACTTTGCGTATTCGGCAGAATCTGCCGGTACAAGTTGCGTCACCGGTTGAAGAAGCAGTAAAACCGCAAAGTAAATCGATTAGCCTGCTTCGTTCCGCTGGAAACCCTTGGATATTTTTCAGTGTGACTGATATTGTTGGTAAGGTGCAGTGTTCGATCCGATATGTCTACCTTAAAGACTATCAGGTGCTATTCTCAACAGCGTTCACAATTGAATCGAATGACAGACTAGCCACGCTTGAAAGTAGACTTGAATTGCCCGTGCTGCCGATTGTTGGACTCGGTCAATACTCGCTTGAGTTTCTGGTCGACGATGAGATGATTGGATCACTTCGAATCATTGCTGTACCCGATGAAAGCGAATCCGGAGAAGCTAAAAATGAATAACCCAGATGGAATGAAAGTCGGCCAGTCACAACAAAATGTAAATTGGATTGAATATCCAAATCTGACTTGCTTCGAATGCCGGGTCGGGTTGTTGCGTGAAACCGACGGGAGCTTCAGCATATACGCGATCAACCTGCCTGGGGTTGCAAGTCAAGGCGAAAACGAGCAGGAAGCAATTGCAAACATCACTGATGCGCTTATTGGCGTTCTGATGGAGTACAAGACTGATGGAGAGATTCCTTGGGCTGATGAGTTTCTCGAAGAAAATGTAGTAGAAAAACGCATCTTGATTGACCTCAGCGCCATGCTTGTGGCAGTTTGATCCGTGCAGCATGGACGACGATGCCGTTTTGCCTGTTGTAAAAGCGCGTGAAGTTCTCCGTGCTTTGGAGAAAGCGGGCTTCTACATTTCCAGAACTAGCGGCAGTCATCATAACATGAAAAAAGACGGCCATCGCAATCTGGTTACCGTTCCTCAGCATGGGCCAACCACCATAAAAAAGGCACGTTGCTAAGCATCATTCGCGGTGCTGGATTGTCGAAGGCTGAATTTGTAGCGTTGTTAAAAGACTGACTTCGTCGGGCCATCATTCCTCAATTCCCCGTCACCGCTCGCCGCGTCAACCGCTTCCACGCTCTGGACATTCACCAACGCCGCCACGCTCGCCTGCAGGACAAGCCGCATCAAATCTGGATCTTTGACCGCCAATTCGCTGAACGTCTCCAGCATGTCGTCTGGGCTCATCAGGCGACGTACGGCGTTCTGCACGTCGGGACGATCCGTCAGGCTATCAATCAACGCTGTAAGCATCTCGCGTGATGCCTGCAGGTTCTCCCGAGATGGAAGATCCGCGGGGACACATGGAAGATCCGCGGGGACACAGAATGTTTGCATCGAACGGCAGGAAGAATTCAGGGTTCTTGTTGACGGCCAAGCGGAACGAGTCGCTGGTGAACTCAGTGCTACGGCACGGGGGGCGCGGTATTTTCCTGTGCCGAGGTGACAACTTCGCTTCAATCGACATAGCCGCAGCAGAGAAGTCCATGCGACAGCGCAGCAGCGAACCGCAATCACTGAAGCCTGAACAACGGAGAACACTCGGCTCGTTGGGCTACTGTCAGTTCCGGCCAGGAAGTGACAGGAAGCGACAGGCTACACCGTTGCCAGCAACTCACGGGTTTCCTGGCGAGTCCGGTAGCGGCGCGAACTGCCTTTCGGACGATGTTCGTCGATTCGCTGAGGCTGCCCCGCCACTACGCTGAACAATCGACCGAAGTCCTTCACAAGCCGACACCAGATCTCCGCCGAGATTCCCAGGCGATCGAACAACGGAGCAAACTGTTTCGGCGTCGAACCGCGCTTGCCCGATCGAGTCTGCCGAGCCGTCCAGTCCAGCAGGGTCAGGTATTCCGCAGTTGAGATCGGCAAAAAACCTTTGTTACTGCACCGAGCCCCCTGCTTATTCAAACATGGACCGATCGTACTCGCACCTCCCCACAGTTCCACCGGAGCCAGATGCTCCGTCTCGTCGAGCGTCCAATCGCGGTTGTGTGTTCATGTCGTTGCCGGAGTACCTGCAGTGACTGGACTGGACCGGACGGATGTTGAAGCCGGGCAAACGCGGCGCAGTGGCAAAGTCTGCTCCGCCGATTCTGGAACGCCCGGGGGAAGAAACGGGGACAGGTCCAGTTTCGCGACCCCGGCTAAGGCATCCCCAATGAGCTCTATAAACTGGACCTGTCCCCGTTTTGTCCCCTCAATGGACGGTTCAAGTCGGAGGAGGCGGAGCCTCGGGGGCAGTGCGTCCCCGGGCAGAGCCCGGGGACGAGAGACGAGGGGACGAGGATCTAAAATTTTTCGGCTTCGCCGTCACTCCCGGCCCCCGTCGCTTCGTCCCTCCGCTCCAGGGCCGTCCATTCTGGCTCAGCCTCGGCTGTCTGAGCTGGAAAGCGGGCTGCGAACCAGACAGACACGAAAGCCGATGAACCTGAAGCGATCACCGGCCCTGTACCTGAAGCGAAACGCCGAGCGGCACCAGTCGGCCGTGCGCCCGTACGACCCGCCACGCAACACCCGGCGCGAATACTCGGAGCGGTCGCCATACTGCTCGTCCAGTTCGTATGTTTCCGCGGCCGTTATTCCATCCCAGCGGCGGCGATAAGCGGCTCCGTCCCAGCGGTCCAGACACCATTCCCACACGTTGCCGTGCATGTCCGACAGATCGAATCTGTTGCGTCGTTTGCTGTCGTCATTCACGGAGTGGGTTCTGATGCCGGAGTTTTGGTCATACCACCCGGCCCCATGCAGTGCGGCGTTCCCGTCGCCTGTGTAATACTCCGTGGGCGTTCCGCCCCGGCAGGCATATTCCCAATGGGTCTCGGTGGGTAACGACGCACAGCGACACTGCTCGGGCAATTGCTCAGCAAAGTTCTCCGTCAGCCAGCGGCAATAGTCGATTGCCTGTTGCCACGTCATGTTTTCTGCCGGCAGATCCTCCGGTCCGGCATGGTAGTTCGTATGATCAATCATTGCCTGTTGCGTCCACACAGCAAACTGAGCCTGCGTTACCGGCGTTTCTGCCATCCAGAAGTCTTCCGGAATCACCACCCGGTGCATCGGCTCTTCGTTTGCAGAATAACCCCGGCTGCCCATCAGAAATCCTTCCGGGCAGGCGGGGATAAGGCGAAACGGCAAAGTGATACTGCCCTCCAAAGTCAGCACATGACGTTCGCATTTGCTCTTCGCTTCTGAAGTCATTGCTCACCGCCATCCGTCGGCAGACCGAGTTTTCGCTTGACCCAGGTAATGATTTCTCCGGCAGCTTCCGGCGTCCATGCCTTTCGCAGGCCTATTGCATTGGAGGTTATTGTCGGAGCATGGTTTTTCAACAGATCGACGAATGCCTTCTGGAACAAGACCTTGCTGAGTTTTTTCTGCGTGAAGATCAGTGGAAAGTTCGGTGGACTTCCTTCCCAGAATTTCTCAAGCGGCTCAAGATCTTCATCTGTGTGCAATCGCCCGGTCGGATGCTCAATCAACAGGACCGATTCCTGAAAGCTCTTCCCCTTTTCCGAAAGACTCTCAATCATGGCCTCAAACTCTGCCATGCAAAACCACGACTTCCAGTACTTGTCACTGCTGAAGACGAGTACCAGCGAGACTTTCTCGCTGCCTGCATTTTGGATAAATCGCGTGATGTAGTCACCGGTATTCATAGTGCATTGATCTCGAAGTAACTTGACTCGTCCCTGCTTCTCAAACGGTCGAAGGGCTTCGTAGACTGCATTGACCGCCGCTTCGTAGTAGCCGCATCGTCCCTCCGGATCCCAGGCATAGGAAAAGAACACGATCGGGGCTTCTTCCCCGCAACCGTGAAATTGCCGATCAAAATCGACGACGTCCGAGTCTTTGCCGTCGAATCCCGGCAGGAATGATTCCACGAATCGCTTCAGTGATGGTAGTTTCTCAGCCAACTCCGTTCCGACGACGCTGATGACAATTGTTCCGCCGAGCCCCTTCCGTTCGTCATCAAGGCAGAATCGCAGCAGGGCTGACCAGGAGTGGTCCTCGTGATTCCAGCGATAGGTGGAACCTCGAACGAGACAGGCATCCTTGGTATAGGTGCCGTCGTCGCCATATCGTCGGCACAAGTTGCGAAGGATCGCATGCCAATGGCCGCGATGCAGTTGCTTCGATTCAATGGTATCCTGAGTCTTATCCGGATTGTTCGACTCGAACTCGCGCGTCAATTCACCGGAGTCGGGCAGGTGTGCGGGGCTGATGTAAGTGGTTTCTTTGGACGAATATCGCTGAGCCAGTTCAAAGCACACGCCAACAGATGTCATGAACGACAGAATCAACTGCCGATCCTCGTCATCCATGGATTCCCCGCGCCAGCACCAATCCTGCAGGTTCTGGAAACTGAACTGCCCCCGGTTGGCAGTCAGTTTTTTGTAGATAGAAGTGCCAGGTCGGCGATCGAGAGCTGCGTAGACTTTCTGCATCGCCCATGGCTGGTCAATGATTACTCGAGAATCGAAGAGCGTCGGATTCCAATACAGCCAACCGCTGTGAGTCAGAAACCGCAATGCCCGCTGAATTCGACGCTCCGTCAGGAACTCACCGTCCTGATAGTGTTCCCTGAGTTTTGTGAAGTCTGTGCCATGATCGGGAGTGCTGAGTTCCTGAGTAATCGAAGTCTGAAGGCAGTCGGTAAATTCCGCGATCGTCACACGAGAGTGCTGTGCGAGAACGCCGTTTCTCCCGGCTGCAACTGCATCAGGAATTCGCTTCGGATCCGGTAGCCACCGTTCCACCATATTCTGGGCGATTTCCCAGTACGTCGGCACGACAGTTCCCTGAGTCTCGACAACATTCAGAACAGACTCATGCAGCCAGTTTTCCACGGCTGCATGTTCCCCGATATCGCTTTCTGAATCCAGGACAAACAGGGGAATTCTGTCAGCGTACTGATCGCCGATCTGCAGCCGAAGTGTCGATTTCAGTTGCTGTTTCCGTTTTTCATTCGCGGCCTGATTTCCGGGTTGCCAATATTCCTGCTGGTGCGAGCAGACAATCGCAACCAACGGACATTTATGGGGACACTCCATGTGGATATAATCCAACCAGTATCGCACGGGATACCAGACATCAGGACAATCATTTATGACGGGAGCTGACTGGCCGTCCTGGTTCGGATTCCACAAGACGAAGAACACCGACCCACGGCTGACAAATATGCGATGGGTACTGTGATAGATCTCCTGGCCGCCAAAATCCCACATGTGCAGATTGACTGGACGCCTCTTCTTCGAATTCTCGGCGACGAAGTCCGGCCAGTCCCAGAACTGCACGCCGTGAGTGGTTCCGTCATAGTCGCCTCCCTTCTCTTTTGCCTCTTTGTTGCAGTGGGGATTGAGGTTGAGGGCCAGTTTCGTTTTACCTGCCGCCCCGTTTCCGAGCAGCAGCAGCTTGCAGCGGCGGACTGTCCCTTCACCAACCAAATCGACTTCGTCCTGATACTCTCGTGTTTCCAACGCCACGTTGGTGTCCATCGTGGCACCGTGTTCGGAAGCCGGCGGTTCCCTGATTCCCGAGTCGAACAGGAACAATGTGCGTGGTTTACTGGCAACCGGTTCTTCATTCTGCGCCTTTTCCAATTCTGGAAATCGAGGCAGTTTAGTCAGAGAACTGGCCGATGCCAGATCGACGTAGTCAATGTTCTTTCGCAATTCAGGCACACTTGAGATCGACGACGCGCCGCGCAATCCAAGGCGTGCCAGTGTCAGCGGAAGAGGATCTGGCAAACTCAAAAGGCCAGAGCATCCATTCAGTTCCAGCCGCTGCAATTCACCGGGCAACGTCGCTGGCAACTGCGTGATCTGCGTACAACGCGAAAGATCCAACGTGTGTAGGTTTGGAGCAAGGGAAATTATCTGATTGATCCACGCGGGATCAATTCGCACGCAACCTGCGAGGCTCAACTCGATCAGTTTGGCGTATTTCTGCCCACCCAGGGCAGGAAGCTGCGTCAAACATGGGCAGTCCTCAATGACCAACGTCTGCAGTGAACGCGGCAGACTATCAATCCTGACTAAATCAACCGACTTTCGAATCTCCAACACTTGCTGCCGCGATGCCAGTTCAGGAACACTCGCCAGCCCGCTGGTGCTCCACAGGCAAAGATGCGTGAGGTTCCTGAAGTCGGCCTCGAAAAGAGGAAGAGACGGAACCACAGTAACGTCCGCAGAAGCGTTTGTCGGCGATTCACCGATGATGATCGTCCGGACGTTCGGATCCGCTCCGTCGAGCGGCGAAAAATCCGGATCTTTCGCCCACACATTGATAACTCGGTTCGTCGTCATAACTTTCATTCCTGTGTCAATGTTCTCTGCACTGTCTCTTACTCGTCCCCGGGCTTTACTCGTCCCCGGGCTCTGCCCGAGGACGCACTGCCCCCGAGGCTCCGCCTCCCCTCCCCTTGTTTCTCCGTCCCGCCCTTCCCGTCCCACCTACCGCCAATCCGTACAAACGTCCAACACCCCCACCTGCCCCGCATAAACTCTCGCACTCGAATATCGCCAATGCACCGGATCATCCACGTACCCACGTCGCAATGGATTGTTGTGGATATATTCAATCTTCTGCCACATCATTTCATCCGTCTCAATCTGTTGAGGATGGCTACCATCCTGCCAGAGTTGGTGTTGCTGATCCACTTTGTGACGAGCCTTGAAAAACTGGAGTTCCTGCAACAGTGTCTCATAACCTTTGCTTTCCATCTGCCTGAGAATTGTTGTGGCCGTAAACGATTTGAACTCACCCACACGTTTGGAAAGTTGCGGCCCAACCGCGATCCAATGGACATGATTTTCCATGATGACAAACGACAGGATGTCAATTTCGCGTTCACGTTGAAGAAATTGCCAACTGTCGAGGACGACTTTTGCGAAGTCG
This sequence comes from Candidatus Kuenenia stuttgartensis, assembly GCA_945861465.1. Taxonomy (GTDB): domain Bacteria; phylum Planctomycetota; class Planctomycetia; order Planctomycetales; family Planctomycetaceae; genus SXXK01. The sequence continues at coordinate 7,195 of CAMAVB010000337.1, forward strand.
GGCTGGCAGAACACGGGGAGCCATGCGACCACGGTGTTAGTCATAAAATACGGGTATTTGTCTGCGCCGAATCTGTAGCGGGAACGTGGCATTGGTAGTGGTTCCGGGAGGGGAGGCCGTTAAGGATTGATCGTCGTGTTTTCACAAATTTTCTCGAAGTCCCTTCTCCCCCTGGGAAGGGGGAGAAGGTGGCCGGAGGCCGGATGAGGGGGGGGCGATTTGTCAAGGGACGGGGCATGGTTGAGGAGGCGGAGCCTCGGGGGCAGTGCGTCCCCGGGCAGAGCCCGGGGACGAGGTTTTTAAAATTTCGGCTTCGCCGTCACTCCCGGCCCCCGTCGCTTCGTCCCTCCGCTCCAGGGCCGTCCGTTCTGGCTCAGCCTCGCCT
>CAMAVB010000338.1 GCA_945861465.1 Candidatus Kuenenia stuttgartensis
CTGATGCGATTGGGGCGAAAGTCAATTAACCTTACGGATTGGTCATGGGAACCCCATCCTATGAGCAACAAGGTTGAATCTAATTCCAAATCTGCTCAAAACACTGTATAATTCAGCCTTCTTGCTCACGTAAAACGCAAATGCACCCATGCGGACTGCGTTCAGAAGGGGATACTCTGGCTGTGAATCGGCCGCTAAGGAATAGACAAAGACGAACTGCAGCGGGAGGCGATGCTTGTTAATAAGTAATCCGATGGCCTGAGAGAAAAGCGTCGCGCCGGAATGGTCCAGCCAGCTTTGACGCGACCGTGGCGATGGTGCCATTAGACAGTGATTGAAGAGGGAGTTGCTGCCCGGCTCCTCTTTGGCGTTAATCGTAATCAACCATATGGTGCCCGATTCTTGCGTCAAGCTGCGAATTCCTTCTGCAATCGTACTGCAGAATTCGGCATGCCGCTCTGCACACGAATAGAAGTCTGAGATATTCAGCCTACTAATTGGATCCGGTTCTCCACACGCGTTTGCAATCATCATGCTGATTCTAAGGAAGAATCCGGCAGGCTCGGCTATGTCATCGAGGTCGATCCAAAGCGAGCGCACAGATTCGTTGAAATCTCCAGCACAGCCCTGCGGATCGCCCCAATTTCGTTCCTTGTGCATCTCGGACGCCAGCCACAACCCTCCGGACGAGTTTGCGTTTACTTCAATCAGGATCGGGGCAATCGACGGGAGCAGTTTGCCCCGGGAATATGCTCCCAGTTGCTTACGGATCTGGCATCGGAGTTTGTTTTGAATTACAGCCATTGCCGCCTGACTCTTGTCAGAGTTCGGTGCGTAGAACGCTGGCGGCGATGGGAGATGCCACAGGGCAGGAAAAATGGCACCCGAAGGTGGTGTTGCCTTCGAAAGCACCTGAATCAATCGGAGAAGGAAAAGTCCCGGGTGAGAATGCAGACAGAAATTGATTCGCCCTTCCAGAGCCGTCGTTTGCGAAAACTTTTGAAGTGAGGTGTGTTTCCCACAAAACTCTTTGACCAACCTGGCTAGCTTCTCTGCAGCGACAAAGTCCGCTTGAGTGTATCCCATCCAAAATATTTTTAGGGCCGGCATCCATGCGACGGCATTCATCAAGAGGTGCTGAATGCGACGGTCCTTTCCCGAAACGCCGCAGATCAGCAACGCCGTTGGGCCGTTCACGACCGTTAGATCACCATCAAATCCTTCATTTATGGGGCGCATTGGCCGCCCGGACAGGTAGCCGATGAAGTTACGAATGTCTTCTGGTGTGGGCAGCTCATCCAATGACTCATCAGCCTTCAACCATATCTTGCCACCGTGTAGTTTTACCAAAGTTCGTTCACGCAACACTAACGATGCCGTCGGCAACGGATCATTTGACGACACTTCATAGACGGTTAGTGGGGCACCTGCATTTTGAAATGCTCGTTCGATCAGATCATCAAAATTTGTCGTCAATAAGACGTCTGCTCTAAGGACCGTAGAAAGTGCATGCAACATCTTGTGAGTCAGGGCCGGATATCTCTGATCGACTAGCTCACGAAAGAATGAATCGATGATCGACGGATCGCTGGGGCCCAAATGTAGTGTGGCTGGATGCTCTGGGTCGTTGGAAGGAATTACAGACTCAATCTGGGAGAGAAAATGCAGAGCGGATCTCCAGTCAGCCAATGCTCCGAATGCCTGTTGCAGGTGATAGTTGCCGGGATGTCGAGAAAGTTGCTCCCTCCAAAGCTCCTTTATATATTGCGATGTTGGAAGTTGACTTGACTTCCACGCGGTCATTTGCGGCCACGGCTCACGACGGGGGCACCAAGGCGTTCGATGTCTCTCCGCGACGAGCCCAAATGCTGTCAAAGTGCAGTATTCGAGATAACGAATCATCTGCACTGTGGTAGGTATTCCGGCTGACACTGAAAACCCTGCGCCAACAAACGGGGCGAACTTGTATCCTCCTTCGATCGCCTTCGAGATTGCTAAGGTAAAATCACCCTCACCATCATAAAGAGTGACAAGTTGCTCAGATTTCTGTACCAAGATAAGTTTCCTCTCGACATGTCCCGTTCTACTGAATTTGTCAGCACCTCACTTTGCTCCCGGTCGGCACTCAAGTTCAGGCTAATCGTATTCGCCTTCGCCTGCAAACCGTTGTGAGCGAAGCAACATTTGCTCCGGAGTTGAGATTCGTGTCGGCATCAATGATTGCTCTTGCGCAACGGGGGAAGGTGGTGAATCCATCCAGCTGGAAGTGACTCTCGATAATTAGCCGATCGGCGATTTCTCGTCCGAGTTCATCGAGAATGTCCAAGAGAATGACGGGAAGAAACGGGGACAGGTCCAGTTTCGCGACCCCGGCTAAGGCATTCCCAATGAGCTCTATAAACTGGACCTGTCCCCGTTTTGTCCCCACCCCGTTTTGTCCCCATTCAAAGTTTTTCCCACTGAACGCATCATCCCCCATCAGAAAACACCGCCGCACCGTGCGATTCATCACATGCACAATCGCAATGTCATCTGCCGCAAACACCTCCACCCGCGCCGCCCGTGCCGTGCCAAGCCACCTTTCCGCAAACCAAATCAACGAATCCCCCAAAAATTAATCGCCCGCCCATTTTACCAACTCATGCCAAACTGTCAAGTATCAAGCTGTGTCCCCCGAAACTCTCTCCCCCAAAACTCCCCGAAACTCCCCCTTCAAGCTGTGTCGCCCGAAACTCCCCCTCCGTTCGGGGCACAACATCAGCCATCTACGAGCCGCTTCAGAATCATCCCATTCTGTCACGACATCTGGCCGCAACCTACAGGATCGAGGCACTGATCTATTGGGATTCACTGAATACTGAACACCGAAAACTGAAAACCCGGCGCAGCCGCTACGCAATCTCATCCGCTGCAAACACCTCAACACGAGCCAACCGAGCCATGCGTCACCTCATATCCAACAGCAAACGTTCTGAAACAGACGGCAGAAGTTTACAAAACCAAATCGGGATGTCAACAAAGTGCTGTGTCCCCGTGACCCCGTCCCCGTGACCCCCGTGACCCGGGAGGGTCGAGCGCAGCGAGGGCGCAACCGGTGCAACTTTGCGTAATTTGATTCGCAACGTTGCTTGCCCTCCCCGGACGCTAATCGCGTCCGACCCTCCCACAGGGAGGATGAAGCACGATGTGTAGATACCTATGGTCGGAGACCGGCCACAACCGGGTGCTAGATGGTGTGATGTCGCGAGCATGATGCGACATCGGTCAATGAATATTCTCAGCTTGACGATGGTTGATCCATATTCTCAAGGCTTGCGAAAAATCATGGAGGCACTAAACTCGACGCACCGAGACTCAACCAAGGCGGTGTTTTGGCTGCCTGAGTCGGCTTGATTCTTTGAATGTACTCTTTCAGGAAATTGAAATGGCTCCACCAGTAATCAAAGGGCTTGGACCCAAACTCAAGGGCAAGAAGGGAAAGACTTCGAATCTTGCGTTCGGGGCGACGAATGTTGTGATTGGAACCGGCGTGAAGCTTGAGGGAACCGGACCGACAGGCACTGTTTATAAGTGGACTGGCACAGTGGCAATGGGCGACATCAAGCCTAACGGGAAAATTAAAGTGACTGTCAATTGCGATCTTGGTGACACAAAGCTTTTCCGAAGAGGCAGGCGTCGCGGTATGGTTGTCGGCGCGGGGGACATTATTGACGTGACGTTTACGGTTACCAATCCCGACGGATCGACCACAAGTTCCCCGGAAATTGTCGAGATCGAATAATCGTCTCCGACAGCTGACGGAGGCGACAACACCTCGCACTGCAGGCTGTAGGCGAGAGGAAGAGAACACACCTGCTTACAAGCACGAAGCGGCAGCGCGTGAATGGGGCGGATTCATTTGCCGCTCGCCTTAGGAATTATTCGGAATCAGTTCCGGACCTGAGCATTCACATTCGCAAGCAACTCCTCAAGTTGTTTGCGAATGGCTTTCACTTGCTGATCCTCCGGCGATAGTTCTGAGGCTTTCGTGAGGTGTTCGATCGCCGTGGTAAGGCTTGCTGCAGCGGACTTGTTGTCTCCGGTGGCTATTTGCGTTTCTGCGAGTTCACGAAGCGTTTCGCTCAGAATTCCAAGGCTGCTTGTACTGTCTTCAGCCTTCAGGCGAATCTGCAACACTTCGTCGGACCTTCGCAGGAACTCAAATGCCTGGTTATATTCCTTTTGCATCCGGCAGATTTTTGCTCGGCTTTTGAGTGCGTCGCCGAGGTTGTACATGAAGCCCACGCTGGCTGGAGCCGCGATCCGGAGCTTTTCGCACATCCGGATAGATTCATCAAGGTTCTGAATCCGATCGTCCGTGATCTTATCATTCGCCGCCGCGCCGTCTGCGTCCCAATGAAGCAGCCGGGCATACGAATATTCGGTGCTAATATCGCCCGGAAAATCCTTCATCCAAACTTTTCCCTTTTCGATCCCTTTTGCAAACACAGTGCGAGCCTCATCATGTTTTAGGGCCAGGTCGAGGGCTTTGCCATGCCATGCAACGGCCAGCATGGCGTAGATATGATCAGCCGGGATTGCATCCGATCCATTGCTGAGTTCGGTCAGCACCTGTGCGCCGCGTTTTGCCAGTGTCTCGGCTGCGGCATAATCCATGAGATCAATCCGCAGACCAGCCTGCGTCAAATCAATTGAAGCAGTGGTTCTTCTGACCGCGATATTTTCCGGATCAGACGCCTGCAGTTCGGTCAGAATTCGAAGCGCTTCGTCGAAGGCATTACGCGCTTCGTTGAGCTGATCAGTCGCTCTTAGCTGGCTGCCGAAATCTCGATTGGATTCGGCAAGATAATTCATAGCGGCGGCCTGATCCTCTGCCGTGCTCAACAATTCTTTCTGCAGCCCGATTGACAATCGCATCCGCTCCACGGCTGCAGGACGTTGTCCGATTCGAGCCAGTTGATTTGCCGACAGTCGGGCGGATTGTGCAAGCGAAGTCGCGACCAGAGGATTCGTCTTGTCCTGTTCGTACAGCAGCTTAAATGTCTCAAAAGACTGTTCCATCACTTTGCTGCGAAACTCATCCGCCCCCGGCGTGTTTTTGAGGCCTGATTCGGCGGCACCAAGAACACCCAATGACAGGTCCGCTAATGTGGCTCTGTTTTCGGCGAGACTATCGCGCTGTACCAGAATCAGAGAACGGCTGGTTTCGATCTCATCGTTTTTTTGTTTCAACGCGGTGTTTTGCCGGGACACAAGGCTGATGATGATCAGGAGTGCCAACGTGGCAATCGTCAGCATTCCGATGCCTGTCGCCACAACTGCTCGATGCCGTTTGCTCCAGCGCGCCAGCCGGGCGACGAGTGGTTCGGGATATGCAGCAACAGGCTCATCCGCGAGCCACAATTCAAGTTCTTCTGCCAAAGCAGCTGCCGACGAGTAGCGATCTCTTGTCTGAAGTGACATCGCTTTCAGGCAAATGGATTCGAGAGCTGGCGGCACAGTGGAATCGATTTTTGAAGGCGTTGGGAATTTTCCGGTGCGGACATCCGTCAGCATGTTCTCTGCTGAAGATTTCACAATCGGCGACTTGCCAGTGAGGACACAATAGAGCGTGGCTCCAAGGCAGTAAACGTCTGACTGAGGGCCAAGTGCATCAAGCCGACCTTCGGCCTGCTCCGGACTCATGAAAGCCAGCGTTCCGACGACCGTTCCCATCCGCGTCTCTGATGAGCCCTCACCTGACAAAGGGATCAGCGTTGCTTCATCATCCGGTTCGTTGGCCCCTTGTCGGCCGACAGTCTTTGCGAGGCCCCAGTCAACGACCAAAGTTTCACCGTATTTACCCAGCATAATATTGCCGGGTTTCAGGTCTCGATGAAGCACTCCGCGACTGTGGGCATATTCGATCGCGTTGCAAACATCGATCAAACGTCTCAAAAGCTTTCGCAGCTCCAGTCGTCGTTCGGACTCAGACCTCGAAGGCTCGCAATCATGCAATTTGCTGATCGCCTCCTTCAGGCTGTCACCCCTGATGAAACGCATGACATAAAACGGGGCACCGGATTTTGTTTTGCCGAGGCTGTAAACGGGAACGATGCCGGGATGTTCCAGGCGTCCGGTGACTTCGGCCTCCATCATGAATCGATTGCGACTTGCCGGGTCGTGGGAATAGTGATCCTGGATTTCCTTTAACGCCACTTCCCGGTGCAGTTCCTTGTCTTCGGCGACGGAAACCTGTCCGAGGCCTCCCTTGGCATGCGGTCGCAAAATTCTGAACCGTAAATTTCCACCGTCCGGGGAGACGCCCATCACGCGTGTTTGTTCGTGATCCGGGACACTGTCGCTGTTGAGCAGAGTGGCATCGGTTGCTCGCAAGTCGGCAATTCGTCCCAGACTTTGGTCTACGTCTGCGTCGTTCAGGTTCGCCAGTTGTTTATGGACAGATGACGCTGAACTTAACGCTGCGATACTTTTCCCTGCGTCGTTGTTATGCAGCTCAATGTGCTTTTCCGCCATCGCTCGAAGAAACTCTTTGGACTCCTGATTGATGAAGCCTTGCTGGACGAGGATGTCTTCCAGATTGGTGGACTTTTGAAAGATCCATGCCTTCATTGCACCGATCAGTTTGGTCTGATCGATCAATTCCATCTGCAGCGCCAGAATCCCAACAAGCAGATTTCGATCCGTTGCCCCGTTGCTCATCACGATTTCCATTCCAGCCAATATCACTTAAACAATCGTCGCCCCCCTAACTGTATGCGCGATGCTTTGGAGATAAAAGGGTTCAACGACAAATGAAGTGCCCAGGGGAAGATGTGTAGAAGTCGAAAGGCAGCAGTTGCCCTGGCACGGGCTTTGCCCGCAACCCAGACAATTTACATTCGAGGTGTCCTGGCACCGAAGGTGATCGAATTGTGGCCACGTCCCGAGTTGTTGGGAAGATCAGCGGGAAAGATCAGCGGGGACACAGAATATTTGTATCGAACGGCACGAAGAATGCAGGGTTCTTGTTGACGGCCAAGCGGAAAGAGTCGCTGGTGAAATCAGTGCTGCGGCACGGGAGGCACGGTATTTTCCTGGGCCGAGGTGACCGCTTCGCTTCAATCGACATAGCCGCAGCAGAGAAGGCCATGCGACAGCGCAGCAGCGAACCGCACTCAATGAAGCCTGAACAACGGCGAACACTCGGCTCGTTGGGCTACTGTCAGTTCCGGCCAGGAGGCGACAGGCTACACCGTCGCCAGCAGCTCACGGGTTTCCTGGCGAGTCCGGTAGCGGCGCGAACTGCCTTTCGCACGATGTTCGTCGATTCGCTGAGGCTGACCGGCAACTACGCTGAACAAACGACCGAAATCTTTCACAAGCCGACACCAGATCTCCGCCGAGATCCCCAGGCGATCGAACAACGGAGCAAACTGTTTCGGCGTCGAACCGCGCTTGCCCGATCGAGTCTGCCGAGCCGTCCAGTCCAGCAGGGTCAGGTACTCCGCAGTTGAGATCGGCAAAAAGCC
>CAMAVB010000339.1 GCA_945861465.1 Candidatus Kuenenia stuttgartensis
ATGCGCCGGTCGCTCTTTTCGACCGCTTCGGCCAGTGCAGCCTGATTGTCGGTAAAAATGGTCGCCGATTTCTCTCCTCTGCTGATGCTGACATAGAACTGTTCGCGCCCGGCGGCCGGGTAACTCATGGAGGATTCCGCGACCAGCACCTGCTTTACCGTCTTGCCTTGTGCCGCATGGCTGGTGGACACATAGCCGGTGGTCATAAATCCATAATCACGACTGACGACCCAGCCATTCTGCAGGCGAATGTCGCCTTGCTCAGTAAAGCTGCGGATCTGGTGGTAAATGTTGCCATTGTCCAGTCGGTGTTTGCCGTCTTTGGTTTTGCCGCCAGCGGTGATGCGCATAAGGTCGCCTTTGGCAAGTTGGATCTCATCCTTCTTATAGACTTCAAAGCGGCCGGCAAGTTCTCGGAGGTTTTCCGGCAGATCGCCTTTGATTTCCACTCGCTGGCCGCGTTTGAAGCCCTTGGCGTTCTGTGTGAATACGAGCACGTCGCCCTGGCTGATGCGTTCCCCTTCTGCTTTTTCGGCATGTGTTAGCCGTAGCGGCTTGAGTTGCTGCAGTCTGTTGGATTCTTCTGAAATAACACCTCGACGCGTGAGTTCATGACGGATGGCGGCAGTCAGCAATTCGCCTTCGGCGTGAGTCGGTGCTGTCGCGAGCACTTCTTCCTTGCGGTCGATGATGTCGGCGAATTCGTGGGCAATTGCGCGATACCGATCGCCTTCGTCTTCAATTTCGCGAATCCACCCCATCTTGTTGAGTGCTTCAAAGCCTTCCGCCGTATAGCCGTCAGCCAGCAGCGACACGGCGTCGCGATACGCTCCGTCCTGTCGCTGGATCGTCTTGACGACGGCAGGGCGGATGCCTGCCTGATGCTCCAGCAGTCGCATCGCAGCACCGCGTTCCACACTTCCGTGCTGCCGCCAGTCGCCAGAAAGCACAATGCGTGAATTGTTCTTTGCGGCGATGTCCATCACTTTTTTCAGCGTGCGACTTCCCAATAATCCCGCCTCGTCTATCCAGACTACGTTGTCTTTCGTCGCTTGTTGCAATTCAGGATTGACCAGCAGTTCCGCGACCGTCGTTGCTTCAAAGCCTTTCGACCGCAGGACGCCTCGACTGGCGTCTGATGACGGTGCGAACGTAAAGACTTTGCGGCCCGTGGCTTCGATGCCGTTCACCGCTTCGCGCATGAGTGATGTTTTGCCGGTGCCAGCACCGCCGCGAATGACCATCACCAGGTCCTTCGAATTCAGGACATGCCGGACCGCATCTTTCTGGTCGGCATTCAGCCATTCCTGCTGAATCGTCCAATTGGGATTCAGTGCCGATGCACGACCGACGCCGTCTCGTGCAAATCGCAGCATGACCTGTTCTTCGGCGAGCACTTCTGGTGACGTGGCCATCATCCGGTTTTCCACCTCCCGGCGAATAATCTGATGCTTGTCCAGTTGTCTGTGCATACCTTCAACACTTACTTTTCCGACGCCATGTCGTAATGCTTCAGCAAGCAGCATTTTCATCGGTACAACGGAATGGCGTTCCAGGCAATGGTCGGTCGCATGTGACAGGGACGCTGATTCGTGGTCGAGTTCTGGAGTGATGCTTGCAACCGGTGTGCTGGTTTTCGGATGCGATGCGAACAGTTGCCGCTCGTCGTCCGTGAGTCGCTGATTCCAGAGCTCCTGCAACTCCGGCATGGAAAGGCCGGACTCTTTCCTTTCGCGAGTCCTTGCTCCCAAATCTGCTTTCTCGGCTTCTGACGCGATGCCGTTCATTCGAGCAAATTCTTCGATCTGTTCTTTACGTCGTGAGAATTTGTCACAGAGTGCTTTTGGAATCGTCGCAATGTCCCAGTTCTTGCCATCACGACGGATTTCGTAACCAAGTCCCCGCATTCGCATGGCCATCCGCGCATGGAATGCCGCCTGAAAATATGGGGCATCGCGTTTGAGGTCACGGAACTGCCCAGCTTTGAATGCCTGTTCCTTCATGTCCCACACGCTGTTAAAGCAGAAACAATGTGCATGAAGTAATGGATCAGGTTCGCCATTGACTGGTCGTGCTGTCTTATGAATAAACTGTGCCCATACTAGATTGCCCACGGTGCGATCAGCTTCGACGCCGTGCTTGCGCACACGCGTCTTGGCTTCCAGTTCGATCTCACGCATGGTTTCATCGACGCTGTCGCGAAAGGCATCAAGAATGCGGTCATCTTGTCCCAGTGTATAGGCCAGTGAGACGCCTTTGGGCAGATGGAAATTGAAATCGTATCCGACAGTTCTGTCGCTTTTGGTTCGCAGCGTGAGCTGCTTCCCCGAACGCGGGTCAAGATTGTCGCACAGTCGGTCAAAACTGAGTTTATCGACATCGCCGGTCAGGCCCAGCATCTGCGCCGTTCGACCTCCCCAGCGACCGGTCAGTTCCTGCCCTTCGCTGAGATAGTCCGATTGTGCGTAGTAGCTTTTCGCTGAAGCGGATGCACTGTTTTGAATAATGCGTAACATGCATCATACATACGCGGCAAATCCTCATTTTGTCACGAAGAAATTGCACAAGAGCAGTGTGTCAAAGGGCAGTTGTGTTAGGAACTCAACGACCGCGATGAAACTGATGACTCAAAACGCAGCCAACGAATTCATGTGTTTGTATCCGCACAAGTTCCGGGCGTGCGATCTACGTCGCCACTTGGCTGTTCCATCGAGCGGCATCTGTTGGCAGGTTGTTGCAAGCCGCGAAGTCCTGCTACGCAAGCCGACCCTACATTTCACCACGCCAAGTCACCGGATGAGTGGCCTCCAGATCGAAGTCCGGCCAGTTTTGTTGAATCCATGCGGCGGCATCGTGGACGGTGTGGAACCGGCGAGGCGGCGGTTCGGCGGGCGAGCGGTTGGGCGTCAGCCCTCCGTGTTCGTTCTCGTTCGCCGCAGGAATCGCACTCGAAGGGTTTTCGTCTTGGCCCTGCCTCTCGCAATCCTCTTCCGGCAAATTCAGAAACACACTGTTGCCGTCGTAGAAGACGAGTTCCTCGAAACGTTGCAGCATCCATGCACGCGGTTCGCCGATACAGGCCGGGTGCTGCATCAGTTGGCCCATCGATCGAGCGTTGATCATAGCCGTCGTACCGCTACGAAGTGGGTCATAGACACGATTGCCCATGTGATCAAAATACGTGGACGACGTGGCGAGTTTGTCATTCAAGATTACCATCGACCTGGTTGACGTGAGATCTTGGTTTGGCGGATCAAGAAGTGGGACCAGTTTCGCAATCTGTTCAGTAATACGTCCCCATTCAACTCGATGCAACGATTCCACCATCGCCTCCGCCGCACGCACACGTTTTTCGGATGCAAGTCGCGGCGCTAACGCCAGAAGACCGTTACTTGCAGCTTGCAGCGAACTCAGACTCGACGAGTTCTCCAAGACGTTGATGAGTGAATCGGCAGCGTGCGCGATTTGTTCTGGCGGGATACGGTGTGAAAGGACGGTCAGTGCTTGCTCCACAATTGGCCCGTTGCTTATGAAAGTTCTCTGGTTCAATACTGTGATTAATTGATCCCAGCGTGGCATCACAAATGTTGGGTCAAGCTGTGGCGCAAGATAGACGATTGCTCTAGCAATCGCTCCGTTTCTCAGGCCAAGTGATTCAAATTTCGGGTCATCGTTATCACTTGCTAGTTGAAAGAGATGCTCTGCCATCGCCGGTTCTAGCGGGGGGAGAATCGCGACGACTGTTTTGAGATCCACGCCTGCTGTCGGGTGTTCGACCAATATGCGCACCGCTGCCTGAACTCGGGCGACTTGTAAAGGATTCAACAATGGGATCATCTCGCCGAGCACGTCAACGACAACTTCACTGGCTCGTGGATTTGGACCATCAACTATTCTGTCGAACGTAGTTGCCAAGGCCATAAAAACTCGATCCAACTGTTCTGGATTCATCTTCGGCGTTAAAGCACCCAGTCCTGTGACGTATGATGTGAACAGGTCTTCGTCATTCGATTTGTCAAGTAATTCGAGGATCGCATCACTAGCCACCACGACATCGGTCGGTTGTAACAATGCGGCCAGCTTCGGCAATTGAACACTTATGGAATGATCGTTCGCGGTAGCGACGATCATGGCATCCCAGCCCCGCAAGATCTGGCTTGGTTCCAATCGCGGTGCAAGTGCGATAAATCCTTCGCTAGCGAACGGAAGTGCGGCTTCATAAAACTCGTCGTCCTTTCGTAGCAATGTGGTCATCGCATCTGCGGCACGTATCACTTGAGGCGTCTCCAGCATAGGAGAGATCGTGGTGAAAGCCTTGATTGATGCTTCTAACCCCTTCGGGTTGATTGCTTTGTCAAATGCCACAATGAGCGCATTGCCAAATCGCGTAAGCTGAGTTGACTGCAATCGACGTGAAAAAGCCATAATGCCCTCAACGAGGGTATGTGGATGTTCTTCTCCGTAACCAGCTTCCAATTTTGCGATCAATTTGTCGGCAGTTCCCTCAACAATAGACTGATCCATAAACGGGACGATGGCAATTATTCCGCTGATTGCCCCTGAGCTCTCGTCGTGATCGTTCGACTCAACGATCGCAGTCAATGCGTTCCACGCTCGTATTTGCTGCCATTGGTGCAAGCGAGGAGCAATCTTCACAAGAACCTTCGAAGGCAAATGGGCCGTAGACAGACGCTCGGCTATTTCGGTCACGGCATCGCCGAAGCGCTCAATTTGGGTCGGTTCAATTCTGTCGGCGAGAGTGATCAATGCGTCACACGCCGCATATCTTATTTCCCAATCGAGGCCACTTTGATTTGTCAATTCGGCAAGGAGTGCATTCGGTAACTGGTGTCGGATTTGCATTTGTTGTTTCGCGTCATTGCGGTTGACAGCAAACGCAATGAACTCCTTCAATTCCGTGCCACGATATTTCTCATGTCTCAAATATCCAATTCCTTCCGCCAAAGTGGGCAGATCCGCCGAACCCAGTTCCATAGCCAACCAGCAAGCCCCAATTCGAATTCTAGGGTCCGCGTTTATGTCGCGTTGTTTGGCGGAGAAAAGTTCAATCGCTTTGGCTCGACGATTCGGGCTGAGGGCGACGCAGGCCTGGATTGCCCGTTCGGCTCGTCGAGCAACGCGAAGGGCGGTGGCGGGGTCCTCGAACGCGATTTCGAGGACTCGGAGTTTGAGGCGTGAGTCAGAGATGGCGGACCAGTCGATGAAGCTGCGAAGTTCGGCGGTCTCAAGTTCGTTGCCATAGCCGATCGGGCGCAGGATGCCTTCAATGAGTTCTCTTTCAGCAAGGTCACGTTGAGCCGCTTCGGAAGCGAGAGCTGCACTTTCTCTCGAAAGTGCTTCCTTCTTCGCGTCCCGCTCCTTTGTAACATCAGCAAGCGATTTGAGAACAGACTTTTCTGCTTCTGTGGCTTGAAACCATCCCCAACTTGCTGCAGCGGTACCGACACCCATTGCAAGGAAAACAGCAAACGACGCAATCGTCTGAAGTTTGTGCTTTTTCAAATACTTTTTCACTTGGTAAATTCGACTCGGCGGGCAGGCTTCGACGGCCTCGTCGTTGAGGAACCGTTCGATGTCTCTCACCAGGCCGTTCGCCGTTTCATAGCGGCGGGAGCGTTCTTTTTCGAGGCTCTTCATCACGATCCAGTCGAGGTCGCCTGCGACGGACTTTTGCAGGTGACGCGGATCGATGCTGCGTTGGGCGGCGATACTCGGGAGGGAGTCGCTGCCGCTGAGGCGGGTGCTGGGTCGGGGTGGTTCAACCTCTTTGATCAGTCGCAGGACTTCATTGTAAGCGGCAGTACGGAGTTGTTCGCGTTCCAGTGGTGTGGTTCCGGTAAGCAGTTCATACAGCACGACGCCGAGCGAATAGATGTCAGTGCGGGTATCGACGTCGAGGTTGTTGTGTTCAGCTTGTTCGGGACTCATGTAGAGCGGCGTGCCAACCATGACGCCGTGAGCCGTGAAGATCGATTGCTCAGTCAACTGCTGGTGCATGGCTTTGGCCAGACCGAAGTCGATGACTTTCGGAACGGGCTTGCCGTCGTAAAGACAGATCAGAATGTTCGATGGCTTGAGGTCTCGATGCACAATGCCTTTGTGATGAGCATGTTGCACTGCCTGGCAGACCGGGATGAACAGATTCAGCCGCTCCTTCAATGACAAGCGAGCTTTGTCGCAGTATTCGGTGAAGGGGACTCCTTTAACGTATTCCATCACGAAATACGGGCGTCCGTGTTCGGTGATGCCGCCATCGAAGACTTTGGCGATGTTCGGATGATCCATCATCGCGAGCGCCTGCCGTTCGGCTTCGAAGCGGGCGAGTACCTGTTTCGAATCCATACCGGCTTTGACCAGCTTGATGGCAACCTTACGTCTGACCGGCTGCTTCTGCTCAGCGACCCAGACCGATCCCATCCCACCTTCGCCGATATTTTGCAGCAGTTTGTAGCGGCCTCCGAAGATCGTTCCCGGCTGGGGTTCGTGTTGAGGAATGAACGTGGCTTCCGGATTCACGTGTTGAGCCGCGGGCTGAAGGTTGGTGAGCTGCAATCGATCGTAGTCGGTAAAGAAGCGTCTCACACCATCGGCCAACGCTGGATTTTCGGCGATCAGTTTTTCACGATCCGGAGTTTCACCACGTTCGATGGCCTCAATGTAGTGAGCGACCAACGCATCAAGCTGGGTGTCATGGGAATACGGATCAGGTGTGGTCATGGCTCTTTTCCTTGTCTGTCCCTAATGCTGGTCGGATACGTTGTCCATGATGTCCCGAAGAGTGGCGAGTCCACGACGAAGCAGCCCGGCGACTGCCGGAACGGTTCGGTGTGTCTCGTCGGCAATTTCCTGCAGCGTGCGATTTCGCAGGTGTTTCTGAATCACGACGTCTCGCTGATCAACCGGCAACTTGAGCAGGGAGCTTGCCAGTTGCAGCATTTGCTCGTTTCTTTCCGCCGCCATGCTGGGGGAAGTTTGATCCGCCGCGAGCCATTGTTCCATGCCTGCCGCGGACTGGTCGATATCTTTGGCCAACGATCGCTCACGATCAATGTCTCGCTTGTCGCGATGGCAACGTCGCAGTTCGTCGATCAAGACAGTGGCGAGAACCTTTCTGAGCCACGCGGCAAGGACAGGCGGGCTTTGATTCCGGAGTTCAGAAAATCCCGCATGGGCTTTCAGGAGCGTCAACTGAACGACATCCGAGGCGTCCAACTGCCCTCGCAGTTGTACTCCCAATTGCGCGTGGGCGAGCGTCCACAGATAGCTGCGGTACGCTTCCAGAAGGTTGTTTTGGATCGGTTCTGACATCGGTTTGACCGCGAATTGGGTGTCGATAGTGTCCCAAGACGTCAGTCACATGGAAACAGACCGCAAATTCTTTTCAAAAAGACGAGTTTTCGCCCCGGTTACGGGTTTTGCCGGTTTTTGAGT
>CAMAVB010000340.1 GCA_945861465.1 Candidatus Kuenenia stuttgartensis
TAACGGCCAGATTCCGTGGGCTGGCACCTTGTCGTTACCCACATTTATGTTCAGAAGTCAGCCATTTTTCGGGTTCAACGACTCGGCCCATCAAGACCATGGGAAGCGTCAGCGGAAAATGGATCTGAACCGAAAGTTGTGAAAACCCGCTGGGTTCCAGGACGATCCCGCTTTCCATTAAGCACTGGTGCATAAGTAAGTTGGCACAAATCGTTTAACGGCGAGCCGTAGGCGTAGGCGAATCCAGCGTGCTTCCGCCTACGCCTACGGCTCGCCGTTAAACTAAAAAACTTCTGCACTGGTGCTTACTTGGGGTGCGCCGCAACGCGGCGACCCCAGGGCGATGTTGTGAAACCCGTTCCGGGTTGAATCGCGCGATTTTGCTCAGCAAGATCCTCCTCGGTGCCTCGAAGCATTTCCCCGGTGAAATCCTCACCATGGCTCGACAGTGTCTTGGCTCGACAGTGCCTGACACCGGCGGCCTGGAAGGCGGTCGCGATTTGGTTCGCGGCGATTGGCGCAGGCGCAGCAAAATTGCGAGCCGCTGGGCGTCAGCCCTCGGTGTGCTGCTCCACGCTAGGCAGACGAATTTGCATGGCGGCGAGAATGCGGGCTGGCTGGCTCCGATCGAACTTGAGCCGAAGCGGAAGAAGGTTCGTGGAAAATCGCCGTCACATCGAGCGTCCAATCGTGGTTGCGTGCTGATGTTACTGCCTGTTGCCCCCATGCGTGAGAATGTCCTGAAGCTGTTTCCCAGACTGCGGAGGCATTTGTAGAAGGACAAACGTTGAGTCGTCATTGTGACGGTCAACGTACTCCCAAACGGTCAACTTCTTGACGTACAAGTCTTAGGACCGGCGGAGAAATAACTTTCGTTTTCCGGACGTGGGGTACGTTTGCAACGTGCCCGGCACGATGGAATCGTGCCCCACTTAATTCTGCCGCAGTCCTTAACGCCTGATGCCCCGGAGATTTCCCTTGAGAGCGACGCATCAACTTCGTTATTTGTTCGCAGGTCTAATCCTGCTGTCGTTTCAGTTCATCGGCTTGTCCTGCAATGCGCAGCCGGCTGCCCAGACGCAGATGGTGGCCATGCGTGACGGCGTCAAGCTTGCGACCGACGTCTATCTTCCGGAGAAGGGGAAGCCTCCATTTCCGACCGTGCTGCTCCGCACACCTTACGGCAAGAACGGCAACGGGGCAATCGCCGCTGCTGTCGTTCGATTTGGCTACGCACTTGTCGTGCAGGACATGCGCGGGCGGTTCGCGTCGGAAGGCCATCACGCGATTATCTTCGGCAACGATGGGATCGGCGGACAGCATCAGGACGGACATGACACCCTCGAATGGATCGCCAGGCAGGAATGGTCAGATGCTAAAGTCGTCACCTATGGACAGTCGGCATTGGGAATCGCCCAAAATATGGCCGCCCCGGGAGCTCCTGCGGCACTCAAGGGGCAGGTGGTCGGCGTTGCCTTTTCAGACTACTACCACCAGGCTGCATACCAGGGAGGCGTGTGGCGAAAAGAACTCCTGGAGGGCTGGCTCAGGCAGACGAAGATGGACGACGTTAACCTGCCTACGTTCCTGGAGCACACGACATACGACGACTTCTGGAAAAAGCTCAATGCCGAGTCGCACGCCGACCAGGTTGATGCGCCCGGCGTTTTTACTGGCGGTTGGTATGACATTTTCCTCCAGGGGACGATCAATTCGTTTGTCGAGATCAATAGCCGCGGCGGCCCAAACGCTCGTGGCAAATGCTTCCTGGTCATCGCTCCGTTGGCACACGGACATTTCGACGAGCCGGTCGTTTATCCCGATGTGTCGAAGGCACCGATTGACCTCGCGACACCCATGAATATCGTGGCGCACTGGCTCGGAAAGCCGGACAAGGACGTGGATGCTCTCCAGCCGGTGC
The DNA here is from genome assembly GCA_945861465.1 of Candidatus Kuenenia stuttgartensis. Taxonomy (GTDB): domain Bacteria; phylum Planctomycetota; class Planctomycetia; order Planctomycetales; family Planctomycetaceae; genus SXXK01. Next base: position 1,922 of record CAMAVB010000340.1, read on the forward strand.
ATTACTACGTCATGGGCGATTGCGACAGTCCCGGGGCACCCGGAAACTTTTGGCGGTCAGCCGATGCCTGGCCACCCGTGGCAGATCCCGCGTCGTATTATTTGCACTCCGACAAATCCCTGCAGGTGGAGTTGCCGCACGGCGACGACAAGCTGACCTACAAATATGATCCGGAAAACCCCGTGCCGACGCGCGGTGGACAGAACCTGCTGATCGCCAAGGGCCCGATGGACCAACGGCCGGTTGAGACTCGCCCCGACGTGCTCGTCTTTACCTCCGAGCCGCTGACCGAGCCACTGGAGGTCACCGGACGAATCACGGCCAGACTCTTCATATCCTCTGACTGTCCCGACACCGATTTCACCGTAAAGCTGAGCGATGTGTATCCTGACGGCAAATCGCTGCTGGTTACGGATGGCATCCGCCGCGCAGCGCTCCGCAATAGTTATGAAAAGCACGAGCCTCTCGTAGCAGGAGAAGTCTACGAATTGGAAGTGGACCTGTGGAGCACGTCGCTCATCTTCAACAAGGGCCACCAAATCCGGGTCGCCGTCTCTTCATCGAACTCCCCGCGCTTCGAGCCCAATCCCAACACTGGCGACCCACACCCGATTTCCGGTAAGACACGCATTGCCACCAACTCTCTGCACATTTCGAATAATCACCCCTCGCGAATCGTCCTGCCGATCTATACTCCACACGGGACAGAATGATGCCCTGCTTTATCAGCCGGAACGCGTTAAGACTGGAGCAGAAATAAGTGGGGCACGATTCCATCGTGCCGAGCACGTTAAAAACGTGCTCCACGTCCGGAAGGCGACAGTTATTTCTGCGCCGGTCCTTAGCGTCCGGTTAGGTCCGCATGCAACGCAAGAACCGGGTGCTAACGCACTCCGGCTGATACCTCGTTCTCAGCCGCGTGCAGTATAACGCACTCCGCCTGATACCTCACCTTTTTTCCGGTTGCAGAAAATGCTCAAAGAACAAATAGATCTGTTCATTCGATTCGACAGTCGGGTCATGCGTCGGACGATTCGTCATGCCAACGCGGTGCGTCGCGCCAAGTAACTGGTTGACTGCGACCGCATGATTCAACGGCATCCACCGCGCTGGGAAATCTTCAGAACCCCCTGAGACGAGGAATGGTCGCGGGGCCATCAAGGAGTGCAGCTCGTGAAGATCAAGTCCCTGCTCAATCAGCTGAGCATAAGGACCGGTGCGTGGGTTTTCCGGCGTGATCAGCCCCGGGTTGCGTTTCGGTCCTTCACCGAGACCGAGATACCACGGTTCCCAATAGTTCACACTGCCTCGCGTCTCGTCAAACACGATTCCTGGGTCCGACCATGCGGCGCAGGCGAACTTGTCATACAGGCATGAACCGAACATCGCCCATTTGCCGCCATACGAATGCCCGACGATCCCGATCCGCAGCGGATCGACTTCAGGCTGTGTGGCCAGTGCGTTGCAGCAATTTGCCGCAACGTACCCCAGGTATGACAACGGCTGCAATCCTGTCTCCGCCGTGTCTGGCAGCCGCGCATCGCCACCGGGCGAGCCGACGGCAATGGTCACAAACCCGCGCCGCGCCAGTTGCAGTGCAAAATCACGCAATTCTCCCTTTGCGCCGATGCTCGTCTCGGGCTCATAATAGGGTACAACGACTGCGGGAAACGGCCCCGATCCGTCGGGGATAAGCAGGTAACCGTCAAGCATCTGCCTTTGTGCGACTTGAACACGAATGCGATGCTGCGTGAAGTTGTCTCGCCGAATCGATTCCAGACGTTCCAGAAGAGGGCGTTCGATCACCGCCGGCCACTTGCCAAGCAGTCCGTTCCAGCGGTCGAGAATCTCCTGCCGACGCCGAGCCCAGTCCGCAGCATCTTTGACCGGAGTGTCGTCGTAAAACTTAAGCGGGGACGGATATTTTCCGAATTGTTGAGCGAACTCGGCAGGCGGTTCGAAATGCGGTTTTAATCGGTTCCATTTGGCGTCGTCATCCGCTGCGCTCGATGACGAGGCGACGCTCGATAACAGGCCAATGATTGCCACGATCACTTTGAATTGCATGGTGGGTAGTCCAGGGTTACGGCATCACAAACTGATGTCCTTCCGGTTTCACTGTCAGCACGGGGCATGGAGCCTTGCGAACGATGCGTTCGGCGACACTGCCCATCAGGATGTGCATCAGACCGGAACGACCGTGTGTTCCGATCACGATCAGGTCGATGGAGATGTCGCGAGCGTAGTCGATGATCTCCATGAACGCCGCTCCGACACGTACTTCCCGCACAATTGGCTTACCATCTTCCCATCCGTCTGGTGGCAACTTCTGCAGCATGGCCTCAGCTTCCCTCACCAGCGATTCCGATTGAGCCTGCATCGTCTCGACCGAGAAGGCTGCCGCCTCAGGGACCAGCATGGCGGGATCGGGCACGATATGCAGTAAGTGCAGTTCCGCGTTAAAGCGAGCCGCGATGGCACATCCGTACTGCAGCGCAGGACGGCTGAAGTCACTGAAGTCGGTCGGGACAAGAATTCGATCCAATTTTATCATCAGCATTCTCCTATTGACGTGGCATTTGAATTGTCAACATCGCAAAACCAATTACCGTGGCTGCTGCCATCAGCAGCGTGATCAACAGTCCGACCCCGTACACCGTTTGAATTCCGTCATCCGGAAGTTCTGTGCGATGCAGCAACTTTCGGACAACGACTCCACACACCCATGTCCAATGCAGCATGACATGTACGACGACTCCGAAACCAAGGACACACAGCATGGCAAACTGCAGACTGCACCATTGCCCGTAATTCATTCCCCACAGCATCCAGCCTTTGGCGGCAACTCCCGGTGGAAACACAAACTGAACTATGACAGCTGTAACCGACAATGCCACAAATGTGAGCATCAGGATCGTATCCAGCCAGAAATTGATCAATGTGCGAGAAATTCTTAGACCCTTCGTCGATTCCCCTTCTGTATGGATCCCGGTCTGTGGTGATGCCAGATCAGCGCGGGACCGGGAACTACCGCCTTCACTGACGCTTCGGGTTAATTTCACTTCCAACCGCATGCCGTATCGTCTCTGTACTGCCCGCCGGACAGACGGGACAGCTTTGAACACTATCTGAATTTTTCCCATTCGCAGCAAACACGATGCCGCGAGCCGCCGTCATCAGGCCTGTCACGACAACACTGACCGCCGCGACCTGGATCAGCTTCCTGCGGATGCCGATCGTAGCCAATGACAAGCCAGCCCCGGTCACCAGCATAACAGGAATTGTCCCAAGTCCAAAACACATCATAATCAGGACGCCTTTCGCGACACTTCCGGAACTTGCCGCCAACGCGAGAAAACTGTAGACAAGCCCACACGGCAAAAATCCCGTCAGGAGTCCAGCAATAAAGACTCCTGTAGATGAGCCGCCCCTGAAGAACTGACTGAAGACGGTGCGCGTCACGCAGGGTATTCCGGATCGGCGGCGAACTCGCCACGACAACCATCCCGCGGCGTGCAGTCCCTGAATGATCAACAACACGCCGGCCACGATCGCGAACATGGCCTGCAGCCAGATGGCATGACCCTGCGACTTCAGAAATTTTGCACCGATCGAAGCCACCATGATCCCAAGAAACATGTACGTCAACGTTCGCCCCAGACTCCAGAAACCCTGTCGCAGCAGAGCCTCTGTGATCGATCGAGTCCCCAGACTCATCGTTGCCGCAATGCCGCCGCACATGCCGATGCAATGCGCTGACCCGAGCACGCCGCTCACGAAAATGAGTGTGAACTCTGCAATGGAGACGATCATGTCGTCGTCTCCCGCGTCAGCCGCAGCGAATTGGAAATCACCAGCAGGCTGCTCACGATCATCAGACCGGCCGCCACCGCCGGATTCAGTATACCGCACGCAGCTACGATCACCCCGACAAAATTGTAACCAAACGCCCAGAACAAATTCTGTCGAATCACCGACCGCGTTCTTTGAGCCAGATGAATCGCCCACGGAATCCGGCTGACGTCGTTGCTCAGCAGACAAACCTGGGCCGAATCCCGCGACACATCGGCACCGCAACCCATAGCGATGCCCACATCGCTTGCGGCAAGCGCCGGAGCGTCGTTAATCCCGTCGCCAACCATCGCCACTGCGCCATATTGTTCCCGAATCTGCAGCACCTTTGCGACTTTTTGCTCCGGACGCAGGTCGCATTCGATGGATAATCCTGATGCAGTCACGGGTGTGTGGCGACGTGGATGCCTGCTGCTCAGAGGATCATTGTGTTCGACCGCACGAGTTGAAGTGCATTCCGTGCTGCACTGGCAACCGATTTCGTGACAATCCAGCAGGTCGCGACGCAACTGCTCGGCCTTGGCAGATCGATCGCCGGTCAGCACCAGCAGTTGCAAGCCGGAATCGATCATGGCCTTGACCGTCGCTGTGACTTCAGGTCGCATTTTTTCCGTCAGCAGGAACAGGATCACCGGACGATCGGCGACAGACACGGCAACCACCGACGCCGCATCATGGTCGGCGGCGGATAGTGCATGTGAGATTCTCAGTCTAAGGCGAGGTTCAATCCGCGCATCGCGTGAAACGAATTCCAGACTCCCCAGCCGCAGGCGAGTTCCGTCGGTCAGCGTTCCTTCCACGCCACCTCCGGGCACCGAACGTACGTGATTCAGGACCGGCTCCGGACACTGGGCATCGCGCGCTGCAGCGAATCTCACCACGGCCTGCGAAAACGGATGCGACGACGTTCTCGCCAATGCCGCACAAAGTCGCAGCACGTCGTCGGTGTTATCGTCATCGAGCGAATACAGATGCCGCACGTGCGGCGTGCCTGTCGTCAGCGTCCCCGTTTTGTCAAAACAAACGGCCTTCACGGTCGCCAGCCGTTCGATCGCATCGCCGCTGCGAAACAGGACCTGATGCTTCACCGCCATGCTGAGCGCAGTCCAGACGGCGAGCGGCGTCGCCAAACCCAACGCACAAGGACAGGCAATCAGCAGGACACTCAAACAGGACTGAACTGCCTCTCCCGGACCACGCTGCCAATGCACGACCAGCGTCAGCAACGCGATGCCGGTGATCAACGGAAAGAACCAGGCGGAAGCTCGATCAGCCAGCCGTTGATAGTGCCCGCGCGACAACTTCGCTTCCCGCAGAAGCTGGAGCAGTCGCCCAAATGAGCCTTCTCGAAACGCCGCCGTTGCTTTGACCACGACGTGGCCATCCAGATTCACTGTCCCGCCCAGAATCCTGTCTCCGGGGATGCGTGCCAACGGCGTACTTTCACCCGTGAAAACCTGCTCGTCCACAGTCGTCTCGCCGTCTATCAGAATTGCATCGGTCGGGAATCGCTCACCTGCCCGGATCTGCAATCGATCGCCCGCCACGATGTCAACACATGCGATTTCAGCGACATCGGCGTCAGTGACACGCTGCGCCTTCGATGGCAACAGGTCCGCGAGCTGATCAAGCGCTTCTATGGCTTTTTGTTTTCCCGTGGCTTCAAACCAGCG
>CAMAVB010000341.1 GCA_945861465.1 Candidatus Kuenenia stuttgartensis
TATGCCGCAGAAAAATACGGCACGCTTCCGATTGCGCAACTGGTTCAGCCTGCGATTGACTTGTGTCGCAATGGTGTTGAAATCGATGCGCACGATATCGAAGTGCAGGCCTCGACCCTGCAGAAAATTCGCACTCACAAGGGCTACGATTCTCGCTTCGCCCCGCTGGTGAAAGGGTATCTGAATGGCGGAGTGAAATGGAAAATCGGGGATCGATTTCATTCGCCGCAGTTGGACGTCCTGGAACGCATCGCGCTTTACGGAGCTGACGGCTTCTATGCGCGTCACGTTGCTGCGGAAATCTGCAACACAGTCGTCAGTGAATCCGGAAAGATGCAACTGTCGGACCTGCAGAATTATGTACCAACGGAACGCGACGTGTTGGAAGCCAGCTTTCACGGGCAACGATTAATCACCATGCCTCCACCCTCCAGCGGTGGAATTGCGTTGCTTCAGACGTTGCAGTCGCTTGCGGCATGGGAAAAGGCTCAGCAGGTATCGCTGCAGTCGCTTGGACACAATTCCGCAGACTATATCCACGTCGTCACCGAGTCTCTCAAGCACGCCTTCGCGGATCGTGCGGAGTTTCTGGGTGATACCGACTTCGTCGAAGTCCCGGTCTCGAAACTGCTGAGCGCAGAATATGCCGCGCAGATCGCGGCTCACATTGACCCGCAGAAGACGCGGCCGATGCAGGACTACGGTCGCTTCTTTGCAAACGACGACGCTGGTACGAGTCATTTTTCCGTCATAGACGCGGAAGGCAATGCAGTCGCCTGCACGGAAACGATCAATCTGACTTTCGGCAGTTTTGTGGTCGTGCCAAGATTCGGCATTCTGCTCAACAATCAAATGGACGACTTCGCCGCCAATCCCGGCAAGGCCAACGCATTCGGCCTGATTCAGGGCGAAGCCAACGCGATTGCTCCGGGCAAGAGACCGCTCAGCAGCATGACGCCGACAATCATCATCGAAGACGGCAAAGCGACCTACGTCTGTGGCGCATCCGGCGGTCCGCGAATCATCACGGCGACGCTGCAGAGTCTTCTCAATCACACGGTGTTCGGGATGCCCGTCGATCAGGCCGTGACCGCTCCGCGATTTCATCATCAGTGGTCACCTGATGAACTGCTGCTGGAACCAGAACTTTTCCAGACAGTTTCCGCACCACTGCAAGCCAGAGGCCACATCACACAGCGTGCATCATCCCTCGCCGCGACTCAAGGCGCGGCCCTGCAGATCAATCAACTCACCGGCGGCAGCGACCCCAGAAAACACGGCCAACCGGCCGGCTATTGATCGACAACATCTGGAGTGCGATGGCTTGACATCGCTTTGGAATTCTCTGGCGACAGCCTTCGATGAAGTGATTGAATTCAAAGTAGCCTTCATCGCTCCGCGTGAAGACAGCGGAGCGAGCCGTCAACGTGGAGCGCTTGCCAGGACGCCGATCGTGCAGCAGATTTTCAAAATGATGGTGTCCTGTCGGATTGACGACTTTCAGCATACTCTCGCCTGATTCCTTGATCGGCTTACTTCAGCGCTCCGCGTGAAGACAGCGGAGCGAGGATTCAACATGGAGCGCTTGCCAGGACGCCGATCGTGCAGCAGATTTTCAAAATGATGGTGTCCTGTCGGATTGACGACTTTCAGCATACTCTCGCCTGATTCCTTGATCGGCTTACTTCAGCGCTCCGCGTGAAGACAGCGGAGCGAGCCGTCAACGTGGAGCGCTTGCCAGGACGCCGATCATGCAGCAGATTTTCAAAATGATGGTGTCCTGTCGGATTGACGACTTTGAGCATACTCTCGCCTGATTCCTTGATCGGCTTACTTCACGCAGAGCGTGAAGGCTACGTTAGAAAGCAAGCCGATCGTGCCGCTGATATGTGGTACACGTGGTATCGATGGCGCACTGCGGCTGGACGCAAAAACGCCTGTCACGCGTAGCCAGTCACTTTCCATTTCCAGGGTTTTCTTTGTGCTCTTTGCGTTCTCTCGCGGCAAGAACCTGTCCTCCTCCCCCTTTTTGCGCGCATCTTTTCGACCGTTGTTCTTTCGGATTTCGAATTTCGGATTTGCCGCCCTACGGACTCGTTTGACGAGTTGAAATCCGTTTCATATCGTCCTTTTCCCGTCTATCGATTTACTCCCTGACACAAGGGCTGATCCCATGCTGCTGCACAGCTGGCTCAATCTCCTTCGCCGATTGACTCTGCCACCAGGATTCCGTGGGAGTCATCGGCGCAGTCAACGACTGACTGACAGGGTGGCCACGCCGATCGAAGGTCTCGAAGCGAGAGTGCTGCTGACGATTGATGTCGATCAGCCGTTCCCGGTGCCCGGCGGACCGATGGCTCAGGTGTCCGAGCGATTTGATGCCGATGCAAGCTACGATCTCGTCACGCTGTCGGCGACCGGTGATCTCACCGTGGCGCTGAATCGTGGCGATGGTGCGTGGTCGTCGATTCAATCGATGGGACTCGGCCTGACCAGCGGCGTCGGTCTGGCGGCGGGACGCATCAACGCGGATCCGTTTGCCGATCTGGCGATTCAGTCAGCCGACCAGATTACAATCGCGGTCAGCAATGGGGCGGGCGAGTTTTCGCTGACTCAAACGCTGACTCCGGCATTGCCCGGAATGTTGGCGCGCAGCGATGGACTGCCGGTGGGACTGACGTTTGGTTTGTTCGATCAGGATCTGTCAACAGACCTCGCTGTCGTCGTGCCCGGCACAAATGAGCTGTTGGTTTATCGAGGCCTCAGCAGCGGCGCATTTGGAACACCGACTCGGTATGCGTCTGGAGGTGTGGAACCTGTTGCGGTGGTGACTGGACAGTTTGTGGGTGCCACGGCTCCGGATCTGGCAGTCGCGCACAGTGATGGGACGATCACGTTTTTCGCGGGCGATGGCAGCATTGCTCAACAGCGCGGGCAATTCCCTGGTGGCGACGCATCGGCCGGAAGCCACGTCCTTCTATAATGTCAATGCCAACGGACAAACGACGCTGGCCAGCGGCGTCACCTTCAACGGCACGACGGTCACGGTCGATATTTCAGGGCTGATTGCGGGCTCGCTCGCGACGCTAATTTTTGATCTGATCGGAAATCCGCCGGGCACGTCATCCACTGTGGTGCTGGACAACGTCGTGATCACACCGGAACGGATGACCGATGACACGTTTACTGTGGTCACGCTGCCTGGTACGTTTCGGCACGCGATGGGAGTTGATTCCGGCGATATCAATGGTGATGGCCTGAGGGATGTGTTGATCACCGATCGCGCAGCCCACACACTTCTCGTGTGTACCGCGACAACCGCTGGCGGATTCACACGCACCGATGTGTCGCTCGCGGCGTTCGGGACTCAGCCCGTCAGCGTGATTGCAACAGCGCTCCTGAGAAGCGGCGAAGATGATATCGCGGTCGGGTTGTATGGCTCCGATGTTGTGGTTTCGCCGCTCACGGTCGATCACACATCGCCGCAGGCCAGCCTGATCAGTCCTGTCGCGAATGCCGTGAATACAGGCGTCGGCAATACGATCGTTGTGGAATTCTCGGAATCCATGCGCGCGAGCTCCGTGGCGACGCTGGCCCCGTGGCGTCTCACCGAGGACGGGCCGGACGGTGCTCCCGGAACATCCGATGACATACAGATTCCAGTGCAGTCGGCCAGTTACGACGCCGCAACGCGTCGAGCGACGCTGACGATGCCGCAGTCGTTCATCGCGGACGGAATTTATCGGCTCACGGCTCAAGGTGCGGATCCTGTGACGGCCATTGTCGACCTGAACGGCAATCGTCTGAACAACGGCGTGAACCAGATCTTCGGATTCACGGTAGACTCAAACGGTCCCGAGATTTCGTCCGCGAATAGTCTCTCGGGTTCGGAAGGCCAGTCAATGACGCTGGTGGTCGCGATCAGCGATCCCGGCAGTTCCGGTCCGCACGCTGCCACCGTGAACTGGGGTGATGGCACCACATCCACGACGGCGGTGAATCTGACGGGCGGGACCGGAACCATTTCATTGCCGCATGCCTGGAAGCAGGATGGATTGTACTCGGTGACGATCACGGTCACTGACACTTTGAGCCGTGTCGCGACGGCGGTCGTTTCGGCAACGATTCTGAATGTCAATCCGACTTTGAATCCCCTGACGGCTTTGACAGGCAGTGAAGGGCAAGCGGTGACTCTGGCAGCGGCCACTTCGTGGGTACTCCAAAGTCATCTGAATTCCTGTCGGCGTTCGTGTCAGACTTGTCACATGAGGTGTTTTCTGACCTTTCCGTTGTCTGGTGCGATTGCCGCCTATTGAAAACGGAAACCAACAGGACCTCCCGGTTCTCGCGTTTGGAATTTCCACGCATGCACAGGTTCGTTGACTCCGCCGTGTCCGCACCGATCTCGCCAATTGCGATCGCTGCGGTGGTGCCATCCCCCTGTCAGGACAAGGTCGGCACACGAAAAAAGTGATTTCGGAGCTCAGTAGCTGGCCTGCGTTACCTTTGCACGGACGCTTAGGACAATTCCGCTCTGCAAATCACCCCTCCGCTGAAGGCCGAAGCAATTGGCTGGATTTTCTTCGTAAGATCCTTTCATTCTCTATCCCAAACCGGTTTATCCCGGCGCACCCTGCCCCTTATCCAACCGACAGATATTCCATTCCGCCAAATCCCATTCGCTGTGCTTCTACGGCGAGATAACGCCGCTGATCTTTCTCGGGCAGGGACTCATAAAAAGACCGTGCTGTACCTTCCACGTCCGACGTATATTTCCCGGAAAACACAAATGCCATCCTGGCTGCCTTCCAAAAACGATTTCCATTCCTTCACAACTGCCCGCTATACTCTACATAATTCCTTCACAACTTCCGACACTAGTTTCTGCGCCGGTCCTTAGGCGCTTGCGGAACACAACGAACAGGCTGACGATACCAAAGACCATCAACGTCATAGTGGACGGTTCTGGCACAGAAGAAAGACTGTATTGGAAATCTGTTGTCACCGATACTCCGTCTAATAGCGGACTTAGGGGATTGCCTAACGCATCACGCAGGATCAAGCCATCGGGGCCTACATCATAGAAAGTAATTTGGTCGAACCCCATCCCCGGAATCTTACCGTTGGAAATCACAAAGGAATCATTGACGGTCGGCAGAAAACCATTGCCATCGGAATAGGCAACCGCAAAGTCGCCGCCATCGGGCCGTTGAAAAAAGGCGAACAGTTGTGCGGTAAAGTTGAAACTGTTGGATTCGATGTCGGTTTCGACTTCCTTGCCATCTTTATCCAGCCACGAAACAGTAAGGCTCTTAACGTCAAAATCAAACGCATATTTTTTTTGCCCAAAATTTGCGATATTAACATCGTCAGTAATATCACCTTTCTTCAAATGAATTTTCGACATTCCTGTCTGTTTTAGCCCCGAAAACCCGGTTAGATCGGCGAGCGTTCGGGCGGCACCGGAGTCGTTTTTGATTGTCATCACACCAGCAGCAACAGGCGAAACATAAAGGGCCGCTATGGCGATTGCAAAAACAGTACTCCGAGGCATTGATCTAGCTATCCACATGCCGATTGGAAAACATCTGTCTGCGAAACTATGAAACAAGTGCATGTTGATCCTCCTAAAACAGATTGAGAAGTTATGTGTGAAACGTGTTGCGCGTTGCCTAACAGTAATAATTTACGAAGGAATTGCCGGTGATAAAACTTTTATCACGGGATCATCGGCGGCGTCCCGGAGAATTATCACCTCTCCAGACTGGTAATCGTCAATTATGCGCCAGAAAACAGGATTTACAGGCCAGAAGCTTGAAACACAGGGAGTCTGGAAAGAATACACAGGGGGAACTGCCTTTGCATCGGTCGTTTGGCCTTGATCACGAACCTACCCACTTGCTGAGCGGCACAATAGCCAGCAGTGGTTGCAAAGCTTTGATATAAGGGAGTTACGCGGATTCCAGCACAGTCGCCTGTTGATAGGGTGGCCAAGTTCGTGATCAAGGCCGGTCGTTTCGGGTTCATTTTTCGCACAATGGACAGCTACAGTTCTGGCATGGCGCTGTACTCTTCACCTACCTATTTGACTCACGGCGAAGCCGAAAGCGCATTCGGAAAAGTTACGAAATTTCCCGAATTCTCAAAATACTTTGGCTGGGCAACCGAACCGTAGGGCGATCGCGACACACTGGGTAATCTGCAATACTTAGGAGTGTTAAGGTGCCTGTCACCATCGGTTTTTCCAAAACAGTTTCTTGCGGGGATCTTCACTGCAAGGGATTCGTCACGACGCCCGAAAGATGGTCGTCACACGAAAGGTCTCAGGAACGAACGGAACTGTCGTGATTATAAATTACTTCATGTGCAGTGTTTACGCAATTCGGCCCTGAGGACATTGCGAGGCTTCTGCATCAGCGGGTAACCGTGACGGCGGCGCTTGATCACACGAGGTTTCAATCTTCCCGGTTGATCTCCGACTCGACATTCGGCGATCTGTTTCAGAAGTTCATCGCACTCCTTCCGCAACGCCTGCCGCGACATCAGCCCGCTCGCATGCACGGCCCACCCGGCGAGAACGAATTGACAGGTACTCGAAGAAGCAATAAAGGGTCAGCGACGGTCTTGAATAACGTCAATGACAGATTCGAAAAAAGATTTTCGAATTCAAATTTTGTTCAGTGTGTCGATAGTGATGTTGGATTTTTTGAGGCATGGGTTTCAGTGTTCGATGAAGGGTTGGAGGGTTGTATCGGAACTGTCGACAGTGTATTCTGGAAGCAGCTGGCGAAACGGAGTGTGGCTCTGAGGGGACGCAACCACACGAGGGATAGTCAGTTGTTTCGGTGCGTCGATGACGCTCTGTCGGCGTTCTGGTGTGTCATCATCAGGACGCCGTTTTTCGTTAGCTGATCGCTGATTCCCGCCAGAGTTGGTCTGTGCTGACCATCGTGTTGAGGATCGTGATGAGTTTCCTCATCGCAGCTGTGAGCGCCACCTTCTTGAGTTTTCCCTTCGCCAGCAGTCGCTGATAAAAGGCCTTGATCGTGGGGTTGAATCGGGTCGCAACGAGTGTTGCCATGTACAACGTGCTCCGAACGTTGCAACGACCTCCTGCCGTTTTTCGTTTACCTGTCGATTTTCCGGAATCGTTATTTATCGGAGCCACACCGACGAGTTTCGCAACGATCTTGGGGCCAGCCGATGATTGCACGTAGAGTGAGAATTGTGTAGAGTTTGCGGAATGTGGGTTGTTGTCGGTGGCAGGTTTTGATTCACGTTTTGTTGGGGGCAGGCAAATGGCACGGACAAATCGGCGGGATGTGTTGGCGGCGGGCGAGATTCAGGTCGTGCATTGCATCAATCGATGCGTGCGGCGGGCGTATCTCTGCGGGCAAGATCCGTTGACCGGCACTGATTACGAACACCGGCGGGAACT
>CAMAVB010000342.1 GCA_945861465.1 Candidatus Kuenenia stuttgartensis
GGATGCATGTCCGTCATAATCAGGTTCATGTCATCTTCGGCCATCACTGCGAATCCATTCCGATTAGACCGCCCGCCGTTGTGCATCGCATATTCGTTTATCCGCGAGGGCAATGCCCCGCGCTCCAAATTTCAAATTTCAAATTTCAAATCTCAAATCTCAAATCTCAAATACGAAATTTCAAAATAGAACAATCGCGGCCCGCTGGGCACGCGGTTAAACGAGCCCATTGGCATTTCCTGGGAAGAGTCTATCTGCATTTATCGAAATCCGTCAACGGCAGAATGAATGTCCTCAGACATCGCCAGACCACAGATTTCATTGACCTTGACCGGTTCCCGGTATCTGGGCTAAAAGGAAAACCAAGGTGTTGGAGGAACGGCACCGCAAAGGATTGCATGATGCATGATTTCGTTCGCATTGGTTCGTATGTCTGGCCATACCGCAGGGTTTTTGTGCTTTCGGTCGTCTGCGCGATCATTGTTTCTTTGTTTTGGGCAATGAATTTGTCGATCGCATTCCCGGTCGTCAAGGTTTTGTTTCAGAACGACAGTCTCCATGGGTACGTCGATAGTGAAATCCTGACTCTCGAAGCTTCAATTCGTGCAGACACGGTACGACTGGACGAAATTCCTCCGGATCAGGTGAAGTCGCGTGCTCAGATTCAGTACCGCGTCAGCGAAAAGTCGCGAAGCCTGCTGTTGCTGACGAAGGTGCGCCGGTCACTGCTGCCATACGTGCCGCGTGACAAATTTGACACGATGGCCATGATTCTCGGCGTACTTCTGGCCGCGACCTTCCTGAAAGGTCTGTTCACCTACTTTCAGGAAATGCTGGTGGGCAGCGTCGTGCAGCTGACCGTCAACTCCATCCGCCAGGATTGCTTCCGATCTGCTCTGCGACTTGACTATCAGTCACTCCATCGAATCGGAACCGCGTCACTGATGTCGCGGATGACCAACGACATTGAGCAAATGACATCGGCAATTCGTGTCTTTGGAGTCACTCTTATTCGCGAGCCGCTGAAGGCCGGTGCCTGCACGGCCATGGCGTTCTATGTGAACTGGCGGCTGACGCTCGTGGCGATTACCGTTGTGCCTATGATGGGTCTCATCTTCAACCTATTTGGAAAACGCCTGCGACGTGCCTCTCACCGCACGATGGAGAGCATGGCGCGAATTTATGAATGCATCTCGGAAACGTTTGGCTCGGCGAGAATTGTGATCGCATTTTCCGGCTTTCGAAAACACCGCAAGCAGTTTCTGAAAGCCAATCGAGACTATTACACGGGCTCAATGAAAATCGTGCGTCTGGGTGCCCTGGTTCGCCCGATCACTGAGATCATGGGAGTGCTTGCCGTCTTTGCCGCGCTTGCACCGGGGGCCTATCTGGTTCTGCGGAATACTGATTCGATCCTTGGAATCAAGTTGGCCGCTGAGCCGATGGGGATCGCCGAACTTGCGACGCTGTATGCGTTGCTGGCCGGGACGATGGATCCTGTCCGAAAACTCTCGGGCATCTTTGAACAAGTCAAACGGGGCATGGCGGGCAGTGAGCGTGTTTTCGACCTGATCGACGAGGCGTCCATCGTGCCTGAACCAAAGTCTCCCCGCATGATGATCAGGCATTCCTCGATAATTTCCATGCAGGATGTCTCATTCCGTTACGAAGGTACGGAAGCGGAAGGTAACCAGCGACCGCTGGCGCTGAAAGGCGTCTCGCTGGAGGTCCGGTTCGGTGAAGTCGTCGCCGTCGTCGGAGGAAATGGATCGGGAAAATCGACACTCCTCAGCCTGCTGCCGAGATTCATGGACCCCGGAGAAGGTCGCGTCCTAATCGACGGCGTGGATATTCGAGAACTTCGGACTCGCGACCTGCGAAGTCAAATCGGGTTTGTGACTCAGGAAACATTGCTGTTCAATGATTCGATCTACGAAAATATCCGTTATGGAAACTCCGCCGCGACCCGTGAGATGGTGCTGGAAGCTGCCGTCCAGGCTCAGGCTGCCGGCTTCATCAACCAGTTGCCGGATGGCTTCGAAACAATTGTCGGCGATAAAGGCGGCAAACTCTCCGGTGGACAACGTCAGCGAATCGCCCTGGCGCGCGCAATTTTGCGAGATCCAACGATCCTGATTCTGGATGAAGCCACATCAGCCGTCGATTCGCAGAGTGAAGAAGTGATTCACTCGGTCCTCAAGGAATTTGCAAAGAATCGGACGGTCTTCATTATCAGCCATGTACTCAATCGAACTTTCCTTGATCTCGTGACACGTATCGTCGTCATGGATCAGGGGAAAATTCTGGCGACAGGCAGTCACAATGAACTGATGGAATCGTGTGCCGCCTATCGTGCTTTGAACCAGTCTCAACTGCGAATGCGAGATGCCGCCTGAAACAGGATTGCAGAAAGCTCGGGTACACGATGATCCGATCAGCCGAAAGCAGGCCTGCGTCTGCGGTAATCTGGCGTCTGCGGGATGGCCGATCCGGCCACGAGAATCAAGTGATCGGACTCACGGAAGCCATCGCCCGCCGCGTTTCTGTGCAGGCTGTTGATATCTCCATTGCGCAGCGCCTGAAAGGCCTGCGGAGCTTGATTCCGGGACGACTGTCTTTCGCAAAAAGCCTGCCTGAGCCTGATTTGCTGATTGGTGCCGGGCATTCCACTCACCTGCCGTTGCTCACGCTTCAAAGATGTTTCGGTGGAAAAACGGTTGTGGTCATGAAGCCGAGTCTGCCAACCGCACTGTTCGATTTATGCCTGATCCCCTCGCACGATAACCTGATCTTCCAACCTCAAAATGTGGTCCGGACCCAAGGGGCTCTGAATCGCATACGTCCGGCTGCAGAGCATGATTCAGGCAAAGGACTGTTACTCATTGGCGGGCCCTCTAAACATTTCCGGTGGTCCGACGATGCAGTGGTAGATCAGGTCCGTCAAGTCGTGCAAGAGTCCATCGCGTGCTGGACCGTAGCGACATCGGGACGAACTCCGGACAGCTTCATTCGGCAATGGCGTATGGTGGTTCCTGAGGTTCCGCTGGTGACAGCACAGGAGTGCTCATCGGAATGGCTGCCGGAGCAGTTGGCTCAGTGCGGCGTCGTGTGGGTCACGTGTGACAGCATGTCGATGATTTATGAGTCGTTGACCGCAGGGGCGCGCGTCGGGCTGCTTGAACTGCCGGTGATCCGTCGCGATCGGATTACGCGCAACATCCAGCGGTTGTGCGGCATGGGCTGGGGCGTGACTACCCGTCAATGGCTTGCGGGACGCTCACTGCCGACGCTGGGCCGACAGTTTTCAGAATCCGACCGCTGTTCCGTGATCGTGGTGGATCGCCTGCTCCAGCCTTCGATGTCAGCGTCCACGCTTGAACCGAAACATTGGGCAGATTTCGTTCCGGCGTCAAACAGCTGTCTGCTGTCTGCGCAAAGAGAATAAGGACCGTTCGAGAAGTAATTGACCGCATCCTCCTCTCCCCTTTAAGGGGAGAGGGCAGGGTGAGCGGCAACGCCGTTAAGGATTTATCGTCGTGTTTTCACCGAGTTTCTCGAAGTCCCTTCTCCCCCTGGGAAGGGGGAGAAGGTGGCCGGAGGCCGGATGAGGGGGTTATTCGCTGGATCTGACACTATCAAATACTTAACGGCGTTGGGTGAGCGGCATAAAAAGAGACAGTTATTTCTCGAGCGGTCCTAAGCGGTCAGCGACACTCACCGTCGAGGTTTTAAGAGGGCAGCGACGGTCTGGAATAACGTCCATGACAGATTCGAATTCGAATCTTGTGCAGTGCTATCGACAGCGACGTTGGATTTTTTGGGGCATAGGCTCCAGTGTTCGATGGAGGGTTGAATTGGGACTATCGACTGAGTGTTCTGGTGATTTTGTAGATCTCTGGCAAGACCGCGCGAAGCACATTTTCTGGCCAATCCATTGGACTAATTGACTTGAAAACGATTTTGTGCAGGATTGACAAGTTTTCAAATGAACAGATTGGAAGTTTGCTGGTAAGTTCGGCATAATCCCGAAGTAGTTTTTTTATGGAAGATTCGCGGTCATCCAGGATGCGTAGCCATGCGAAGACGAACTTCAACGGTGGACTTTCATTGCAGTTCCGCTGCATCGTATCGATCGGCATTCACGCTGGTTGAACTACTAGTCGTCATTTCCATCATCTCGTTGCTGATGGCCCTCATTCTGCCCGCCATTCAGTCCGCACGCGAGGCGGCTCGCCGCACGCAGTGCCTCAATCATATTCGTCAACTGTGCCTTGGAATGCATGGTGCGGCTTCAAGAAGTGCGAGCGGTCAATTGCCGGCGTACGGAGTCTGGGGCGACGACGTGGCGACGTCCGCAATATCGACTCAACCTGCCGCCCTGTGGAGCTGGGTGGTCGAAGTCCTGCCATTCATTGATCGTCGAGATCTGTACGACCGATGGGATTTCAATCTGAGACACAGCAACGGGGCTAATGCGACTCTGATCGAATCGTTCAACATGAAAGTTCTGACATGTCCGGACGACGAAAGCGCCCACGAACGCTCCGGGGCACTCAGTTATGTGGTGAATGCTGGCTATGCAGGGATCGATTCTGTGATTGAACTGAATCGCACGACCGGCTGGGGAAACCAGAACGGCAACTACCATGAGTTTGACAACGTCAAAATCGACTGGAACAGCAACGGCACGGTTGGTGATAGAGAGGACAACGAACTGACGCGGCGATCCGGCGTGATGTGGCGAGAAGTGATTCATCGTTCCCAGGGCAATTTCCCGGCAGAACGGAATCAAAGTCTGTCGCTGAAAGAAATCTATGATGGTCAAAGTCAGACATTGTTGTTCACAGAAAACCTGCACGCAGGCGGTCTGGAAAGTCCGGCGCAGATGTGGGGCGATCCCGATGCTCGCAGTTGCACGTTCGTGCTGCCCATAAAACGCATGATTCAAGCCGGCCCATCGTACTATGCGGACCCGCCACTCGATCCGAACTTTCCGGGGTGTGTCATCAATGGCGCGCGGGATGGCAATGAAGGCCGCAGTCCATGGCCGAGTTCCAATCACCCTGGCGGCGTCTGTGCCGCGTTCTGCGACGGTTCAACAAAATTTGTCAACGAGGACATCGATCTGCTGGTCTACAAAAGCATCATCACCCCCGCAGGAAGTCGCTTAAACGCCAGCGGGGTTGTGGCCCAGACCATTCTCAGCGACAGCGATTTCTAGGGTCGTGCATGCAGGATCGACATTCACGTCCGTTGCACGGCCACGGAACTCCGTCGAAGCAAAAGTAAATGTGTCTGACAGCCGTTTGACAATGCGAGCGTGCTATGCCAGTATCTCGGACATGAATGTCCAAGCTACTGTAATCGTGACGATCCTGGAACCCGACCGATATTCTTGTTGCAATCGGTATATCCCATATATCACTATCTCCCTCAATTACTTGGCGCGGGCTTCGCCCGCAACTCAAAGATGATAATGAAAGAGTTCTTAACCACGGATTTCCCAGCGCGGGCTTCGCCCGCAACCCAAAAACGGAGGACCGTCAGAACACTGATCTGCGCTAATCGCATCTGTTTTCACGATGAGTGGAGATTAGCGCAGATTAGTGTTCCCGGTTACTTCGCTTGCGCAAATTTGCGCGGCGTGCGAAGATTTGAGACGTTAGTAGTACGGATTTCACAGATAAACACACTGCGATTCATCCGTGCAGATCCGTGACATCCGTGGTCAAAAATGCGATTGAGGTGACGATCGGTCCGCCGCGAGAGAATTTCTTCGCCGTGCGCAAATTCAACAGGTTAGTAGTACGTTCAAGTGTGGACACAACAGAAAAAGGCGCCTTTTCAAGCAAGCTCGCCAAGAAAGCAATACTGCGGGAGTTTTTTATGATGGTTCGAATCTACCGGCTGTGCATTTGTCTTGTTGTGCTGAACTTCAGTGCATACCTAACGCATGCTCAGTCATCGAGGGTTGTACACAGAGACATTATCCTTGATTGGAATCAAGTGATGCTGGACGCCAATGCGAGTGACTGCCGTCTGGTGCTTCAGGATCAGGGGGGACCAACGCGCACGTCGCGCGCGTTTGCAATCGTTTCGGTGGCGATGTTTGATGCCTTGAATTCAATTTCGCATCACTACGAGCCTTACCTCACAGAATTGACTGGCTACAACGCAGCTGATGAGACAGCTGCGGTATCAACGGCAGCCCGGGATACATTGATGGCCCTCTTTCCGCAACAGGCAGGTCGTTTCACGTCGGCGTATTCGGCTGCGATGGCAAAGGTCAAGGCTGGCAAAGCCCGATCCAGTGGGATTGATCTTGGTCGCCGAGTGGCTGCGGCGATACTTGCCAAGCGCAGCGATGATAACTCGAATTTGGATCTGCCTTATACGCCCGTCAATTTGCCTGGTTATCATCAGCCCGACCCGTTGCATCCGGATCAGGGGTTTCACGCTCCGCATTGGGGCGTTGTAGACCCTTTTGTGATTACGGATGTGCATTCGCACTTGTCTCCGCCGCCACCACCCCTGAATTCGCCTGAATATGCTGCTGGTTATCAGCAACTGCTGGATTACGGCGGTGACGGAATTCAGTACCCGACATTGCGAACCAGTCACCAGACTGAAACAGGGATCTTCTGGGCCTACGACGGAACTCCCGGATTAGGAAAACCGCCACGACTTTACAATCAGATTGTGCGCACAATTGCAATTCAACGATGGAATACCGTTAAAAGCAACGCACGCCTGTTTGCGCTGGTCAATCTCGCGATGGCAGATGCCGGAATTCAATGTTGGTACACCAAGTATCATTATCAACTCTGGCGTCCCGTCGTCGGAATTCGGAACGGAGACAACGACACGAACGAATTCACAACGGGCGATTCCAATTGGCTTCCGCTGGGGGCTCCGGCCACCAATGGTGGCGGCGACGGAGTGAATTTCACACCGCCATTTCCGGCCTACGGGTCGGGTCACGCGACTTTTGGCGCAGCAGCATTTTCGGTTACGTCCCGTTTTTATGGCAGGTCGAATATTAAGTTCAGATTTACCTCGGACGAATACAATGGAATCAATCGAGGAAGCGACGGAAATATTCGTCCCGTGGTCACGCGAACCTATCACAGTCTGGATGAGGCAATCCTCGAAAATGCCATCAGCCGGATCTATCTTGGGATCCATTGGGCATATGATGCTTCCGCAGGAATCGACGCGGGAATTGCCATCGCCGACGAAGTCTACAATTCCGCGCTGAAACCAAGACATCATCATTAAGGCGAGCGGCAGGATAGAACTTACCATCCGCAATTTGTACGACGGACTTCCAGTCCGTCGAGTAGCACCATGCGACGGACTGGAAGTCCGTCGTACCGGTAAATTCATTTCTGCCGCTCGCCTAA
>CAMAVB010000343.1 GCA_945861465.1 Candidatus Kuenenia stuttgartensis
TGTGAGCAAGAGTGGATCGCACAACTGTAATTTCCCCTGGCCAAAAGTCAATACCTCTGTCAAACTTTTTTCATCACCCCGTTCGGTGCCCTTCACCGGGACGATTCTGACCAACTCACCGATCCGCTCGACCGGCACACGGCGCGACTCGATGCGCGCGTCAAACTCAACCAGATAAAACGTCATGAATTCCTGATCGAAAAACTGGAATCGTTTCCGACGCGAACAGACCTCACCGATGCGGAACGAAAACGACTGCGGTATCGTTACTTTGATTTGTACCAGGAAGCCATCGGCGTGCCGCCCGATTTTCGCGAAGAACTGCGGGGCGGACTCGAAGCGATCTCCGCACGCGGCGAACGCACCGTTGAAAGTCTGATGGAAGAGATCCGGCATCGCATTTACTCCAGACCACTCCGATCGGCGTGACCCCCGGCGTTGTTTTTGGTCGGCCCGGCGGGCAATCGAAGCTGTCCCGCTGGTCCCGGCACAGTGATGGGTGATGACTGAAACAGTGACAGCCGGATTTCTTCCGCCTCAATATCAAGTCGAGCGGCCGAAACGAACACGTCCGATTCGAAGTTCTTCTGAATCAGTTCTTCCATCGCTTCCTGCAATCGGCGAGAGTCGGGAATCGGGTCTTCGTCGATCGCCACGTCGTACAGCTTGGGATCGTTGTAGAATTTAGCGACGGCCTGACCGGTCGATTGTGTGCGGATTCGCCGTCCCCATTCGATGCGTTCTTCGTCGAACGATTTGAATGTCACGCTCGACAGTTCTTCAACGTCTTCATGGATCGGCACGTTGACCACATGCTTCCCGGACGACGTTGACTCCCCTTCATTCGTGCCTTCGCTGTCGCCGCGAGACGACGTTTTTCCCAGTCCGCGAGTTCGTGTCGGACGGTTGATGTCGTCGTACTCGCGGGATTCAGACTGTTGCTCGCTTTGATTGTTGCTGCGGGAAGTCTCTTTCTTGCGGCCCGTCGATAATGTCGTTGCCCACGTTTGCAGCAGCTCCTTGCGATAACCCGCGATCCGCTGTCGATGCGACATCAACTGATGCTTGATCCGCATCGGGTCAAATGTGTGCGTCGCGAACTCATGAGCCAGCGTGTCCGCGTCATCCGAGTCACACGCGAACGCAATTCGGTTTCTCGGCTGCCAGATAAGGCCAGTCAGATCAATGTCGCCCTGCTCAAGCTGACTGAAGCTCTGGTGGCTAAGCACAAGCCGCAGTCCCTGCTGCCTGACGGTTGGGATTGCCGCATATACGTCAGGTGATATGAACGTCTGGAATTCATCCAGGATCAAATATGTCGGCTGCACGTCTGCCCGGTTCATCCGCATTGCAGCCTGAAAGACTTCGTTCAGAGCCAGTCCGCCGATTGCCCCCGCAAGATGCTCCGGAAGTCGTCGGGCACTTTCGAGATTCAGAATCACGATGCGCCGCTCGCGAATAAATCGCTCGACATCGAAGTTGCTCGTTCGCGATCCGAACATGCGTTTCAGAATCACACTGCGAAAGAACGGATCAAGGCGGTTGCGAGTAGACTCCAGAATACGAATCGCTTCGCTGCCTTTGGCACGCAGGATTTCCTGCCATTCGTACCTGATATCCGGCGGCAGCTTGCCGATAAGAGCATCATGTTCCGGACAACCCGGCTGCAGCAGGTATTCGCAAACAGCAATCGGCAGCCGCATTCGTGCGACCGAAAGGAATGCTGCGAAGCACCATTTTCGAAGACGTGGCATTGCCGACAACTCCTGACTCTCCCATGCGCGAAGCACCAGACTGATCGCTCGCTCGACCTGATAGTATTCGTGTGCGGCCGATTCATGGATCAGCGGATTGAACGGCATCACGATGTTCTCGCGAGCCGCCTCAATGTAGAGCAGCCTCCGTCGAACACCCGAAGGGCAATACCGCGTGTTTGCCATCCATCGAAGCAAATCCCGTGACAGATTTCCCATCGGATCAATCACGAAAATGCACGCCTTCTCGTGTGTGGCCGTCAGAATCTGACGCAGGATCGTTAACAGAGCAGTGGTTTTCCCGGAGCCGGTCGCTCCTATCAAATGCAGATGCCTGGCAAGACCGTCCGAATCGAACCCAACCTCGCGGCCGTTGCCGACTTCTTTTCCAAGAATGATGTGTGTCATCACCAGTCCAAGAAGGATGTATGTCATGACCAGACCAACCTTTCGTTGTGAGAAAAACAGCAACACCACTCGACTCGCAACTCTGCGAGCCACAAGTAATCAAATTCACTACGGCTTGAGCAGTTTTCGCAGCGCCTCGTCTTCCTGTTTGTTGAGTTGAATCCGATAGGCATCTTTTGCGTCTTCATCGTGCGGCAGTTCTTCGATCTCCTTCCGCCGAGCCGCGAAGAACGCCGCGAGTTCTGTCATCGAAGCAAACTTCAGAGCCGGACTCTTGCCGAGGGAATCGACAATCATTTCCTTGAGTAACTGCTCCCGCTGTTCAACGAGTTCCGGAGCCGTCCCATCACTCATATACCGCTCCACAAACTGCTCGAACCGCCCCCGATCAAACGAACCGGCTAACTGGCGGGAATGGCGCTCGTAGAACAACTCAGAGCGAAGAATTGCCTCTTCACGCTGGAGTCTCGCGGCTTCCCGTTGGGCCTGAACGACTGCATTTTCGCGAAGCCGCTCGGCGGCTTGTTGTCGAGCGCGTTCGTCGGCGACCGGATCGGTGACGGAGCGATGCGCTTGCTTCGACCTGGCGATCTGGTTGACTTCGCGACGCACACGGCGAATCGAATTCAAGAGTTCGCGAAGAGTGTTGCGGACGAATCGGACGGGCGGAAACAGAAGTGCCGATGCAACCTGCGAGCATACGCACAACAACAGGAGCATGGTGCCCTGAGCCGTGAAGTACACCATCAGGCCGCGCAGCAGAGTCTCCAGAACGAAGGCGGCATCAATGAACTCCTGCTGTCGGAACACGCTGCCGACAAACACAATCGACACGATCAGTCCAAGAAGGCAGCCGATAGTCTGCAGGCGTTCCTGCCCGTTCGACCAGCCGTTGCCCGCTGATCGCAGCATCCACGCGATCGCGGCCAGCGGCAGGAGTTCACCCGTCGAACAAAGCTGCTGGAGCGTCATCGCTGCGCTCTGCACAGTGGCTTCAGCGTCGTACACCAAAGCAACGATGCTTTGCAGTGACGGATAATCTCTCAGAGTCGCGATGGTCCACATGATCGGGGCTCACTTTAATTCAGCAAGGATACGGAATCCGATAGATGGCTTTCGGGTCGAACGATTTTCAAGACTTTTCGATGCGGCTCGGCATCCCCAGACGATTGTCGAGGAAAACGCTCCACCGCAGATCGGTCGCAAACTGAGTGACGATCCGGATGAACTTTCGCACCATTCCCAGAGATTGCCGCCCATGTCGTGGAGTCCCAAACCATTCGGCAGCAACTGACCGCAGGGCTGAGGAACCGACTGACCGAAGCACGCATAGCGTCGGACGAAGCGGTTGAGAAAATCCTGATCGCCCGCATGAAATTTCGTGAAGGCCGTCGTCCATGCGTCGTCGTCACGTTCTGGAATCGGCAGCGGTCCGAAGCTGAATCGGCGTGCCGCCGCTTCCCATTCCACATCGCTCGGCAGTCGAAAGTGAAGTTGCGGAAATAGCCGACTGAGCGTTCGACACGTATTGACCGCTTCGTCGAACGTCAGGTTGGCGGCGGGACGATTGTCACTGCCCGGAATGCCGCCCGCTTCGGCAAATGTCACCAGCGAATGTGGAACTTCGGTGGTCAGCAGATAGTACGGTTCGACGAGCGAGACGCTCCGAAGTTGTTCGTCGCGTGATCGTCCGGGTTCATCGGGCGGTGACCCGATTGTCACATACCCTCGCGGGACTTTGATCCATCGCCACGGCCCCAGCACGATTTCAGAGTCACTGATCTGCGGCTCAACGGCGGACGTCGGTGATGATGGCGCTCTTGGCACGACTGCGTTTGGCAGCGGCAGCCTCAGGGAACTGCCGAACGCCGTTAGTGACACGGTCGGCGTTGGCGACGTAATCGGCGTTGGCAATGCTGTTGACGTGACCACTGGAGCCGCCGCAACAGCAACCGGAGTTGCAGAAACTGGCATTGTCAATGAAGGATGCGTCGGCGTCCCCACTGTCAGTGGCACTGCCGACAGCGGAGATTGTTGCCGCGTGAACTCACGAACCGTGAAGCCTCCTACAAGAATACCCAACAGGAAACAAAGGAAGCACGGATGCAGAAACGTCTTCATGATGAGATCCTTCAGCCGCAGACATTCGCGGTCCGTCCGTCGTCAGTGGCTAGCTCCTTCACGTAAGGCTTCGGATGGCTCGATGAGTGACGCTCGCAACGCAGGCAGCAGCGATCCGACGCCAGCCGCAACGAGTGCCGCCAGTGCCACAAGGAAGACGTGTTCTGGCACGATCGTGCATTCGGCGACGTATCGAGTCAGCAGCCGTGCAGCCGTTCCCGCCAGCGCGATCGTGACCCCGCCCGCCACGGCTCCGATCATCAGACCTCGCACCAGCACGATGTAGACAATCGTGAGCGGTCGAGCGCCGAGCAGACGCAGATCCGCCATGAACCGGGCCTTGCGATTGGTCTCCTGCCAGAACGTTGTCATCAGCGTCGACAGTCCGGCGTACGCCAGAATGCTTCCGACCACATAGACCAGCAACCGCAGTGTGCGGGCATAGCCCTGCAATTCCTGAACACGAATCCGTTGACTCTGCGTTGCGAAGCCTTCTTTAGTCAGCAGGTCATCAACCGCCGGGACGGCGTGGATGTCTGTGGCAATCACGCGCGCCTGGAAGTATGCGTTCGCGCGAGCCGCTTCGACGAACATGCTCGACGACGGATCAAACTCCACCGTTCCGCGTTCAACAGCGTGAAGATGCGACAACAACGCCGCCGGAACGACGGCCTTGAACGACGGCGTCGGCCAGACCGGCTTGAGTGCCGTCACTGTCGATGCCGGTGTTGTGGAGACAGCCGGATCAGTCGAGCCGCTTCCCGGAGTACCAAAGATCTGCGGAGCGGTCTGTTGACATTTCTTGATTATCCAAGCCAGCGGCGGAGTCGATGGTGCCACGGTCGGTGCTGTTGCGATGCTCGGCAAGCTGACAGAAGCCTGATGGACCGGCGAACTTGTCGGCATAACACTCAACGTCAGAGTCGATCCCTTCAGCGGCAAGTCCCAATGACTCGCTGGGGCCATCGAACCATCGAACGGCTTCATCACAAGTTCGTTCTTGTCACTCGTGAAGGGGAGTACCGGATCGACAAAGAACGTCTTCAGCCATCGCTTGTTCACGGTCAGACCAATCAGCGTGGCGTGCGGCCCCCGAATTTCCAGCGGCGAAGACCAGCCGATGACAATGTCATCAACGTCGGTTACGGATTCGATCTCTTCTGGTCGTCGCGTCAGCAGCTTCGGCCCGGACGAACCTGAACTCTCAGCCGACAGGCGATAGACGTTCAATGACTCCGGCCTGACGCAACCGGCCAGCGTTCGCAGCGACTGATCGTCCGGCTTGTTCGGATCAAGCCGTCGTGTCGTCAGTCCGTTAGCCTTGAGTTTCATGAGGTCCAGCGTGGTGGTCGGCTCTTTCGTAAACATCACATACTCGGTGTATGTGACCGGTGCCGATCGGGCGAACCCCGGCCAGTTCAGCGTCTCAACACGACGCCCCATCTGATAGTCTTCGATGTGGTTCAGCAGATCGCGATGTAGAAATCCGAGAGGTGTCTTGTCACCAATCGCTGCGACTTCCGCCACGTTCAGCTTGAGCGTAGCCCGAGCCGTTGCCGCGCCTTCCTGCCGAGTCACGCTCATCACGACCTGCTGCCGTCGTTCCAGGCAGCACCGGTTGTTCTCGGTTCGATACTTCACACCAAGTGCATCAGCCAGAGCCGTATTGATGACGATTGCCTTCTGACCGGGCTGCAAGACATCCGCATGGCAGAATTTGAGTAGGGGATCACCCGGCTTGGTACAGCGGACGGTGACGCCCGTTCGTTCCAACGTACCCTTCAAGTCCACGACCTTGGTGATGTCTTCGATGACCCGCTCGATGCCGGGTCGTGACTCCAGATCACGAATCATGGCCGGTGACAGCGACTGACTTGTACGAGAAGCGGCAATCGTGACTTCCACCGCTGACGGACTCTTTTCGACGTCGCGTTCCTGTTGCCGGATGATCCCGTTGACAAGTCCCAGCAGCAGCAGCAATGACAACGTGATGCCGCACACAAGATTCACGGCCAGCACCAGCGGGCCGCGAATCCGGAACGTTTCCTTGAAAGCAAACGCCGTGCGATTCATCCATAACAGAGCAGGCTTCAACAATAGGGATGCAAAAAACTGAATCATGACAGAACCTCCTCAGGTAAAGTGTTAAGTAGAATGAACGCGGGACAGGAGAACATCGTGGTGTGAACCGGACAGGCTGCGATCAATCACGCCCAACCCCGGTCGGGGACAGGTGAGTTCAACGAACTGCGTGGCCATGTTGTCGAACAGCTCAGGCTGATGCGTGACGGTGACGATCGTCATGCCGTTCCGTTCGCGGAGCATGTTCAGAAAATCCAGCATTGACTTGGCGGTCTGCATATCGAGACTGCTGGTCGGTTCGTCGGCCAGCAGCAGCAACGGCTGATTCACAAGGGCACGAGCCATTCCAATCGACTGACGCTGACCGCCCGACAGAAACATCTTGTGAACGACGCGATCCTGGAGCCGGACCAGATCCTGCGTCGATTGGTTGCTGAGTCTCCTCAGCAACTCATCGACGAGTTTGTCGTCACGGCGACCAGCAAGACTCAGCGGCAGTTCAATGTTTTCCCGCACGGTGAGTGCGGGAGACAATTCGACATGCTGCCTTGCGATGCCAACAACGTTACTCCGAAAACGATCACACAAACGGAGATCAGACCAGAGTTGCGAGACGATTTCGTCGGCGATCTCGAAGGTATCCGCCGACTTCGGTCGCTTCAGGCAGCCAAGGGCATTCATCAGCGTCGACTTGCCGCTGCCGACCTGCCCGACGACCACGGCGCATTCGCCCTTATCGATTTGAAGCCGGTCAATCTCAGTCCGGTGAGCGATCCCGTAGTCAGGATGCGAATGCTCAAAAACAACGTTCTTCATGGTAATTATGGGCGCAGCGTGACTGCTCCCGGAATTGTTGAACATGATGCCCTCCAAAGAGTCGCGAGAAGAGAAAGCCGACAACCGGCCCGTTTGACCGGCTGTCGGCGACAGGACATGACATACACAACATCAAGGCAAGTCGGAGACTTTGATGAAGGCATTCAAGTCATTGGCCTTCGCACTGGA
>CAMAVB010000344.1 GCA_945861465.1 Candidatus Kuenenia stuttgartensis
GGTTCAACGACAAATGAAGTGCGCGGAGGAGGGCGGCTGTTTAAACCGCGAATGGACGCGAATTCACGCGAATAGCTGCAGTGCTCCAGTTTGGGTTCGTTTCGAACTGCTTTTCAACCCGGGCGGGCTGCGAAGTCACGGCACGAAAACAGTTCATTTTCCCGTTTTTTTGATTCTATTCGCGTTCATTCGCGCCCATTCGCGGTTCAGAACTGTTTTCCACCGGCGCTTCCCATGTTGTTGACGTGCCGAGCTGTGCGCAGTTCGGCTTCATTAACTCATTCCCTGGATTCTATGCCGCGCACTTAATTTGTCGTTGAACCCGACAAAGAGGTCTGCAGGAAGATCTTATTCTTAGGCCAACTGGTTCGAATGTTTCTTTCCTAAACAGTACACTGGCAGCGGCAACTCGTGCAGTTTGCCGGGTGAAAGTGACGTCGATCAGCTCGACCGCCATGGTGCGAACACACGACCCGAAGCGAAAAATGGCGGGAACACAGGCCGGGGGGGATACTCAGGACATGAATCCATCACTGCTGACAATCGTATTATTTGTGCTGCTGGGCAGTGCTGTTTCGACGGCACAGGAAGCAACCGATCACTGGCCCCGGTTTCGCGGATCGCATGCGGACGGAGTTGCGGCCGATGATCCTCGGCTGCCTTCGACGTGGAACACCATGGACAACGTTGAGTGGGTAGCCGATGTCCCAGGCTGGGGCTGGTCGTGTCCTGTGGTTTGGGGCGATAAAGTATTTTTGACGACCGTCGTCAGCGATGCCGAGAATACCGCGCCGCAGAAAGGTCTTTATCTGGGAGAAGGAGTTCGATCACCAGGCAAGGGAATTCATCACTGGCTCGTCTATTGCTTCGATCTCAAGTCGGGCAATGTACTCTGGAAGCAGGAAGCACATACGGGCGAACCTGTTATTCCGCGACATCCCAAGAGCAACTACGCGGCTGAAACTCCGACGACCGACGGCCAGCGGCTCTATGTGCTGTTCGGCGATGTGGGTCTGTTCTGTTACGACATGGATGGTCTGCCGCTGTGGTCGCAGATGATCGAACCGAAGAAAACGTTTCTGGATTATGGCGCTGCCGCGTCGCCGCTCGTGCATGAGGGGCAGGTCGTGATGCTGTATGACAACATGGAGACGTCGTACCTTGCGTCGTTTGCGGCGGAGACCGGGACCGAACAATGGCGAACGGAACGCGAAGAAGCCAGCACCTGGGCCACACCGTTCCTCTGGCAGAATGAACAGCGGACGGAGATTGTCACGTGTGGACGCTTGAAAAATCGATCCTACGACCTGTCGGGGAAACTGCTGTGGGAATTGGATGGCCGTATGTCAAACCTGGTCATTCCGTCACCGTTCGCATCGAATGGTCTGCTTTACATCGCTTCGGGTTATGTGGGAGATCAGCAGCGTCCGGTCTGGGCTGTCAAACCCGGAGCCACGGGGGACATTTCCCTGAAGGATGGTGAAACATCCAACGAATTTATTGCCTGGTTTCAGCCGAAGGCGGGACCGTACAATCCGTCACCCATCGTCTATCAGGGAAACTACTACACGTTATTCGACTTTGGATTCCTGACCTGTCACGACGCCATGACTGGCAACGAACTCTTCGGAAAACACCGATTCCCGGACGGCGCCTCTTTTACTGCATCACCGTGGGCCTTCAACGGAAAGCTGTTTTGTCTGAGTGAAGAAGGCCGTACATATGTGGTCAATCCGGGAACGGAATTTGAAATTTCTCACACGAATGATCTGAACGAATTGTGCCTGTCGACGCCTGCTGTCAGTCAGGGGCACCTGTTGATTCGCACCGCGTCCAAATTGTATTGCTTCACTAACAAGGAAAAGCAGTGATGACCGTATTGAAGGCTGTTCTCTGTCTCCTGATTTCACTGGTAAGGCTGAGTGCAGCATTCAGTGAGGATCTGTCCCGTGAAGGATCACCGGCGGACGACAATCTGGGAACTCATGGATTCGCGCAGTCGGGTGATGTCCGCATTCACTATGTCACCAAAGGAGAGGGGCCGCTGGTGATCATGATTCATGGCTTCCCCGACTACTGGTACACATGGCGAAAGCAGATGCCCGCCCTGGCTGAAAAATTCAAAGTGGTCGCCATCGATCAGCGCGGGTACAACGAGAGCGGCCAGCCGGAGGGCGTTCCGAACTATGCGATGGAAAAACTTGTGGGCGATGTCCGAGCAGTGGTTCAGCATTTCAAGCAGGACAAAGCGGTCATCGTCGGGCACGACTGGGGCGGGATGGTGGCCTGGTCGTTTGCCATGGCGCATCCGGAGATGACGGAGAAGCTGATCATCCTCAATCTGCCGCACCCGAACGGACTGCTTCGCGAACTGGCCCATAACCCGGAACAACAGAATAACAGCGCCTACGCCCGCTATTTTCAAACCCCGGAGGCGGCGTCGCAGCTGACCGCAGAAGGGTTATCGACATGGGTGCGTGATGAGCAGGCTCGTGCGAAATACATTCAGGCGTTGCAACGTTCGTCGTTTGAAGGGATGTTGAACTACTACAAGGCCAATTACCCTCGTGAACCGTACACAGCCCCAGCCGACGTCGGCCCGAAGATTCAGTGCTCAGTACTGATGTTTCATGGACTGAAGGACAAAGCTCTGTTACCAGGTGCATTGAATGATACCTGGCAATGGATCGATAAGGACCTGACACTTGTCACAGTGCCCGAAGCGGATCATTTCATTCAGCAGGATGCGGCAGACCTGGTCACACGCACGATGGTGAATTGGCTGAACAGTGAGCGGGAGAAATGAATTATCAGGCGAGCGGGGGATGTCAATCCCCTGATATTCGTGGCGAACCCAGGCAAATCAAGGGACTTAGGACCGGCGCAGAAATAACTGTCGTCTTCAGGACGTGGGGCACGTTTTTAACGTGCCCGGCACGATGGAATCGTGCCCCACTTATTTCTGTCTCAGTCCTTCCGTCCCTCGCTCGCCGTTGGAATTCCTTAAGTCCACGCCATTGCACAGGGCCGAATCGCACCGGGATCCGGCTGCAATCAATCAGCCCAAGGCTCCATCACCTCGCCGCGTTGTGGGTGAACGCAATTCTCCGATCCGCACATGAAAGTTTATGGGTAATGACAAGGACGTTTTAGAATTTTCCTGCTCTGTAATCTTCTTGCCATCAATTGCGATTCCGCTTGTTCAGGCTCCTGCGACTGTGGCACAGGTAACAGGCTGTAAACGGCGACAATTCATTAGGACTGAGACAGAAATAAGTGGGGCACGATTCCATCGTGCCGGGCACGTTATAAACGTGCCCCACGTCCAAAAGACGACTGTTATTTCTGCGCCGGTCCTTAATCTGGCTGTCCCGAAAGTTGTTGGTGCCACGAGGCACAATGGCGGATGTCGAATTCCGAAGCTACTCGGGATGAAACTGGAATACGTCGCCAAATTCTGCATTAAAAACCAGCACGAGCCGGAACGCCAGTTCCAGAGATGGTGAGTACTTTTCCTGCTCGATCGCGTTGATCGTTTGTCGAGTTGCTCCGACCTGCTCAGCCAGTTCCTGCTGAGACAGATTCGCTTCCAGACGCAGGTTTCGAATCCGATTGCTGACTCTTCCTTTCTTCACGGCATCCACGCTGCAAGACGGTATTGAGCGACCGCTGCCAGATTCCTCACGACCTCCTGAAGCACCAGCATCGCCAGCAATGCGAATACGAATCCGGTTGGAGTCGTAAGATTCAGGATATCCCGGTCAATCGCTTTGTAAATGTCGTTCAGCAGCACATGCATGATCAGCAAGTTGATCACTGCCAGCATGAACCAATATGCCATGCTGTTGGCCCGCTTCTCAATCAGTTGATCGCGTTCATCCTTGACATACAGATCAACGTTGAAGGCCCGAAATGAGAAGTAGATGACCAGCTGAGCAATGGCCGCCACCATGCCGATCACGATGTACGTTGAAAACAGCGAACCGGAAGACTGCTCCACAATCTCCCAGCCAAACGACTGCCCCCAGATCTCCACTCCCGCTGTGAACCGCATCAAAACAATCAGAAACATGACGGACCACAAAACGCCGTCACTCCACGCACGCTTTTCAAATTGTGACATCATTCAGACCTCCAGTGTAAAAGATATTTTACATCATAGTGCATGCATCGCGTGTGTCAAACATGTTTTACATTTTTCTCTTTGGCCTGCAATTCCCGCAGACGGCCAAACGAATGGCAAGCTTCAATTGATCGCCTGCCCGGGGCATGCGGGCCGTAATCCGAAGAATTGCAGCCGCATGACGATGCCGGTATCAGTCTCTGACAGTCAGAAGGGCAAAAGTATGAAACCTGTTTACATCATGGTGTGCCGTTTTCTGGGCGCCGTTTACACGAATCGGAGTCTTCGGGCTCAGAGTTGATGGTTCCCGCATTTTCACGTACTCGTACTCAGTGAAACGCTACTCGTCCTCGAATGGATGATGAACGAACCGATTTTCAATGACGATCGACTTGACGTTGATCGCCTGTCGATCGGCCAGGTCACTTCATCCTTTCCTGTCGATGCCAACTCAGCAGATCCATCGGACGGTGAACGGAGGGTTGAATCGAGTACGAGTACCGCGAAGCTGAGTACGAGTACGAAGGAAGCCAGAGCAAAGCGCTGGACATGGAGCGGCGGTCCACACGGTCTTAAAGAGGGCTATTTGCCGAAACGGATCTCTACTTGCGCATTCACGTCCGTTCGTTTCGCATCGCCAACATTTGATCCACTAGAGTCTTATTCGTTCGCAGGGTTCTCGCTGCTCCTGCGCTGCTGGAGTTCCGCCTGCTCCAAAGCCTTTTGTGCAAGGTCTCTTTGATACATCGCAATTCCAGCCGAAAAAACCAGCAGTGCAATGAATGCCGCTGGGCCGATCGGAAGTACTCCCATGAGTGTCAGTAAAATGACCGGCATCATGAGACCAAGCGTAATGAAACTAAAACCAGCAATTCGCCAGTGAAATCCGTTGCCGGCGTTGGATTCGTTAACTGTTGGCGGCGCGTAGGGATTTGACATAGATACCTCAAATCACATCTATGACTTCCGTGTACAGAAACTGGACTCCACCGGTCGCATAGTTCGGAACGTCAGCCACCGCTGCCTGGCCTTCCGGTGAGGCCAGCAGCGCCTCAAACTCTTCCTTTGATTCCATGTAGAGATCCGCAACGTAGTAGAAAGGAGATCGGCTGCCATCCGGCGTCGCTGTGACTTTGCCAATGGTCCACTTTTTGAGTCCCTTCATCTTCTTTGCGATTGGGATGTGAACTTCACGATAATGCCGATCAAACGCTTCAGCATCGGTTGGGTGTCCGTACAACACAAGCAATCTGATCATGCGCATGCACCTTGTGAAAAAGTCTGACTGTGGCTCGATTTCTTTTATCAGCCGGTACGCGCTAGCGTTCGGTTCACGCAGAATTACGTGGACAACCGGGTGCTAGCGCACTGCGGCTGATAGGATACGATCTACATGCCCGGTTCGTTCGCGTGCTGGCCTTTGGCATAAGTCGTGTAGAGATAAACGGGGATCGGCAGATCACCCAAATGCTGCACGATCAATGGATGAACGTCGGACCATTCCATGCCGCCCACTCCTGTGGCCAATTTCGGCAGGGCGAGACTTTTCACTTCACCCGACTCGAGTTCGTGTCGTAATCGACGCAGGCAATGACTGACGTTGGCTAACGTCGCTCGGCCCGGTCTGGTTCCGTGACCGTGCTCACCTTCCTGCGTGAGCATGTTAAAAATCCGGATTCCGCCAACGCCGCCCCACACCCAAAGCTCGCCCGGCTTGGGGTGTGTCTGATGAGCGTAGTGGCGAAAATCTTTGGCCAGTGCGGGCCATTGCTCGCGAAGGGCCAGAGCCAGTCCGCTGTCAAAATGATCGTTTGGTGCGACTCCGTGTGCAACGGCCTTCGCTTTGGTCAGTAAGATGTCACCAGCGACTTCATGAATCATGATCAACATTGCCTTGAAAATGCATGGAGGAAAAACGTCTGAATTGGTGTTGTCGAATCAGTCTCGGGAACCGGCCATCGAATGTGCTATCCCTGCGGAGCCAGCCGCAACGGCAAGGAGCACCCATTGAAAATATTCTGAGAAAAAGTCGGTCGTCAGCCCCGCGATGGGAATCGCTGCGGCCAGCATAAAGTTGACGATCGCAGACTTCCGCCAGCCGCAATACCACAGACCAGCCCCCGGCAGAACGAAGCTCAAGAGTGAGGCTTTTGTTGAACGCTTCATGGCAACTCCAGAGTTTTTCCCGACGCCCGATCCAACACCATCGTTTTATAGCACTTTGCTGCCTCAAGAGAAACAGTCCCGGCTTGACCAATTTTAGCGGGTGGTTGCAGTCGCCGAGTTCGGTAGGTCCTGCTTGCTGAGCAGGACTTCGCGGCCACGCGGCGACCAGCGACGAGTCGCGGTCGAAAGGACGGCCAAGCGGCGACGTGGAGCGGATGTGCGACCCATGGCGGTTCGCCTTGCGGCGAAAGTCCTTTCCGGCAGAAAGTAACTCACCGACGACCGTGGTGGGTATCAAGCAGAATAATGCCAAACGGAATGAGCCAGATCAGATCATTGATCGGGATCAGGTACAGCACGCGGCTGGAAACAGCGCCTTGATGGACGCTCCAGGCCATACCGATCGGGCCGAGCGACTTTGACAGAAGACCGATCAGGATAATGACCCAGTGCTGCGATGGACGCCTCGAGGCGATCGCATAGCCAACGCCGAACAGCACGATGACCAATCCCATCCCCTGCCACAAAAACAGTTCAGCTGGCGGCTGAGAGAACCCGTAGGCAAACGAAGATCGCTCGGGCCACACGATGATAAACACGCCCCAGATGAGGCACTGAAGTCCCGCAACGAGCAACGCGATGGCTTGCCAGCGTGGCGTTCCACTATGTCGCTGTGATTTACGATCACTGACAGTGGCGGTCACGACAGTTCATGCTCCAGGCAGCCGACGAGTTCTGGGTAATGAAACTCAAATCCCTGTTCCATCAGCTTCTTCGGAGTCACGCGGGTACTGGAAAGCAGCAGTTCATTCGCCATCTCGCCGAGCACCAGCTTTGCTGCGAATGCCGGCATCGGAAACAGTGTCGGCCGATGCAATGCCCGACCGACACCTTTGGTGAAATCGTAATTTGTCATCGAATTCGGACTGACGGCATTGACCGCCCCCTGAATCGAATCGTGCTCAACGCAGAAGGCGATGATCCT
>CAMAVB010000345.1 GCA_945861465.1 Candidatus Kuenenia stuttgartensis
GAACCATCAGCGACTCGACAAACGCCTGCACCGCTGGCGTCATCTCGGCTAAAAGTTCCGGTGGTATGTCAGACATCCGTGTCATGCACGTGATGTCTCAGATTCTCACTTTCCTGTACAGACCAATCCCGGGCCGTGAACGGTTACCAGCACATGAATCCCTACGAACCCCCATCATCAGTTTCAATCCCATTACATTCGGAACCATCGGTTCGCGTCCCTTTACTCATCCGCGTTACTATCGGGTTTGCAACTTCGCTCATCACATGTTGGTGGTTTAGCACAAATGTCGTCCCAACTCTGGCTGCACCATTGCCCTCGTTCTGCATCATGATCGTGGTCGGAATGCTACTTGGCCTGATGCCAGGTGGATACGGAAAATGGGATGGTCTGTTTGGCATATGGCTACTGACACTCGTGTTTTGTTTCAGCTTTTTTGTTTGGCGCATCTATTCACCGTCCATTGCGCCGCTGGAACGGACTCCCGCATTTGTTCTGTTCATTCTAGTATTCGGTGGGATACTTGGCGGATTATTCGCAACTGTTTATGCTCTGTCCCGGCGTTTCTCTAAATGGGTATTCAGTCATCGTCTACTAAACGACACCAGTGGCCCACTTCCTCCAGGTAAATAGCATAACGATAAGATCCAGCCGAGTTGCCGTCGGCGGTTTCTCACATGGCAAGTCAGTCGCGGCAACCAACTGATCTTGGTCGTTCGCTGACTTCCTGATTTGAGATTCGACGAAGGGCGACGACGGAGTTACTTGAACTAAATCGCCACATAGAAGTTGGCCCGATCTACTAGAGCACAATGAATATGAGCGAATATTCGGCCTACAAAGATGTTCCTTGGCTGAGAAAGTCAGGCACCAACAGCGTGTTCCTGATCCTCCACGTGCTAACACTGGGTTTTCTTCCATTACTGCTGGTAACCTGTATCGTTTTGGTCACCGGGGAAATCTATTACAAACAATCGGAATCGAACGGCACGCTCAAGACTTGGAGTAAGGCGAACAAGGTTGTTGCCTTCTTGCTCCTGCTCGCTCCGCTGATTCTGACAGGAGTTGTCATCGCGACCATAGCGGGATTTTGACAAATGACGTTTTGTGACGGTGCATTCGCGGATGCTTGTCAAAGTAGGTCCTTTCTGCCGGAAAGGACTTCGCGACCCGTCGCGACATGCGACCAAAGTCGGGCTGATTGAAGAGTACAGCGATGTCGTTGAGCGGTTGCTCGCCCATGGGTTCGCCAGACGGCGAAAGTCCAGCCCGGCAGTGCGAATCATCCGTGCGATCCGCGAAATCCGTGGTCGAATACTGTTCTTTTGCGGCTAAAACTTGTTCCTGAACTGATGAATGGCCGCAAGAGATCGCAAAGAACGCAAAAGGGAAACACCGTTTTTTACCACGGAAGACAGGGAGGAATCGCAGGAAGACAGATGGCAGGAAAATGCAGGGCAGGAAGATTTGGCGCGGCGTCGCATTATGGCGTCCTTAAGCCACCGTTTGAGGATGTCGCCACGCTGATGCCGGGGAATCTCAGTCGGCGGAGCGACTGAGCTACGTAGGCGATGTCGCTCCGTCGATTCGCATTCCTGTCAACGCACCTGGCCTGGCAAAGTTTGATTCCGGTTGCCATGCGTCGCGTACCGTGTACGATGCGGCGGAAATCTCTCTTCCGCGCTTAACATAGAGAATAAACATGCAGACGATGTTTCGCAACCTGCTGGGATTGACCGTATGGCTGCTTGTGGCCGCAACTGTAATCGACATTCGGGCTGCAGAGGTTCCCGAGTACGAATGGCAATCGATTACGATGACCGCGCCATGGGCGGCGCGTGATGGAGCTGGTCTGCTCAGCTATCAGGGGAAAATGTGGCTGCTCGGCGGGTGGAATCCCGATCCGGCCCTGCGGGAGTTTTTCCCACTGATCTGTAACAACGAAGTCTGGTCCTCAGCAGACGGGGCGACATGGTCGCTGGTCAAGCCGAACACATTCAAAGATCGCTCGTTCGATCCTGCGAGCGACTGGGAGGGGCGTCATACGGCGGGCTACGCTGCCTATCGCGACAAGATGTGGATCATCGGGGGAGACTGCAACCAGAAGCACTATCAGAACGATGTCTGGAACTCCATCGACGGAGCGACATGGAACTATGTCAACAAAGGGAAAGATGTTCCCTGGGCACCGCGTGTCCTGCATTACACCGTCGTCCATAACGACAAACTGTGGGTGATTGGTGGACAGTCGATGCCGGCCTTTGCAGGTGGGGAGGAGGAATTCTATCGCGATGCCTGGACATCCACGGACGGGGTCGAGTGGCAGGAAGTTACTCCCCGGGAGCCTTGCTGGTCCGCGCGCGGAATGATCGGTGGAAGCGCCGTCATGAACGGTCGCATCTGGATCCTCGGCGGCGGGACTTACGATACTCCGACGACACCACAACGCAAATTCCACAATGATGTCTGGAGTTCATCCGACGGAATCGACTGGACCCAACACACGGCTGAGGCTCCCTGGCATCCGCGACAGTACCATGATGTCGCTGTGTGGGACAATCAGCTCTGGGTGATGGAGGGGTATCATGAGAAAGGCGGCAATCGCAACGATGTGTGGTACTCGGCCGATGGCGTCAAGTGGACCGAACTTCAAAACACACCCT
This sequence comes from Candidatus Kuenenia stuttgartensis, assembly GCA_945861465.1. GTDB lineage: Bacteria > Planctomycetota > Planctomycetia > Planctomycetales > Planctomycetaceae > SXXK01. The sequence goes on from CAMAVB010000345.1 coordinate 2,664, forward strand.
GGAAGCCGAGACATGCGGCCAGCCTGGTGGCTCACAACGGTTCGTTGTGGATGATCGCGGGAAACAACATGCAGCCCGATGTCTGGCGCTTAACTCGAAAATCGCGCTAGCGTTTTGTCAAGATTTGATTTTAGAGTAGGCCGTACCAAGCGAAGCGCCGTTCCGGCAGGTCGGCGCAGTGCCGGAACGGCGCTTCGCTTGGTCCGGCCTACTGAAGGATATTGAAATGCTGATCGGTTATGTGAGTGACGAACGTTACGTGGCGTTGGCAGATGTTCTGATCGAATTTCGATCTGAAGGGCAGACTCGTGCCATCGTTCGTTCGACGCCGCGTGGTGCGGTCGAGGCTGATCTGGATCCCGGTGAGTACGAAGTCACGCTGGTCAAACAGGGCTATGGATCGAAACACTCGCAGATGACGGTTGATGCACATCGCCCACATCAATTTCGTCTGCTGACCGATGGCCTGCTGGGATATGTCTGGCCGCGAGCCGTGAAGTCCGGCGAACGCTCCGAGTTTCGCGTCCACTCGACAGAACCGTATCGGCTGAGTCTATGGCGATACGGGTTGAAGCGGGAATTCGTGAAACTGCTGGGCTGGTTTGACGAACACGGCCCGCGTGCCGTCATGCAGATTCTTCCGGACGGAGATTTCACCCAGACCGGAGTCGGCTGGAACAAAGTTGGTTACGGCAATAGTCCGCATCACACGCAGTTTGTTGTCGGACCGGAACGATCGGGGCTGTATTACCTCCATGCCAAAGGCGAGCAGACCGGGACGTTTTTTTCGTTTCCATGGGTCGTCGCGCCTGAAAAACCTCGGGCGCAGATCGCGGTCCTGGCTTCAACCAATACCTGGCTGGCCTATAACAACTTTGGAGGCCGCAGTAACTACATCAATGCGAATCATCTGCCAGACACGCCCATTGTGAATGCTCGTCAGGATCTGATTCGTTACACGGGTGCCGGGGCGTTCAATGCATGGGGATTCCCGGACGGGGAGTATCTGCCGCTGTCATTCGAGCGACCCGAACCGGGAAATGTTGTTCGGGAGAATGAGGAAGTGACCGATCCGATCGAAGGTCGATTGCCGTGCGGCATGGCCCCGGCCGAATGGCGGCTGCTCGGTTGGCTCGAACGTGAGAGCATTGAATATGACTATTACTCAGAATCGCATCTCCACAACGGCGAGCTGGATCTGGATCAGTACACCATCCTGATGATCAGCGTCCATCCTGAATACTGGTCACGTGAAATGTATCTGCGTGTCAAGGAATGGGTCTGGCAGCGCGGTGGAAAACTGATCTATCTCGGTGGAAACGGTTTGAATTGCGAAGTCGAGTTTCTCGGCGAGGATGCACTTCGTTTCAAGACGCATCTTGCTCCGACGAACGGCAGCGAACTGGGGATGCCGGATCCGAAGAATCCGGACTTTTATTGCGACAGTCGCATGGCTCGCACGCTGGAGTCGGAGGCGAATCTGCTGGGCGTGGTCTGCACGGATTCCGGAATCATGACGGCTGCACCGTACAAAGTGCTCAACGCCGATCACTGGGTCTTTTCAGGCACCGGCCTGAGCAACGGCGATCTGTTTGGCGACAAAAGTCTGCAGGAACGAATCCCGGGAGGTGCGTCCGGGCATGAGACGGACAAGCGCAGCCCGCACTCGCCATCGGGTACCGAACTGCTCGCCAAGGGCACAAACCCCGACGACGGCGGTGCAGAACTCGTTTGTTATGAGACACCGAGTGGCGGGGCAGTGTTCTCGGTGGGATCGATCACCTGGGTACCGTGTCTCCTCATAGACGACGCTGTCTCGCGGATCACTGCGAATGTTGTCGCCAATTACCTGCGGAACGAGTCGCTTGCGGCTTGCCGTTAAACGAAGACTTGGTCCGAGTGACTAAATCAACACCCCGCTGGCGGCATGCCGCTCAGGGTTTGCGCCCTCGTCCTTAAACAAACAATTCGGTTTCATCATCGGATGCAACGGGCGGATCCTGTCGATACCGAGCAAGAGCGGCTCGGGAAAAGCCTGTCATCAAACTGAAGGCGGCCTGCATGATTCCGGCACCTGAATCATTCAGCAACGTGAATGCCAGCAACGTAAGTCCCGCCGCACCGAACAGCAGCCACCTCCGATGTTGTTGATGCCCCGCAAGATGCATGACGACGTTCGCCACGGCGGGCTGAACCAACGGTCGCGGCACAGACGATTCTGCGTTTGTTCCACCGAATAACAGGCTGTCCGACACGGGTTCGAATGCCTGCGGAGTACTGCCGGACTGCGTGGCATGGACCAGTCGCTGCGCGAATTCCGGATCGCTCTTCAGGGCCGCAGCGACTCGTTCGAGGTAATCAGTCTCATCTTCCAATTCCTGCAGTCTCATCGCGTTGGCGGCATGCTGCTTTCGTACGCTGATCCAGTCTGCCAGTTTTGGTGAGAGCGAAACGGCTGCGTAGAGCAATGCCGAAACAAGCAGCGTGGACCAGAAGGCGACGGAAATCAGGAAAGAACCGACCGTCTGTGGAACTGAGGTGAGTTCTTCCGAGGCCGGTTGAATGCCATTGTCAGGATCTTCTTCGGCCATTACTGTTCGAATCGCTTGCCTGGGAAAAGGGGGTCAGGAACTCATAAGGACCGTTCGAGAAATAACTGTCTCTTTTTATACCCCTCACCCTGCCCTCTCCCCTTCCAGGGGAGAGGAGGATGCGGTCAATTATTTCTCGAACGGTCCTAAGGCGAAACAGCCGTTGGGCAATTTGGCTGTTGGATCCTAACCCCTTTCTCCGGGTCGGAACATCAGCCAATCGTGCCGCCAAAGACGGCGGTGTCGCCCAGCATCTGTTCGATACGGAGCAATTGATTGTACTTACAGATGCGGTCGGTACGGCTGGCCGAACCTGTCTTGATCTGACCTGTTCGAAGAGCCACGGCGAGATCCGCAATTGTCGTGTCTTCGGTTTCACCTGATCGATGACTCATGACAGCCGTATATCCGTTGCGATACGCGAGCTGTACGGCCTGAATGGTTTCTGTGAGTGTGCCGATCTGGTTGACCTTGACGAGAATACTGTTTGCAATACCCTTGTCGATTCCCTGGCTCAGGCGGCTTACATTGGTTACGAACAGGTCGTCGCCGACTAATTGCAGCTGCTCACCGAGTTTATCGGTCAGTTTCTTCCATCCATCCCAATCGTCTTCGGAACAGCCGTCTTCGATTGAACAAATTGGATAATTGCCGGCCCACTGGTCGAGCAATTCAACCATGCCGTCGGAATCGATCTTTTTGCCATCGATCGTGTAGAGCCCCGTCGTGGAATCGAAGAATTCAGTGGCCGCACAATCGAGTGCAATCTGGATTTCTTCACCAGCCTGATATCCGGCACTTTGAATGGCCTGCATGATCACCTGCAGCGCCTCCTCGTTGGTCTTGAGGTCTGGAGCGAATCCGCCTTCGTCGCCAACGGCGGTACTCATGCCCTTACCAGCGAGCACCTTTTTCAGGCTGTGGAAGATTTCTGTGCCGGCTCGGAGTGCATCGCTGAAGCTGTCGAAGCCCAGTGGCATGACCATGAACTCCTGAATGTCGATGCCATTATTCGCGTGTGCCCCCCCGTTGATGATATTCATCATCGGCGCAGGCAGGCAGTTGGCTCCGACGCCGCCAAGATAGCGGAACAGTGGCAGGCCACAACTTGCCGATGCTGCGTGAGCAGTCGCCAGTGAAACAGCAAGAATTGCGTTGGCTCCGAGGCGTGCCTTGTTCGGCGTGCCGTCGAGTTCCAGCATCATTTTATCAATGACCGCCTGATCATAGGCGTCCATATCCATCAGTGCGTCGGCGATTTCGCCGTTGACGTTTTCGACGGCCTGCAACACTCCTTTGCCCATGTAGCGAGTCTTGTTGCCGGTGTCACGCAGTTCGCAGGCTTCGTGAGCCCCCGTGCTGGCTCCGCTGGGAACGGCGGCGCGACCAATCGTGCCGTCTTCGAGCTGCACATCAACTTCAACTGTGGGATTTCCACGGCTGTCCAGAATTTCACGGCCATGAATAGCGGTAATCGCAAGACTCATCGAACACGTTCTCCGTTAGACTTCTTCCAGAATGGACTGGTCGGTACAAATTCTGCAGACAGGGCGTCCGACCGCATTTTACGGATTATAGCAGGTCAATTCACGAGCGTTAGTGAGCGATCTTCCGCTTCCGAAACGGGAATCGTGACTTTCGATCGGGGATTTGGTCGCTGAAACGGAACGACATGCCTATCATCCGTTGCAAACGCTGTCGGCACTTTGCCTGAGATTTGTTATTTTAGGAGAGCGGCAGGATAGAACTTACCATCCGCAATTTGTACGACGGACTTCCAGTCCGTCGAGTAGCACCATGCGACGGACTGGAAGTCCGTCGTACCGGTAAATTCATTTCTGCCGCTCGCCTTAGAGGCCCCCAACACAACATGTCCGAACCGTCCCGCAAACTACTCGAAACCTTCGAGAATCCGTTTCCACAGCGAAACTTCCTCATCGAGACGATCGCCCCGGAATTCACTTCCATGTGTCCGAAAACCGGCCAGCCGGACTTTGGCACACTGACAATCACGTA
>CAMAVB010000346.1 GCA_945861465.1 Candidatus Kuenenia stuttgartensis
CGCGGTCCTTGTAAGTGGAGCGACCAGAGCAGGCCGGTCAGCGTCTGTCGATCCGGGGCGGAGGCACGGCTGATCGTCTTCCGCGAAGCGGAAACAGGCAGCCGTGCCGCGGGGCAGCGGGGAGCAAATCCCGCGAAGCGGGATTGCGCGGCGGGTGTTGGTGAATCAGAAGATATGCCTGCAACACCGTCCAACCGATGCCGCTTATTCCTGCAGGTTGTCAGTGCAGCTCCGATGCTGGACAAGGTTCAGCGACGTCATGCGTGTGGGCGGAGGGCCTCGCCGGTCGCGAATTTGATTCCGTTATCCAACTGCAACTTCTTACCATCCGTGACCAACCACACGTTGCCAGGTCCGTGAGCGTTATCACCATTCGTTGTGACATAGAGACGTGGTGAAAAGTAGAACAAGAACCAGTCGATTGCTGCGACCGAATCGCGTGAAGTCTCAGACTTCCCATCCCTTACGTGGCGATGGCGCGACGAGACGGGCGGCGTCCGGGTGATTGGTAATCATGCCTTTCTCGCCGTCATATTCTATCGGTTTGCCCGTACGGATTGCGACATTCCCCAGCAACATGGCTTCGGTCAACACGGACGCATAATCGAAATTGCTGAGCGGTGCCGATCCGCCTTGAATGGCGCGAATCCATTCACGCTTCTGATTCTCGTCCGGCCCGACTTCTTTGCCGAGTCGCTCGATTGTCACTTTGGGTGTCTTAACATGACCCGCGACTTCCAGTTGCTGGACGTCGCCGGAATCACCCGGTGAATACAGCCTTCCCTTTTCGCCGACCAGAAGCGACCCGCTGTCCGTCGGTTCCCGATTACCAGGGAATTTCAACTTCGGGAGATTTCGTTTGCCGTTTTCGGAGCCTTCGTACCAGATCAGTTTCACCGGCGGCAGATCACCTCGGGCCGGAAACTCATACGTGATCGTGGCCCAGGAAGGATAGGTTTCCGAATTCACTTCACTGCTTTCGGCATGCACATGCGTCGGCAGTCCAAGCTGCAAACCCATGAAGGGAAGATTGGTGGTGTGGCACGCCATGTCGCCCAAAGCGCCGGTGCCAAAATCCCACCAGCCACGCCAGTCATGCGGAAGATAGATCGGGTTGTACGGCCGCTCTGCTGCCGGGCCGAGCCACAGATCCCACTCGATATGCTCCGGCACCGGCGGCGTTTCCTTCGGACGGCTGGTGATCTGCGGAGACTGCTTCCAGTACATCTTCCCGGCTCTCCAGTCAGAATACGGACGGTTCGTCCATACATGGACTTCTTGCACATCTCCGATAACACCGCCACGAATCAGCTCAACGCCGGTGCGAAAGCCATCGTGCGCCGTTCCCTGATTGCCCATCTGGGTGATGACCTTGTACTGTCGCGCGGTTTCACGCATCAGCCGAGCTTCAGCGACCGAATGGGTCAGTGGCTTCTGACAATAAACATGCTTACCCAGCCGCATCGCGCGCACGCCTGCTGCGGCATGTGTATGGTCGGCCGTGCTGATGGTGACTGCGTCGACCTCATCTCCCATCACGCTCAGCAACTCGCGGTAGTCAAAAAACATCCTCGCCATCGGGTACCGCTGAGACTTTTGCCTCAGTCGCTGATGGTCGATGTCGCAGATCGCCACAATCTGACCGTACTTTGCAGCGCCGTCCGTATCGCTTGCCCCTTTGCCGCCCACACCGATACAGGCCACATTGACCTGCTCGTTGGCTGACCGGCCCAGAGCACGATCCGATCTCGCCGACAACCAGAATCCAGCACCAGCCAGAGCGGTTGAGTTGCGCACGAACTGGCGACGGTTGATTTGGCCTGGCATCATTTCAGCTCCGGTAGAATGTCGAGGAGGGTTTGTTCGCTTATGCTTCGCTAAGGTTGCGACCAGTGTATAATCGGCGAATCCAATTTCCAATTGTCAAATGAACCTGACCCTGATGTTCTGGAGAACCTCGATGAAAATCGTCTGGCTTGTATTGATGCTCGCCTCGTCCACGCTTCGCGCTCAAGACGCCGCGTGGGTTCCGACGAGGGATGCTTCCAAAGACGAGGTCATAAATGGACATGCGATGGAGACATTCGAAGCGGGGGTGAAGCCAGAATGGGGTTATGCGACACCGCAGCAAGACACGTTCGTCGCCATGCATCCCAGGGAGGATCGCAAGCAGGCTCCGCTGTATGTGGTGCTGCATTCGGCTGGTCACGATGTGATGTCGTGTGTGGATTACACTTGACCGCTTGGAGTTATCGACAACATCTCTGTCGCGTTTTTGGGTGCGCGAGAATTGTGGAGGTGGCGTACATGGAAGCAAATACACTCAGATCCGTTGCATGAGCGCGGGCATGATTCACGCGGCGAATGAATGATCAGAGGAACTGGACATTGTTGGCGATGCGGTGGCGGACTTCTTCGAGTGCTGTTTGCAGTGCTTGTTGGACGTGGTGATAGGTTCCGGGTTGCGGACAGCGGACGACGACTTGCCAATTGTCATCGGCCTGAAAGGTCAGTCGCACTCCGGGAGCTTGTGTGCGGCCTCGAAGGCGTTGGTTTCGCGATCGGCGTTGGCGGACCGCTTGGGCTGCCTGAGTGTGGGTCAACTCGCCAGAAGCCGCCTCGTTCACGAGGGTTGTCCGCTCGGAACTGTCAGGCAGTCGCGACAGTTCATAGGCGGTGCGTGCAGAAATCTGGCCTTCATCTACCTGGCACTGCACATCCTCCGGCAATCGCAGGAGCGCCAGTGAACGGCTGACTTTCGACGCTGGAATGCAGAGTGCCGCCGCAACCTGCTTTCCGGTCCAGGCGTTCATCTTCATGAGTTCGGTGAAGGCCCGCGCTTCCTCCACAGGTTTGAGGTCTTCACGCAACAGATTCTCGATCAGCTGTTGTTCGAGGACCTGCGATGAGGTGAGTTCCTGTTCGTGGAAATAGCATTCAATTGTCGGAAGCCCGGCGTGTTTTGTCGCACGCCAGCGTCGTTCGCCGGCAATGATCAGCCACTTTCCGAGTTCGCCCGACCAGCGAACGCGAATTGGCGTCAGTTGTCCTTGTTCGCGAATGCTGGCGGCTAGTCGCTCGATCGCTTCTGGCGAGAATTCCGTACGGGGTTGCTGTGCATCGGGAACGACCATGCCGATGTCGATCCGACCGAAACCAGCGGTCGGACGTCGGCCGATATCCTGCGGGCGTGGTGCCGGGCTCAATCGCACTGGTCCACGGCTGGAGCGAACCCCCATTGACTCGGCAAGTTGCTCATCGATCTGAGCCAAAGTGTCGCGAGTGCTGGCCATTACGCGACGCTCCGACAAATCTGCTGCCGATGAATTCGATCCCGCAGTTCTGTCGCCATTGCTGCTATGGCAGCAGCGGCACTGCTGCGGGGGCTGTAATGACTGACTGGCTGTCGGCAGGCGAGTGCTACCTTGAACGCAGCGGCTTCCGGCACGACTGTTTCAAAGACGGTCTCACCATAAAGACGCCGCAGCTTTTGTTCATACGCCCGATGAACGAGCAGTCGGCGGTCCATTCGTGTCACGAGTAATCCCAGCAGCGTCAGTTTTGGATTGAGTTGCCCGGCTTGGTCAATGGCCTGAAGGACAGCTCGCAATCCCTGAGTGCCAAAATCTTCCGGAGGTACAGGAATCACAACACAGTCGGAGGCAAGCAGTGCGTTCCAGCTGCAGGCGTAGAGATTCGGCGGACAGTCGATCAGCGTCACATCGTAATCGTGGGTCGGTTCCAGCAGCGATGCCAGCATGAACTGTCGCAGACCGAGTTCTTCCGGCGACGGCGTGTTCCAGGCGGCCAGATGCTGGTTGGCGGGCACCAATTCGATATTGCTAATCGGCGTACTGGTCGCCAGCGTTGCCAGGTCGGCGAACGCATCTTCCCGGAACACAGTGGCGAGTGTCTCTCCCGGCTCCAGGGACTCAACGATGTTTGAGCCCAGAAACCCCTGACTGAGCGAACCTTGTGGGTCCGCATCGATCAGCAGCACACGCAGGCCCGATTGAGCCAGATGTCCCGCCAGATGGAAACAGGTTGAACTCTTGCCGCAGCCGCCCTTTTGGTTGATGAAACAAATCGTGATTCCCAACATGGCTCCTTGTGCAAATCCGGGAAAAGGGGTCAGGAACCAATAGTGCGGAGCACCCTTCGGGCCATTTGGCTATTGGTTCCCGACCCCTTTTCCAACTCAGTCAGCCGATTGCCACTGGCAATTTTCTGCTAACGGCCTACTGCTGTTGAGAAAACGGTCGCACAGTATTGAGTGATGCGTCAAGTCAATTCGTCAGGCAAGCGGTCGGAACCCGTCGTGGTGGATGCTGCAAGCATCCGAGCCGACGCTGGCAGCGTCGGCTACGACCACTCACGACCGTTTTCCTGAATCATTATGCACGTTCCCGGTCGTCGCCAATAGTCTCCTCGTCCGAGTCGGTGTCCGTGCGCTCTGTGTGCTGATCGCGAATGAAGGTGCATGCTTTGATGATTACCTGCACAAGGGCCTTCTCGTTGGCTTCAAAGAAGTTGTGTGAATAGCCTTCTTTTTCGCCGTTCTTTGATTTCCACGAACGGCTGAGCGAAAAGTCCAGATATTCCATTCCCGCCGATGATTGTCGCCTCCAGATCGTGGCCGCCACGGCCCCTTCACGAATCGTTATGACTCGCTGTTGATTCGCGTCTGCTGTTGTCGGTCCTTGTTCATTGTGGTTGTTTGTCATGGCTCAATTCTCCCTGGATTTGACCGGTTTGTATTTCTGACCGATCGTCTATCACATCTCCTGAATTCTCGCAAAGTCGATGCACGAGGACCGCAGCCTGCAGCATTCTGCTTTCGGTCAACCGTTTCCTGTGGTACGAATCAGATGCATGGAATCATCAAGACGACGCCTGATCACTCAATCGGATCGCACCCCGGCAGTTCCCGGCGTTGGCCAGTTGTCACTGGTCGAGCATGCCCTTTGTCCTTTGGCTGCTCGCCAGGGAACCGCGATTGGCCAGATTCATGAAAGTCATTACCGTTACACCGATGCGGCGGGCGAACGTCGAACTGCCCGGGTGCGCGTGATCTGTCCGTTGGGCCTCACGCCGAATGATGAGTTTTTCTTGTGGGGATTGCTGGCTCTGACACTCTCGCAGCCGGAACCGATTGCTGAGTTCCACGTGACGCCACATTACTGCCTGCGGCAATTGGGGCTGATTGACCAGCATGGACGTCGCGGTGGCCGGCAGTATCAGCAGTTCGCCCAATCCCTGGAACGGCTCGCCGCTGTCAGCTACCAGAACGACGGCTTCTATGATCCGCTGCGTCTGGAACATCGCCGCGTCGGGTTCGGATTCCTGAGTTACAGCCTGCCGCTGGCGGCTGACTCTTCGCGTGCATGGCGAATCGTCTGGAATGGCGTCTTTTTCGAGCTGGCGGCGGCAGTCGGTGGGCACCTGCGATTTGATCTCGAAGTGTACCGTCGACTCGATGCGGCGTCCCGGCGGCTGTTCTTGTTTCTGTGCAAACTGTTCCGCCGGAAATCACTGACTTATCCCATTGAGCTGGGATTCCTGGGACGGCAAGTCCTCGGATTTGCCCCCACACTGGCGAAACGTGACCTGAAGATCAAAGTGGTGCGCTGTATCGAGCGGCTGGCGGAGCATGAGATTGTCGATGCTTTGGATGCCTCACAGACAATTCGACGGAACAAACACGGAACCCAGACGGTCCAGCTGGCTCGCGGTGACTACTTCCATCATCGACGACAGGTCATCCGCAAGAAGCAGTTGGCGAAAGTCGACTCGCCGCTAATCGAGCTGATGCAGGCGATTGGTCTCGACCAACGGAGCATTACCCGTTGCCTGTCCCTGTATTCGACGGAACTCGTTCAGCAATGGGCCGATATCACCCTTGCGGCTCGCGAACGGCATGGGGCCTCGTTCTTTCGCAAGAGCCCTGCTGCCTATTTCATCAATAACCTGCAACACGCGGCCAAGGGTCAACGAACTCCGCCGGATTGGTGGCATGACCTCCATCGCGACGAAAGTCGCAGGCAGGCCGAAATCTGCCGCAAGGAACGGTCTCGCAAACCGGCTGTCGAATCGGGGGATCAGTTCGCCGCATTGACCGAGTCCCTGGCCCGGCAGTTTCGCGCAGCGGGTCAGTCAAGTGAAACGGCCGACGTCAATGCCCGACGCTTCGTCGAATCGTGCCCCACGTCATCCGAGACATTCGATCTCGCCACATTGCTCCGCATCCTGTCGTAGTTGGAACTACAGCACTATGTCGTTTAACCGCGTGCCCATCGGGCCGCGATGAACGAGTGAACCCTTTCGAGCGCAGGCCGATGGCCACGCGGTTAAACGAGGATTTCCACAGACTTTGCGCTGCAGTATTCGCATCCTGACTGAACTGGATCCTCTTCTTCATCAGCAGACTGTACTCTTGCTTTAACAGGTACTTTGGATCAGTACTTTGAAGGGGCCGTCCGAAATCGGACAAACGGCGAGAAATCTTTAAGGGTTTCAGCAGCTTCGATTGCCAGCCTTTCGTTCGTCGTGCGACGCGAGCGACACGTATGTTTCACCGATGTGCGATGCGAGCGACACGTCCGATACACGTCGGCTGCGACGCCAGCGACACGTCCTTACCGCAGCGAATACATCAACGCGTACAATAGTCCGGCGACGACAAGTCCGGCCGTCCAGCGAGCGAAACTGGTGTCGCGACCGAACAAACCCTGTGCGCAAAACAACGTCAGCAATCCGAGAAACAGGCTGTCCATGTTCAGATGCCTCCTGTGGTTGGTTCAATCGAGCGAAACTCCCATGGCTGTTTCGCCATCGGCCCCTTATCACAGTGGACAGGTAACCTCAATTCGGAGCAATCATCACGCCGCACTTATCGAGCATTGAGTTTTCTGCCGGGTACGGTATTGGGAATTCCGTGATCGGGTATCGGATACCTGATCGCGGCTGTTGTTTTTGTGAAACGCGCTGCTTCGAACCGAGCGATGAAAACGCTCGGCCAGAGGTGGTACGCATGACAATCATTGACAAGCAACCGCACCCGGTAAACCGCACCTCACCAGTGCGGCTAAGGGAACGAACTCACCATTCGTGACGCGGTTGTCCCGTAGAGCGCGGTACGTCGAGAGGCGTTCGCTGCGCTCGACGGAGGCTTGTCGGA
>CAMAVB010000347.1 GCA_945861465.1 Candidatus Kuenenia stuttgartensis
CCGTCCTACGTCAACAGCCACCTCAAGAATATTGTTGATCCCTGCCGCGTGCTGACTCGAATGCTTCTCTATTCGGCGACGTTTCGCCATTTCCGCATCCACTCCTGGAAGTGCATCAATCCAGACTCGAGCTTTGGAGGTGTCTGCCGAACGACCCCCAACCACGTTGCCTGAAGTGTTGCAGTCTCGTCATCCAGTTCACGCAATTCCCTGCAGCGAATCTTTGCCAGTTCGGGATCGGCCGACCGCCACGCGGCAATCCATTTCCGTTCATTCTCAGTGGACAAGTGGTGGACCTGTGCTATTTTTCAGTGCCTAGTGCCTGGTGCTTCATGCTTGGTTGGGACAGGAAGTTGCAGGTTGCAGGTTGCGAAGTTAGTGCGATTCTTGGTTCAACGACAAATGAAGTGCGCGGCCTAGAATCCGGGGAATTAGTTAATGAATCCGAACTGCGCACAGCTCGGCACGTCAACAACTTGGAAAGCGTCGGTTGAAAGCAGTTCTGAACCACAAATGGGCGCGAATGAACGCGAATAGAATCAAAAAAACTGGAAAATGAACTGTTTTCGTGCCGTGACTTCGCAGCCCGCCCGGGTTGAAAAACAGTTCGAAACGAACCCAAACTGGAGCACTGCAGCTATTCGCGTGAATTCGCGTCCATTCGCGGTTCAAACAGCCGCCCTCCTCCGCGCACTTCATTTGTCGTTGAACCCGATTCTTCAACGTGCAACGTGCGATTCCTCAACGTGCAACATGCAACGATCGTCAATTTTCGTGCCTTTCGTACTACTAACGTCTCAAATCTTCGCCCGCCGCGCAAATTTGCGCAAGCGAAGTAACCGGGAACACTAATCTCCACTCATCGTGAAAACAGAAGCGATTAGCGAAGATCAGCGTAGATTAGTGTTCTGACGGTCCTCCGTTTTTGGGTTGCGGGCGAAGCCCGCGCTGGGATTTTCGTGGACAACTGCGACTGAAACGGACTGGGTCCACGATAGACACGAAAAACACGAAAGGATTGCAATGAAAAGGTTGGTGGTGCTTGGTTCCTGGTGCTTTGTGCTTGGTGCGTGGCTGGGACAGGAAGTTGCGAGTTCCGAGTTGCGAGTTGCGAAGCTGCAGGTTGCGAAGTCGGTGCGATTCTTCAACCAAGAAGGTTATCTCATCACGTCGGACAGCGTCGCAGCTGTCAGGATTCGTTCGGACCACAGCAGCAGTGTGTCGGCATCTGCTTCGCGGACTTGACGAATCACGGCTTCGCTGGCAGTTCCAAACCTCAACTCAATCAGCCGCAGCAGGAGTGTCCCTTCACACTTGCGGATTCCAAACTCATATCCCAGCTTCAATCCCAGCTTGAATCCCAGCTCGTATCCCTTTTGGAAACCAATTCGTTCAACGCTCGTCACGTATGGCATGTGCAGTCGCAAGTTCTTGGAGGTTGGTTCTCCGGTGAGCCGCAGTGCAAAGCAGGTTCTTCGAGCTTGGCCTACGTCATCCGTCAGGACAGCAATACTGATCACGTCGGCATGATAGCGATCAAACAGCCGATATTAGTAGACAAACATGCGTTCGGCGAAGTCCGATTCCGCATACCCCTGAACTTCCACATGAATCGACAGCCAAGTTTCGCGACCTTGACGAGTGTACACCTTGATGAGTTTGTCTGCATCACGCCGGCCCAGTTCCGCATCACCCACAACCTGCTGCAGCTCATGATCCAGAAACTCGAATGGCTGAGACCAGTTCACCTCGGCATGAATCGCTGGGAACAACAACGCCAGAAATTCAGGGAAGTAATGCTCAAGCGCTTCCTTCCACGGGCTGTCGTGGTCATCGCGAAAGTGATGCTCAGAATTCATCGGAGATTTCCGATTGCGAGTCTTCAGGCAAGTTTTTGAGGGACAACAGGTATCAGCCGTTGGTCAGCACCGGTTGCCACGAATTGGGAGTTGCATCCTAGAGGGATGCCAGAAACGCAATCACGCCCGTACACCTCCAACGTGCCAAGTAGTAGCGCTGCGGTGCCCACCAGCGAACTTCTCAAAACCCTCTCGGCTGAATGGCAAACGCAGAATCAAAGAAGCCAAATCGCGTTTTTTTTAACACGGAATACACGGAATACACGAAAGAATCGCAGAAAACCAATTGGGTAGATTCCCGAGTATCAAACGAGACCGTGGTTCAAATAGTTCTGGCATAGGCAAGTCGCACAACGCAACCCGACACGAAGACCAAGAACCAATAACTGTTCCCAGCTGCTCTCGTCGATTGCAGCTTTTTCGTGTGTTTCGTGTAGTTCGTGGTTCCCAATGCGATTCGTCCGCACCCCTCCCTGTCTGTTACCACTTTCACCCATTCGCGGTTGAATGGACTTCCACAGCACCTCATTGTTCGTTCAAGGTGGCTTCTGTTGTGTCGGTACGAAATCGAACAATCCGTGCCGGATTGCCAAAGGCAATGGCGTAATCGGGGATAGGCTTCGTGACCACCGATCCGGCACCAATCACACAATGCTTGCCCACATTCGCCATCACAATGGATCTGTCTCCGATCCACGTATCACGACCGATCGTCACGCGCGGATACTCACCTGGCTGTTCGCGAATCGGGATATCCAGACGCTCGATGCCATGCTGACGGTTGCCGTTGATGATGGAAACATGCGATCCCAGCAAAACGTCATCTTCAAGTGTTACTTTGCCGAGCATGCAGCCGACGCCGATGTACGTGCTTCGACCAATGCACGCCGAGCCGTGCGAGAACACGGTTCCGAATGAGATCCAGCAGTCCCCTCCGCACGTAGGAAGAACGAAACTGTAAAATGCTCGTCGCAGGTATGCGCCAGTCATGCCTGGCCACAAACTCACAAGCTGCGAGAAGCCGGAGAACACCCGCTCCGAAGTCAGTGCCAGGGACGCGAGTTTGTAACCGATGAAGAGCGGGACTACCAGGATTCCGGCGATCAGGCTGGCGACTGATTTCAGCAAATCATTGAACCCTGTACCGCGTACCACGCGCTGCAGAAGATGGCCAACGACTCGCACACCGGCAATCTGCGAACTGAAACTGTCACATTGATCCTGTGGCTCGCTTCGGTAAAACCTGGAGAACAATGGTTCATTGGCCCATTGCTTCCACAGCGTTCGCGCTGTCGTTATTGTCCATGCAGAGTCTCAGTTCATTGAACGCCTGTTCAAACATCGGCCTCAAACGACGCGCGCCAGCCACGGAAATATGGTCACCGTCCTCGTAAAGGCAGTCTCCATCAAGAATTAGGCGGCAGCTATATTTGTGTATCGAGCCGGTCTTCTACAGAACGTCGGTGTTTCACACTCAGAAGTGATCCGAGAAACTGTGCAATGATTAATTCTGTGGCGATGGTGTCTATGAGTTGGGCGTGGATCTGAGGAGTTGAAGGTCTGCAAAGAATTCGATGCTGCCAAGTTACGAAGTTTCACTCGCTGTCAAATCCCGAGTTTGCGGATGTGGATCGACTGCCGACTTTGGGCCATTGCTCCTTTAGGGCAGTCTCAACGCGATACCTGACAATCCGTGCCGGGTTGGCATATGCTTTGGCGTCATTTGGTGCAGCCTTCGTGACGATCGATCCGGCACCGATTACACAATCCCTGCTCACAAGCGCTATCACAATTGATCGATCTTCAATCCACGTATCACAACGGATCGTAGGCACGGATTCTCCCCAACTGTTCGCGATTCAGGATATCCAGGCGCACGATACCATGTCGCCGGTCGTAGTTGATGCTGGAGAAATGATCTCAGCAGCACGACGTCTTCCAGCGTTACATTGCCGAATAGACAGCTAAGGCCGATGTCAGTGCCTTTTGACCGATCCAGGCAGAGTCATGAGAGAATACGGTACCAAGCGAAATCCAGCAGAGACCTCCGCACAATGAGAATACACAAACTTAAAATCTTCGTCCCAAATGTGCGCCATTCATACCCGCCAACAAGCTGACAATCGGAGCGAAGGCGGGATACGGTGGCTCCGATGTCAGGACCAAAGAAGCGCGGTGTTCACCAACCACGATCAGAACGACAAGTATTCCAAATGTCACGCGGGCAATTGAATCCAGCAAGTCACTGGCCCAGTGCATCAAAGAACCGAATCGGCGACATTCGCATCAAATCACGTCAGTGGATCGCACTCGAATTCAAAACCTCACGCGGTCATGAGTGAGAGTATTGGCCTGCGGTACGCGACTTCTTGTCGGTACAAAAATGAGGTACCAGAGGGCTGACGCTGGTTCGCTCGCCGGATTTATTTCTCGCCGTGTGGAGTAAATCGAACAGGACTTTCGAGTTCCGGCCCGCTGTCCGGAACAGGATAGATTATTGAATCCACAAGTTTGCCATACGTTGAACTTTGTGGTTCGCGGCGAAAGTCCCATCGCCAGGTCTGGATTTCAAAATGATCGACCGTGCGCCCTTTGGGGTCTGTGGAGTTCGCTCGTTTGATGTTCGCCTCGAAAAACTTCTGTGCGAGTTCCGGATGTCGTTTGACCTCAAGCATTTGGCGATAGCGGGTGTCCGCCATGGCACCGATCCAGCGATCAAATTTCGCTTCCTCGACATCACCATTCGAGTAAAATACCAGCGGCTTGTGATAGGTCAGCACACCGCTGGAATTTCTAAATTTGAACATACCCCAGGCACTGGCTGGATAGAATTCGCAATCCATGGCCCACACAAACATGGAGACACAAACAATTGCCGACACTGTGATCGTCCCCAAAATGCGCTTGCGAATCGATCCTGGATGACTTCGCATGGCGGATACATCTGCTTCAGCCTGAAACTCGCGATGCCGAAAAGCAAATGGCTTTGGCAGTCTCGCGAACAGCCCTGTCCACGGCCAGAATACGATCTGCAGCAGCATCAAATCCAAGAATAAGATGTTCTGCAGGAAGAAGATCCCGATATGCAGACCCAGTGCCAACGCAGGAAACACAATGCGCGCCATGCGAGAGAACAACACGAGGGGATAGAACAGTTCGATCAGTAGACCGCCAAGCCCAAGTGCAGCGAAAACAAAGTCTGGTGCTTCTCGCAGCGCGAGTGAAATCCGGAAATCGAAATGCATCGGATTCAACGATGACTGAAAAAGGTAGGTCTGCATGTTCTCGTGGTGCCACCACATCCAGCCACCTGTCCTGAGCTTGCTGAGTCCGGCGGCAAAATAGGCCATTGCGATCACTGTCCAGCAGATGAAAACCGACCAGCCATATCCGGATCGGGGATTGGCGTTTGAGGCAACGGCTTTGCCTTGAGCGTGGCGAATCTGTCGATCGATCGACAATCCGTCCCCACAGGGAAGGAATGCCAGCACAATCAAAAGTTGCAATGGCAGCAGATTGGTGTGAAAGCCATGTGAATACTCCCTCAGTATTCCTCCAACGAGCAGGTAACCCAGCGCTGCGAGTGGAATGACCAGTCGGGTCGCAAACCCGAGACAGCCCAGGAGCAGAAAACCAGCGGTAAAATATTTAAGAGCCGAAAGTGCCGCGTAACTGTCAAGCAGTTGTTCAAATCCGATCGGGAGCGGCTGCAGGATTTTGATGACCCCGAGCGGCAGTTGCATTTCCTTCGGCAGGTAGACAGTACTGGCAAGGTCTTCCCACAGTGTATTGATGAGCAGCACGGAGCAGACGACAGCGCGGACTCCACCCAGTTGTTGAGGCGATGCCGCCGGTATCAGTCGATCCAGGATTCGATTCCGGACCGACCACCACACCAGCCAGCCACCGGCCCAGATCGCGACGCACCCAAAAACCCCGTGCCAGAGTATCATCCTCTGGGGATTTGGATAGCGATCCTGATAAGCCTTGAGGACTAGATCAGGCACCACATACGGCGCTAGCAACAACCAGAGCACGGTTAAGCCGGCGACGCCAGCGAAGGACCACACCAAAGCCTTTAATTGAGCGGATCGACGCGAATCGGTCATGGCTTAGATTTGTCCTTGGCATTGCGGTGTTTCACGACAAACACCACACGTCTCGCGACTCGCCATTCGACACGTACCCTTCCGAGCTGAAACAATCGCTTGACAACTTCGCGCCAAGTGAACGGAATGGTATAGACCTTTTCAATGTCGAATTTTTTCGAGATCAGTTGAGAGCACTCATCTTTGCTGGCTCCGAAACAATCAACTCTGTCAATTTTCGAACTCGCTTCCTCTGACCATTCAATAAAACATCGTCCCGTTGGTTTCAAACACGACATCCACTTGTCAAGACAAGTTTCCGGATCGTAACTGTGATCCCATGCGTTCGAGTAAATGAAATCACAATGCCCGATCCACTCGTCCTTGGTGTTATGGAAATCCCATTGAATCACGTGTGGGTAATTCGTTGCAGTTTCCGCGAGTTCCGTGCCAATGATGTCTATCTTGAGCCGGTCCCGCAACCATTGCACTTCCCATCCGTTTCTGACGCCATGGCAGATCCCGAAAGACGCATTGGGAATTGTTTGCTCAACATGTCGGGAAACAATTTCAAGTTCGGTCGGGTTGGCCCAGACAGAATGAAGTTTTTGCTTGTTCGCGGCACTTTGCTCACGAACGTATTCATCATAATCGCCGTATTTGTGAACCTTCATGATGCCCTCAGAAAGTGTGAAACGATCATTTCTAAATTGGTGTTTATACTTTGAATCTGGGATGAGACCAAGCGTATCTGTGCGATTCCCAGCATGTAGCAGCGTTACTTCAGGATGTCGGTTTCTTCAGCCCGCGAATTTGCCGCAACATGCGATGCGTGCTGACGATCTTTGACCAGCTTGCAAAGCATCATGTCATCCCGCGTAAACTCACTGGGGTTATCCAACACCGCTTTGATGTAGGGTCCTTCGTAAATCTGCAGATCTTCCAGAAAATCCGGATCATCCCAATGATGCGGAAATGCGTCAAACAGGAAACCCGGTGTGAGGTCCCATTTCGGTTTTTTACCTGATCGATGACGGTTTCGCATCTCCTGATTCCGCCACTTCTGGCGCAGGCGCGCGGCGTGTCGCACCGTTCCAAAGTGGTGCACGATGATCCCGGAGTCTCCATAGATTTCTTTATCGCGAATATTGAACTTATCTCCAAATCGCACATTGGCACCATCGCCCCACGCGGCGATCTCCGGCAGATTCCGATGAAT
>CAMAVB010000348.1 GCA_945861465.1 Candidatus Kuenenia stuttgartensis
ATGTGCGAGATATTGGCCGGGCAGCTTCGCATTGTCGAACGGCTGCCAATGCGCATTAAGGACCGTTCGAGAAATAATTGACCGCACCCTCCTCTCCCTTGGAAGGGGAGAGGGCAGAGTGAGGGGTAACGCCGTTAAGGATTTATCGTCGTGTTTTCACGCGGTTTCTCGAAGTCCCTTCTCCCCCTGGTAAGGGGGAGAAGGTGGCCGAAGGCCGGATGAGGGGGTTATTCGCTGGATCTGACACTATCAAATACTTAACGGCGTTGAGTGAGGGGTATAAAAAGAGACAGTTATTTCTCGAGCGGTCCTAACGCTCGCTTCGAAAGGATTTCACTGCCATGCGACGGACATGAATGTCCATCCTACATACGCTTCGCGTTTTGATCACTTTGCCGCATCGGCCGTAAGGTGCGTCACAAACCATGCCACCATTTCTGCAGTCGATTTCCTTGCGTCTTCGCCCTGGAATCCATGTCCGGCACCTTTGAATTCAATCAACTGGCTTTTCACCTTTGCCTTTTCAAACGCAGCCTGAATGTTTCGGCTGTGCTCCACCGGCACCAGGTCGTCTTTGTCACCGGCTAAAAGTAGTGTCGGAGCGTCATCGGAGGTGACATGAATCAGCGGGGAATCAGGTTCTGCGGTCTTCGCATCAATGTCCAGGGCAGGAAATCGCGCGTAGGCCGGCAATCGATCCGGAGCATCCTTTGCCATGATTCGTAAATCGGTCGGAGCCACGTACGCGACCACCGCGTTCACTCGATCGCTCACTTTGTCCACCGGATCTTTGGCATTTGGATCACCGTCGTCCGACGCAGTGCCGAGCATCAGCGACAAATGACCACCAGCGCTCATTCCATAGACACCAATCCGATTCGGATCGATTTTGAATTTTTCGGCGTTCATGCGAATGAAACGCACACTGCGACGCACGTCAGACACGGCTTCGGCAATACCAAACTTCGGACTGCTGCCGTGACGCACTGCGAAGACTGTGAATCCTTTGTCGGTGAGAGCCTTAAAGAGGGACTGCGACTGTTCCGGCGGCGTCCAGTTCGAGAACCAACCGCCGCTCACCATAAACAGCACCGCCGCTCCGTTCGCGTTTTCGGTCGGAGTGAACACGTCACACGTCATCGCCAGACCCAGCTTGTGACCGTAGACAACATCCGGCGTGATCGTGACGTCCGCTCGGGCCGATTGCGACGTTGCTGCAACGACAAGCGTTAGAATGAACGTTTGAATCTTGACGTGCATTGCATTTGTCTTTCAGTGGGAAAAGAACATTTCCCTCATTTACATCTATTCGCGATCATTCGCGGTTCACGTCCTTCGTTCGACTCTACAGAGAACTGTATTAGTCGAGTGGTCCTTAGGAACCCCGCACGGAGCTCTTGTCCTGGTGAGGATATACCGTGAACGCCTCGGAATAAAGTCACTTGCCGCATGAGGAAAGGCAACCGATCATGGTGCGATCCACAAAGAGACACAGGCTTGTGTTCGGTCAACTGTGCTCGGATGTGTGTCACTGGCTCTGCCAGTGCCGGGCGAGAGCATAGCACCGGCACTCGATGCTGAGCTGTCATCGCACGCTAGTGATTCCCCGCCGCCAACGACGGCAACCCCTGACGCCAGCAAAGCAGAGGACGCCTGCTCCGACCAGAGCGAACGTCGATGGCTCGGGCACTGCCAACGGAGCGACGCCGAAGAATACCGTGTAACCATCCCCTCCACCGCCAGAGGCACCCGCGCTGAGCGTAAACGAAGTGATGGTGTTGTTCGACGTGCTGCCGATCATCAAGGACTGGTCATTGCTGGCCGCGGTGAAAATTCCGGTCGCCCCATCATAGGTGGCACGGCCTGTCAGGCCCGTCAGCACTTCGAGTCCGTCGGTGACGTTGAAGTCCGCTGTCGTTGCGACACCTGTAAGCGTCAGGGTGGAAGTAGAAGTGGTCGTGCTGTTGACGCCCAGGACGAGCCGGTTCACCTCGACCGGCGAGCTGAATGTGACCGTCAACGTCTGTGCTTGACCGAATGAGAGAAACTCGCTGAAATCCGTCCAGTTCCAGGTGCCCTCATTCTAAGTCTTGTTCGCGAAGACGGCCAACGCCCGTGGACCCCCATTAGCTCCAACAGAGCTGATCGTATAGGTGGTGCCGGTTCCTTGCACTACACCGTTCGCCGTCGTCAAATCAACAATGATACCTGCATCTACTCGGGCCGCGAATGCGAGAAACAGACCCACAGTAAGCACCGTCAACTTGTTCATCGATATTTCCTCTGAAGGGGAGTAAAAGTTCCTCGATACTTTCGCCTCACACGAACCCGTTTCCATGGTCTGCCAATATGCACTACTCTTGGACAGATTCTCAGGACTTTACAGAATTGCTGAGTCTGGATTCGTTGCCGACGATTCTGGAAGAACTTTGCCGCTCTCGCAAGTTTGCATGGTGAATTTTCGGTTAAGTCCGGAAATTTTTGAGATGTGCGTCCAGCCTGAATTTAAGAGCTGTGGATAAGGTTGAAGTCACGAAACGCAGAAGCACAAAGTATGCAATATCGCGTATCCGTAGACTACCCTTGCACAGGCAGGCTGATCGTAAAGCGAGTTCCTTTGCCCGGTTCGCTTTCACAGACGATCTGGCCATGATGCGCTTCGACGATACGGCGTACGGTTGGCAGGCCAAGGCCGCTGCCTCCGGAGCGCGTTGAGAAGAATGCCTGAAACATCTGCGCGCGGGTTTTTTCGTCCATGCCCTTACCTGTATCGATGATTTCCAGCACGACCTGATCTCCGCGGGTGCGTGTGAGCAGATCGATGGAGCCGCCGTCCGGCATCGCTTCGATCGCGTTGCGGCACAGATTCACCAGAGCCTGTCGCATCAGAGATCGGTCCAGCATGACGACCGGCAGGTCGGTGTCCAAATGTGGACGCAATTCGACTTCCATGCTGTTCGCCTGCGGTTCCAGGAACCCCACATAATCGGTCAGGATCGTGTTGAGATTTCCCTCTTCCAGATGCAATTCGCCCGCTCGAGCGGTTGTCCCGTGGCCAGCCGATTTTTGATGACGGCAAGCAGATCGTCCGGCAGGTCAGAGATGTTGGCGACGGTCTCATGCTTGACCTTGCCATCTTCACGAAACGTCCGGCGGAGGTACGTCGAAACGTGAACCTTGCCTTTGTACTTTTTTCTGATTTCCGCAACATGCACGGGGCGTTTGTCTGGCTTGCTCATGGGGGATTTGTAGCGGCAGGAAAAACAATGCCCAGCAAAATCTCGATATTTTCTGGCTACACATGTAATTTAATAATATCCGATTTTTGACAAAATCCTAGTATTCTACTGCTCAAAGCTCATTTTGGAGCCGTTCAAGTTCAGGTTAGTCGCGTGCTTCCCCAAAAGGCTCTTCTCGACGGAGCGAGACGGCTACATTCAGCGCACGGCACCACCGTTGACGTTGATCACCTGTCCGGTGATGTAGCTTGCGTCGTCGCTGAGAAGGAACCTGGCCATGTTGGCAATATCCTGCGGTGTACCCCAGCGCTTCAACGGTGTTTCTGTCATCACGCGCTGCTGCCAGTAGTCACCTGCGTTTTCGCCCCAAGCCGTCCGAATCCATCCGGGAGCAATGCAGTTCACTCGCACATGCGGTGCCAGGCTCAAGGCGAGCGAGCGACTAAAACCCATGACGGCATTCTTGGCGGCTGCAAACAGCTCACCACTGTCGCCTTCCATTCCGCGATCCGACTGATCCCACCCGATATTCAGAATCGCACCGCGTCCCTGTTCCAGAAATCGCCTGCCGAATGCACGCGACAACTCAATCGTGCCCATTACGTCAGTCTGAATCAGAGCATGGAACTTCTGAGCGAACTCAGAGCCGCGAAGTTCCGTCGTCAAGAGGTCAACGCCCGCGTTGTTGACAACCGCATCAATGCGACCTGAATCGAATGCGGCTCGAACCAGTTTTCTGCGATCCTGTTCGTCGGAAACGTCGGCAGCGATCACATCAGCCTGCACACCCAGCGTCCGAGCTTCAGTCGCCACGGCCTCCGCCTGGTCCAGCGATCGCCGACAATTCACCACGACATCCGCCCCCGCCCGCGCGCATTCCAGCAAGATCGCCCGACCAATGCCGGTCGATGAGCCCGTAACAAGAATGCGTTTGCCGTGGAGTGCTGCAAATGTCATGCTGTGAAGAATAGCCTGCGGGAACTCAAAAAACGACACCGCCGGAACCTGGTGATCATCTGATTTTCGCGAAACTGTCCCGCGGCGCGGTCCGGTGCTTTTCCGACGCTGCAGGGCATGGTAAAACCCATATTCAATTGTGTTTTCAACCGCGATGATTCTGCGCGCGGACCTTGGGAGAATTGAGGCATGGCAAGTCGCCCGGCAAAGCTGGCGTTGGCAAACGGTAAAGTCTTCACAGGCAAGGCTTTCGGAGCTGAAGGTGAAGTCAACGGTGAAGTCGTTTTCAATACCAGCATGACTGGCTATCAGGAAATCCTGACTGATCCCTCGTACACCGGCCAAATTGTGACGATGACTTATCCCCTTATTGGAAATTACGGGGTGAACGCCGAAGATGTGGAAAGCCGTGGTTTGTTCCTCAAGGGATTTGTGGTCAAGGAACTGTGCGAGTTTCCAAGCAACTACCGGTCAACCGAATCGTTGGATTCGTACCTCAAACGGAACAACATCATCGGACTGCAGGGCATTGATACACGGTCGTTGGTCCGTCAGATCAGGACTCAGGGTGCGATGAAGGGCATCCTTTCGACTGTCGATCTGAATGACGCCTCGCTGTTGAAAAAAGTACAGCAGGCCCCTGGAATGGTCGGTCGAGATCTGGTTAAGGAAGTTATGCCGCAGGGAACGTGTGGTTGGGACAGGTCGCTCAGCGAACTGGGGCGTCCCGCCGATTTCGTCTCCGGGGCAGATCGTACCGACGGGCCGCATGTGGTGGCAATCGACTACGGCATGAAATGGAACATTCCGCGATACCTGCGGGATATCGGTTGTCGCGTCACGATTGTTCCGGGCACTGCAACGGCAAAAGAGATTCTGGCCCTGAACCCGGATGGCGTGTTTCTGTCGAATGGGCCAGGAGATCCGGAACCGCTGACTTATGCGATTGAAACAATTCGAGGGCTGCTTGGGAAAAAACCGATCTTCGGCATATGCCTCGGCCTGCAGCTGCTCGGTTTGGCTTTCGGCGGCAAAACATACAAGCTGCGTTTCGGGCATCGCGGTGCCAATCAACCGGTGCTGAACCGCCGAACCGGAAAAGTAGAGATTACATCACAGAATCACGGCTTCGCTGTCGATTCAGCGACTCTGCCCGATGACGTTGAAGTCACTCATATCAACCTGAATGACCAAACTGCCGAAGGCATTCGTCATAAGGTCTACCCGGCCTTCGGGGTTCAATACCATCCCGAAGCCGCTGCCGGGCCTCATGACAGCCATTATTTGTTCAATGAATTCCTGCAGATGATGGTTTGAAATCCCAATGACCAAATCCCAATGACCAATGAATCGCAGGTCAGAGCTAACGGTTGGGTTGACTTGCAATTCATTGGTCATTGGTACTTTGTCATTGGTCATTCATTCAATCCTTCGCTCACTTTCAACGAAAGACTTCCTTCTCATGGCTCTCGAACGAACTTTGATTCTTGTCAAACCGGATGGTGTGCAGCGACGACTGATCGGGCGCATTGTTTCACGGATTGAAGACAAGGGGCTCAGCATTGTCGGAATGAAAATGCTGCAGGTGACGCCGGAACTCAGTAAACAGCACTATGCAGAGCACGTTGCCAAGTCGTTCTACAAGGATCTGGAAGCCTTCATCACATCCGGCCCCGTCGTGGCGCTGGTGGTTGAAGGGCCAGAAGCGATCACAGTCATGCGAACGCTGATGGGAAAGACGAATTCGCGCGAATCCGCCCCTGGCACGATTCGCGGAGACCTCGGAGCCAGCCGTCAGATGAATCTGATCCACGGCAGCGACGGCCCGGAAGCGGCTGCCCGTGAAATCACCACATATTTTAAGGCAAACGAAATCGTGGCGGCACCAAATGCCCTGGCGGATCATCTGTGGGCGAAAGACGAAGAATAGATTGGCGACCAGGACATAACATAATTCCAATTCTTCCCATGAATCCCATGGGAAGAAAGCGAAGCATAGGAATTATGAAAAGCCAATCAACGCCTTAACCGACGATATCCGCTTTTACCGCACCGCGATCTTTGTGGATCTTGAATTCAAACGCATCCACCAGAGCAATCCAGCTGGCTTCGATGATATTTTCGCTGACACCAACTGTGCTCCACATACCATCCTTGTCGCGGCTTTCTATCACCACGCGGACACGGGCGGCTGTACCTTCGCTGCTGTTGATGACGCGAACCTTATAGTCCACCAGGGTCATCTCAGACAGACCGGGATACGCCGCCGTTAACGCTTTCCGCAAAGCGCTGTCGAGGGCGTTGACAGGGCCATCGCCTTCACCCACGACGTGCCGACAACTGGCACCGGTGGTGAGTTTGATCACCGCTTCCGTCATCGGTTCGCGAGCCTGATTTTCGACGTTGACGCGATAATGATCCAACTGAAACGCTGGCACATAACTTCCGGCCTGCTTCATCACCAGCAGGTCAAACGACGCTTCAGCGGCTTCGTACTGATAGCCCTGGTGCTCCAGATCCTGCACGGCGTTCAGGATCTTCTGCATAAGTTCATTATTTTCGCTGATGTTGAACTTGGTTGTCTTGGCAACGATATTTGAGCGCCCTGAGAGTTCGCTCACCAGGATCCGGCGTTCGTTCCCCACCGTTTCCGGCTGAATGTGTTCATAACTGCGCGCGATCCGATTCACAGCATGAACGTGCATGCCACCCTTGTGAGCAAAAGCGCTGGTTCCGACAAATGCCTGTCCGGAACGGAAGTTCATATTGGCCAATTCGTAGACATAGCGTGACAGTTCCGTCAGGCGCTGGATCTTGCCAGGTGCGAGGACGTCGTAGCCAAGCTTGAGAGACAGATTCGCAGCGACAGAAACAAGATCGACGTT
>CAMAVB010000349.1 GCA_945861465.1 Candidatus Kuenenia stuttgartensis
GTAGTCGATTCATCGAACGGATGCTGACCATCTCAGAAACCTGCCGCCTCCAGAAACGTCCCATCTACCGGTGGCTCTGCGATGCCGTCGATGCCAGCCTCAAAGGCGAATCCGCTCCCTGCATCCTGTCCGGCCCGTGAACGGTTACTCTGCGGAACGACCGCAAAGAGCATCTGGCAGGTGAACATTACACTCTGGCGTACAACCCTCTGTATCCCCACATGAAATACGATGAACAGGATTTTGTCCTGCAGACAGTCCTCAACGCTCCGTCCGAACCGGCGGCGGTGTCATCGGTCGATACGAAAGGCATCCGACTTTGAGCCGTCTTGCCTGGCAGCGTTCTCTGGTTCTCCCCGTAAAGATTGGAATCGGGATCGGTCTTGTCACATGGCTGCTGAGCAGTGGCAGACTGGACTTGTCACGGCTGGCTGCGGTTCGCCTGACCGGGCAGTTTGAGGCATTGTTTGCAGCCGTTGTGTGTTCAATGTGTGTGCCGGCAGTGCGCTGGTGGTGGCTTCTTCACATTCAGGGGTTGCCGCAGTCACTGATCACGATCGTCAGAATCACATGGGTTGGATACCTGGCAGCGTTAGCGTTGCCTGGTGCTGCAAGTGGCGATCTTGCAAAGAGCATCCTGATCCTCAAAGACAATAGACAGGCTCGGGCTCGCGCGTTTTCGACGGTGCTGGCGGATCGATTTCTTGGTCTGTACAGCCTGATGCTTCCTGGGGCGGTGAGCGCCGCATGGATGGCCTATCGAGACGGCTGGGACTCAATGCTGAGTCTTCTGATGATGGGAACGTTGATTTCCCTTGTGGCATCGACGGCCGGAATCGCGGCGCTGCTGTACCCTGGAACGCGATCCATTTTGCTCCGGTTTTTCCCCTCCGCCTGGCGGGACTCATGGGAAGAATCATTTGGCTTCTATGTTGCGGGATGGAGGCACCTCGCGGGGTGTTTTGGGCTGTCGATTGCTAATGCGATGCTGACATCGGCAATCTTTGTTTTGGCTAGTCGATCTCTTGGTCAGAACATCGCCTGGGATACAACTTATTTAGTTGGGCCGCTTGTTGTGATTGCCAACTGGGTGCCGTTCGCACCGGGCGGAATTGGAGTGGCTGAATCAGTCGCCAGCGAACTGTTTGAACGAATTGGAAATCCTCACGGAGCGGAAGTGATGACGCTGACGCGAATCTGCGCGGGAGTGGTGTCGCTGGCCGGGCTGGCCTGCGTGTTCCGAAAGGGTGACAGCGTTCCACAAGGCCCAGGGCTCGACCTTCAGCCGGTTGAGACAAAAACGCTTCCATCTACGTTTTTGAACGATGGTGGCGAGTGAGCCATGATGTTGCCATCAACGATGGCATTCCCGTAAACAAATATAACCCGCACTGGCGGATTACAGGTCGTCCGACGTTGCGGGCGTACCGGGCCAGAGATACAACTGCGAACTGGATTCGTGAGCAGAGTCACAGCGATGCCAGCGTAAGGTGCTGACTTCGTACTGGTGGATCGAATTGTCATCGACGCGGTCTGATTCTGTCGCTTGATCTCTGACAAATTCAAACGAAACCGGGCAAACCTTGATGGCTCAGACAACCAGCGGACTTCACAAAATTCTGTCGCCGGCGTGGGCGTATTCTTTCTTCCAGAACTTCGTTGGAGCGCAGCGGGCTCGGAAGCAGTTCGTCGAACAGCATGTTCATGCTCAACCCGGCGATCGTGTTCTCGACATGGGTTGTGGAACAGCGGAGATTCTGACCATGCTGCCGGAAGTGAATTACGCGGGGTATGACCTCAGTGCCGCTTACATCGAGAAAGCCCGTGCCACGTTTGGTGATCGAGGCACGTTCTGCGTGGGTGACGTGGGATCGATGCGGGAAGCACTGAGCGGAAAGTTCGACATCGTTTTGGCGATGGGCATCCTGCATCACCTTGATGACGATCAGGTTCTGCAGTTGTTCCGCACGGCGCATGATGTCCTTGCCAGCGGTGGCCGGATAGTGTCCATTGATCCGACTTTTACGACGGGCCAGCACTTCTTTGCGAAATGGATGATTCGCAGAGATCGCGGCAGAAATGTGAGAACAGAGTCTGAACTCCTGAGTCTGGCAACGCAGCAATTCCCAAACACCAAAGCGGTCGTGCGACATGACCTTCTTCGAATTCCATATACACACATCATTCTCGAATGTCTCAAACGTGATTGACGGCCGACGACAAGTCCGAACGCGACAGCAAGTTCGAACAGGCTTTCGTGATTGACCTACGGATGATGCCGTCACAACCGTCATAACCCGGCGAAACTCGAAACTCGAAACTCGAAAACTGTCGAGAGGTTGGCATTGCCTCGTTTAGGACCGGCGGAGAAATGACTGTCGTCGTCCGGACGTGAGGCACGTTTGTAACGTGCCCGGCACGATGGAATCGTGCCCGCACTTATTTCTGTCTCGGTCCTGAACAGCGTACCCAGCGGGCCGCGATTGTTCTATTCAGAATTCTGTATTTGAAATTTGAAATACAAAGCGAGGCGCGTTGCCCACGCGGTTAGACGGATGTGCCATCTATAGCCGCGCGGAATATCGCACGAAAAATCGTCGCAAATGGTCAGGACGACCATGTCTATGCAATGAAAATAACCCATTTTTGCTGTTCATCTCGGGGGCACGTATTCACGGAAGGCTGTAGAAACGGCATCTGCCTTGTACCCGATCCAGCTGTCGGTCGATGATTGATGCAGACTACATCCTTCGCCGCCTTCAATGCGAATCGATCAGTCTCACCAGTTTATCCGCAGGAAATTCAGAATGATCGGGCGAACGACATGAAGTCGTTTTTCGAACGCCGAGACCGATGGGGACATGGGCTGTCTCTCTGGCTATTCACTGGGATCGCATTCCTGATTCCCGTGATGGGATGGTCGCTGACGCGTATTCAGATGGAAAACGATGTCACCGGCTGGCTGCCCGACGAGGACCCTCAGGCAAAAATTCTGCACTGGTGTCAGGAACTGTTTCCCAGTCAGGATGGAGTTCTCGTATCCTGGGACGACTGCTCAATTACCGATCCGCGACTCAAGGCCATCTCGCAACGCCTGAATGGAATCGAAAAAGACGGAACGCGCGAAGGCGGTTCGCTGCTGGTCCATAACGTGACGATTCCCGAAGACGTGCTCAAGCGCATGATGGGCGAGGGAATTCCGTTTGACACGGCATTAGCAAATATTCAGGGATTGCTCGTCGGTGAGGGTCCACTGTGTATCCAGCTGACAGAGACCGCCCGGGAACGTACGAACACGCTCCGCATCGGCCGCGAAATCACCAAATTTGCAAAAGCGCAATTCGGGCTCGATGTGAAGTTGGTCGAGAGAACGATGCGGGTGCCCGAAGAGAAACACCTGAATCTCGAAGACGAGCCAGCATGGCAGGTCTATGAAGCGTGTTGTGGTTACGTCAACAATCAGACTCCGGTCGACATTCAGCTCGACTGGCCTCGAATGCACATCGACCATGATGTGACGAATCGATTCGTGCAGGCTTTGGCAGCGATGCAGGTTCCGGACAGTCCGGAGGAATCGTGCATTGAACGAACCTGGTTCGTACGCGGTTCCATGGCTGCGATGTCCGTGGGTTTCAGTGAGATGGGAGAAGCTGACCAGTCGGCGACCATCGCTTTAATTCGCGCAGCTGCCCTGGCAGAAGGGATTCCTGAGTCGCAACTGCATCTTGGTGGTCGTCCGGTGGTGGCAACATCAATGAACGGAGCCGTCGTGGAGGCTGGATGGAACAACGCGGCTCCGGCATGGAACCTGTACCACCGCTCACCGATTCTGTTGTCGATTGCCGTCAGTTTGTTCCTGACCTGGTTCATGCTGAAAAATCTGCGGCTGGCAATTCTGGTCCAGTCCGTTTCCGTTCTGTGTTCGTTTGCTGCTGTAGCTCTGGTCCCTGCGACGGGCGGCTCAATGAACATGGTCATCGTGGTCATGCCGACACTCCTGATGGTGATTACAACGTCCGGCGCGATTCACATCTGCAACTACTGGAAAAACTCCGGGATCGAAGATGCGACGCAGTCGGTCGTCCACGCCGCACGGAAGGCCTGGTGGCCCTGTTTTCTCGCGAGCGCAACGACGGCGATCGGACTCGCTTCGCTGGCTGTCAGTTCGCTCATCCCCGTGCGCGACTTTGGAATCTATTCGGCCATTGGCTGCATCATTTCGTTCGTGTGTGTGTTGTACGTGCTGCCGTCTCTGATGCTGTATTGGCCTCAACAGCCGCCGCGACCTGAACATCTCAACAATCATATCTGGTATCGCCTGGGGCAATTTCTGTCGCTGCATCGCGGCAAGAACTGCGTGTTCAATCTGGCACTGACTGTCCTGTGCCTGTGGGGCATGTTCTATTTTCGCACCGAGACGAAAGTCGTTCGTTATTTCCCGGATGAATCGCAGGTCATGCACGATTATCGCTTCCTCGAAGAAAACCTGTCGGGCATTGTCTCAGTCGATACGATTGTGCGGTTCAGCCAGGAAATGCAGGAGAAAGTCCCGTTCCTGGAACGCGCCCGGACTATTCTGGAGATTCAGAAAGCCCTGAAGGAGCACCCTGAAGTGAGCGGCACGCTGTCGCTGGCATCGTTTATCAATTTGCAGAAACAGGACGATGCAAGCGAGAGTGTCAGTGTGCGTCGCAAAGCTCAGCTGCGCGAAAATCTGATCGGAAAAAAAGTTCACGAACGACTGCAAAAGGGCGGCAAAGCGGAAGAGGGTCTGGCGTCGTTCATTGCTCTGCCTCAGTCATCCACCGACTGGCAGAAAACGGGCGATGAGGCATTGAACGCATCGGGCGACGAAGTCTGGAGAATCACCTGTCAGTCCAGTATCCTGTCAGACTGTGATTACGCAATCCTGACCAAGGAACTTGGCGAAATCACCGACAGGCAGCTCGCCACGTTTGCAGCAGGTAAACCCGTGCATCGCGTCACCGGACTTGTGCCCATTTTCCTGCGGACTCAGAACGCACTGCTGGAAAGTCTGATCAACAGTTTTGGAATGGCTCTGCTGCTGATTTGTGTCGTCATGGCCGGGATGCTTCGCAGTATTTCGGCAGCGTTGTATGCCATGCTGCCCAACGTGATGCCAGTTGCCGTGGTTTTCGGTATGCTGGGATGGGCCGGAATCCGAGTTGATATCGGCACAATGATTACGGCATCCGTCGCGCTGGGACTTGCCGTCGATGGAACACTACATTTGATCACATGGTTCCGCGAATTGTTGCGTCAGGGAGTGCCGCGGCAGGAAGCGGTCGCAAAATCACTCGAACATTGTGCTCCGGCTCTGTGGCAAACCAGTGCCGCGATCGGGTTCGGGATGCTGGCCTTGTATCCCGTGGAACTCCTGTTGATCAGCCGCTTTGGCTGGATCATGGCCGCCATGATTTTCGCCGCGCTGTGGGGCGACGTCATCCTGTTGCCCGCTCTACTGGCCGGACCGCTGGGAGCTGTGATTGAGGCAGTTGAGAAACGACGGAATGTCAAGACCGTTCCAGCTGCTCCAGTTCAGCTGGAGACATCCATAGAAGCGAACTCTGTGCAGGCTCCGGCCATTCCTGCTAAAGAATCCTCGTCAAAAGGCAATCGAGCCGCGAGCATTATGTCTCGGGTCCCCCATTTCCCGCGAATTCGTCCGGCGATTCCGGAAAAGAGCCAATAGCGGCGTCCTCAACGGAAATGCAGCACGATTGAACCGATATCGGAAATCCTGTGTCCCGAAGTTGCTCAACCGGCGTGCGAAGTCTTGTAATGCCGCAAATGAATCCCTAACATCCGCACCTCGCAGGTTGATTTGCCAAGAATGGAGCCTGCGGGTGGAAGTGGTTTTGCTCTGTATTCCACAGCAATACAATTTCTTTCGGGCAGATAGCTCAGTTGGTAGAGCACAGGACTGAAAATCCTGGTGTCGGGGGTTCAATTCCCCCTCTGCCCATTCGATAAAACAAAGGGTTTCCGAAAAAATCGGAAACCCTTTGTGCGTTGAATACCGCCAAACCCAAATTATTGGCGATGACTGTGCGCAGCATCAGGTCGCGAACATGCCACCATCGGACGTCGGGGAAATGCTACAGAAAATCCACGCGCACTTCATTTGTCGATGAACTGGCATAGCAGCGCTGGAGGTGAGCAAATAGGGCGTTCTCGTTGGCTGCATCGGTCAATGGAGACCGAACCGCGTCCGCAAAACGGCTTATAGTGGCGAGTTTGGGGCAACCTCCACTGGTTGTTGGCAATTGCGATTCAATGCGAAAGTCGCGATCAACGTGGCCCGTTTTCGACTGACGTTTACTGACTTAGAACCCCTAACAAAACCTGCGTGAGCCGCGACGTTTGTGTTTGCGTTTCAGGCAAGAAGAGAGGAAGAGGCGGGACACCCCGCCGATGACGAACGACGCAGCCTGAGACGCAAACACAAGCGTCCCGGAGGGTTGCGCCGATAGTGGCCGATCTGCGGCGTCATCGCTCCTCGACGACATTTGTCGTCTCGTCGCTCTTCCTTGCATCTCGACCACTCTCGTCGCAACGCGGCCACGAAGGTTTTTTTAGGGGTTCTTAGGTCGGTTAGTCCTGAACGAGTTACGGCGTTGGAATAGCTGCCACCAGATTCGTCAAGTCACCTCGATTTCGGCAATCGCGGCCAGAAAACGTGTCTGAATTGTCGTCATTTTGATCACACCTACGGAACTCGTCGCCACCTCGTTCTCAGTTTCGGTCGATGTGACCGGAGCAGCGAACCACTGGACGCGAAGTCACGTCGGTCGGTCTCACCGACGCTGAATCGGGCATGGGGTCGCAGTGTTCGTTCTGTCGGATCGAAGTTTCGATCGATGCTACAGATCTGACTCAGGTCGAGCCTAGGCAGCAGCAAAGTTGGGGTTGCGTAGGGATATTGATCAGGTGCGATTTGTTTACGGTATTTGAGGGGAAAAGGCAAGTCTTCGTTGAGCCTGGACGGAGACTGGCAGATGTTCTTTGCACCATGCTTCCACGAGTTTCACAG
>CAMAVB010000350.1 GCA_945861465.1 Candidatus Kuenenia stuttgartensis
GGGCAATATTCTGATACCAGTGGCGCGTATAATTCAGCGTTCGGTTGTCGCTAACAGGCAGAGTATACACAACATGAAACCCCGCAAACCTTTTCACTTTCTGACGATTGTCGCGATCCTATTCATGACGCTTCGAGTTCCGAACGCCCAGGATTTAGCGACACCCTCGACGACGATCGATCTTGACCAGAAGACGCCATTGAAGATTGTTCCAATCGTCACGTTGAAACCGGGCGAGACGACTAAACTGATGCTGTCAACGTACTGTACTGTGGGTTTAACGCGCGGCCGAGGATTTATGCTTGAGGAGATGCGGAATGGTAAGCCCACGATCGGCCAAACCGAAGGACACGAAGGCGCATCGTATAGACGAGATGGTATTGAGATCAGGATTCCCGGATGGGACGCAGCGGAGAAGTTTGCTTCAACTCCGGCATTTGCGGCACTCAAGGAACAGGGCGTTCAAGTATTCGAAGTGACCGTATCCGCGTCGAGAGACGCTAAACTTGGGTTAGTTAACATGCACCTTGTTGATGCCACATGTACTGGTAGCTGCGAGACCGACTTCCGAGTGTTAGACGTTTCTCAATAAATGAGAGCCGAACATAGATCGGGATAGGGACCCGGATTACTCCGAAGCCCCTATCACACCACACGGCATGCGGGTCCGCACCGGGCGGTTCAGATCTTTCGCAATGAGTGTGAGCCAAATCGATAGCGACGGTCGTAATTCAAGAACATTGTTTCGCTGCATCGGTGGGCTAGGCGGCAAACTTTCCACGAGAAGAACACCACATTGACACAGAACGATTCCCCTCTCTCGCTGTTACGCCGACTTTCGAATGGCCTCTATGTCGTTGGGGTGGCTCACGGAATCAAGCGTGGCGGGTTCACCGCTGCCTGGATTACGCAAGTCAGCTTTGACCCTCTTCTGGTCGCCCTGAGCGTAAATCCGGGGCACGCTTCCTTCCCTCTTCTCACTGGAGCGGGGGCCTTTGCGATCAGCATCCTGGGACAAGGCCAACTCGAGCTGGCACGCCATTTCGGCACTCAAACGGGACGAAGCATCGATAAGTTCGCTACCCAGCGATGGCAGCCGGCTGCCGGCGGCGCACCTGTCCTGTCGGATGCAATCGCGTATCTGGACTGCCGGATTGTCGCGTGCCATCCGGCCGGTGACCACGAGTTGATGCTGTCGGAGGTTGTGGGCGGTGCAATCCTTACAGAGGACGTCCTGCCAATGAACTATGCAGAGACAGGCAACCTGGACGGAAGCGCCGCACTCTACCCCCCTCGATTCTAGCGTTATTGCAGGCTGACCAATCAGCTTTGACTCCGCGCGTGCGGACGAATGGCGGCGAGTGACAATCGGGGTTTAGCGGAGTGGGCTGGTGGCCGATGTTCTGCTGCATGTCCCTCAATTCCCCACCACCGCCCGCCGCTTCAACTCGGCCTCAACCGCTTCCACACTCTGCAGATTCACCAGCGCCGCGACGCTCGCCTGAAGCGTGAGCAGCATCAAGTCCGGTTCTTTGACCGCCAACTCGCTGAAGGTGTCAAAGCATGTCGTCTTTTGCATTCAGCGAAGCTCTCAGACAAACAAGTTCACCAGCCGTCATTGCCGAACGCTACTACTTCCCGATAGGATCACTTCTCATACGAGCCCGCCGCAGCGGCGGCTTACTTGGACCAAAGCATGCAGGCAAGCGGAACGTAGCGTCGTTCGCCAGTGGTGACGTCTTCCCGCCCCCGCCGCCTGATGCTCATCGTTCTGTCACTAAGGAATTCGAAATGAAGACGCATTTTCTGCTATCGCTAGTCGCAGCGGTGTTGGTGAACTCAGTGGCCTTAGCCGAGAAATTTCCGCTGTCCGGTGGAGAGTTGGAGAAACAAGCGGATGCGATCGTTGTAGCAACCATCGATCATATTCGAGTTGAAGCCGAGCCCTCTCAAATCGAGCGAGCCCGTGGGAATTCTGACTGGGGTATCTACCTGACGTTGCGGTTGGAAACGATCGAAAAGGGAGATGTCTCGGGCACTCAAGTGGAAGCTCGGTGCTTCCGAATTCGATATCGACGAACTAGTTGGGAGTACATTTCACCCAGCGGCCATCGTCCAATACCGGCAACCGGTACACGCGTGCGAGTCTATCTGGAAAAGGAAGACAGTTTGTGGGGCGTCGTATTGCCAAACGGAATTATGCCCCTTGATGGTAATGCTCAGGATGCGTCGGAAGTCACGCAGCTTCGAAGTCGCGCGTTCACATACTTTCTTCCGATCGAAGAGTGGTGGCTCCTGATCATTGTTAGTGTTCCCGCTCTTGCGTGCCTCACTCTAATCGTTTGTTGCTGTAGAAGACGGCAGCTGCAGAAACGCAAACCACGGGTGACAGAAATCGGGTAAGGGCCATCATCACTGATGGCCCTCCCCACACCACCTGACATGCAAGTTCTCAATGCGAAGCAGAGACGCGCCCTTTCAATTCCCCTTCACCGCCCGCCGTTTCATCTCCGCATCCAGGCTTCCACACTCTGCAGATTCACCAGCGCCGCGACGCTCGCCTGAAGCGTCAGCTGCATCAAATCCGGCTCTTTCACCGGAAGTTCGCTGAACGTCCCCAGAATGTCATCTAGGCTCATCATCTCCGCCATTTTCGCGCAGTCAAGAACTGCGAGGATGTAGTCGAGAACCCCGAGGAGCAGGAAACCGCTTGCGCGCGCAGGGCACGCCCTTTGCGCCAAGCAAGCTTGGGAAAGGAGGATGAGACGTAATCGACAACATGGAATCTACTTTGGCTGAAAGAGCCGGCGGTGTACTTCTTTCTGCTGACGTGCGTCGAAGGTACGCTGAGCTGGGGTGTTTTTTCCCCGTGGCGACTGGACTTGAGGATCAGCGGCTCTCGGCACCACGCGGCCACGGAGTTTTTTTTAGGGGTTCTAATTGGACAGCGCCACTTTGTCACAAACCGCAGCCAATACAAGCACGAACGCAAGCGAGTGGGTTTGCCGCAAGTCATTCACTCGCTTGCGCTTCGAGCTTGTATGCCCGAGAACCTGGCGCTGTGCAACTAACCAGAACAGTGTGCTGCTCGGCAGCAATTGTTAGCTTTCAATAATCGGCTGGATCACTTCACCCTTCACGTCGGTCAGACGGAAGTCGCGACCAGCGTAGCGGTAGGTCATGCGCTCATGATCGTAGCCCATCAGGTGCAGAATCGTGGCATGCAGGTCGTGCGCTGAGACTGGATTCTCGACCGCTTTGAAACCGAAATCATCGGTTGCTCCATAGACGATGCCTTTCTTGATCCCACCACCTGCCATCCAAAGTGAATAGCCCCAATGGTTGTGATCGCGTCCCTGGCTGGCTCCGGAACCGTCCTGGCCCATCTCGACTGACGGCGTCCGCCCGAATTCCCCGGTGCACAGAATCAGCGTCTCATCCAGCAGCCCGCGCTGTTTCAGGTCGATAATCAATGCGGCCAGTCCCGAATCGCATTCGTTTGCCCGTTTGCGATGTTCTTCCCTGATGTTTGAATGACTATCCCATGGCTGCATATCACCGTGCCATGTCTGGACGAACCGCACGCCGCGTTCGATCAGTCGTCGTGCCATCAGCAACTGGCGGTTCTGAGGTCCGTCGCCGTAAAGCTTCTGAATGTGCTCCGGCTCCTGTGAGATATCAAAGGCGTCACTCGCTTCGGTTTGCATTCGAAACGCCAGCTCGAAAGATTTGATGCGTGATTCAATGATCGCTTCGCCTGGCCGCTCTGTAAGATGCTGAGCATTCAGCTGCTGCAGGAATTCGAATTGTATAGACTGCTCGCTCGAAGAAACGCGTTTGTTCTGCAGAAAGTCGATCAGACGTGTCGGATCGGGGTTCGATGTATCGACACGAGTTCCCTGGTACGCACCGGGAAGAAACGCGGATCGCCAGTTGCCAGCTCCACCGACCGGCATGCCACCTGGACACAGCGCAATAAAGGCCGGCAGGTTTTCGTTGATCGATCCCATGCCCCAGGTGAGCCACGATCCGAGACTCGGTCGCACGAGTCGCTGATCGCCGGTGTTCATCAGCATCAGCGACATTTCGTGGCTGGGGAGTTCAGCGTACATAGACCGAATGACGGTCATCTCATCGACGCACTTCGAAAGATGCGGAAAGATTTCGCTGATCTCAATGCCGCTTTGGCCATGCTTTTCGAACTTGAATGGGCTTGGCAATGCCACGCCCGTCTTTCGTTCGGTTTGCAGGTTCTCAAAGGGAAGCATCTTGCCAGCCAGACGAGTCAGCTCGGGTTTCGGATCGAATGTATCGACCTGAGAAACGCCGCCGTTCAGAAACACATGAATGATGTGTTTGGCTCGCCCCGGGAAATGAGTCTGCATCGCTCCGCCCGACTCTTCGGCTGACGCCGTATTTCCCAGCAGATTGGCCAGAGCGAGTCCGCCAAATCCCATGCCGCAGGTTTGCATCCAGTGACGTCGTGTTGAGTTGATCATGTCGAATTCCTGACTAATCCAAAAATGTAAACTCATTCGAAGCCATCAATGCATGCGCCAGCAGGATCCAGCCACGCTCCGGATCGGCTGCTGCACCATCAGTTGTTGTCGCCGTGGCAATGTTGTCGTCCAGAAATTTCTTCGCCTGCCCCACTTCGGACTCTGTCGGGTCTCGGCAAAGAGTTCTGCGAACCATCGCCACGATACGATCTTCATCAGAGGCCGCATTGATTTGTTTTGTAATTGACGCCAGGCGCAATGCGCGATCCTGGATGAAGTCCGAATTGAGGGCGAACAGTGCTTGCTGAGGCACCGTGGTCTCAGGTCGCCTGGCCGTACAGGCATTCGGATTTGCCGAATCGAATGTGCTCATCAGATTGGCGATAATGTCACGATTCACGAAACCATACACGCTGCGTCGCGGGACTGCCGGTGATGCATTCAGATCAACCGGCCTGCCGCCCATGGTAACATCGAGTTCATCACAGGCTGCCAGCATGGAATCGCGCATGGCTTCAAAATCCAGCCGCCGCCGCGGCATGCGCCAGAGCAACTGATTCTCCGGATCCACCTGACGACTGTCTTCGTTCTCAATGGCACCCTGACGATACGCCTGACTGAGCATGATCTGCCGGTGAAGCCACTTCATTGACCATCCGTTCTTTCGAAACTGATCAGCAAGGTAATCCAGCAATTCAGGATGCGTCGGAGCCTGGCCACGTGTCCCAAAATCATCCGGCGTCCGCACAAGGCCGACACCAAAGTGATTCTGCCATGCCCAGTTCACCAGAACTCGTGCCGTGAGCGGATTGCTGTCGGCAATGACGGAGCGAGCCAGTCCAAGGCGTCGCCTGCCGTCTTCATAGATCTGAGTATGGTCGCCTGGCAAAGCCGACAAAAACTTTGCCTGGACGACGGCACCACGGGCCAGCGGGTTGCCTCGCAGGAAGATATGTGTGGCTCTGGGATTTGGATCTTCCTGAACAATCATAGCTCGCGGAGGCGAACCAGGTGATGAAAGGTTCAACTGGTGCATCGCGCCTTTTTTTCCGCTGGCCAGGTCACTGATTGTCCGGTTGGTGAGTCGCACGGCGTCTTCGTCAGAAACATCAAACGGCGAACCCGGTGCGTAAAGGTGATGGCGAATCTGTCGATGCGAAGCACTGTTGATAACTTGGTGCTGAGGATGATCGTCGGGCAGGACGGTGCCACCCGGTGCGGCTTCACTGGACGATTCCAGCAGAGATTGCAGCCATAATCGCTGCTGATCCGCAAACACTTTTCCGTAAACCGCAGCCGCGTCACTCAGCGAATTGGGTTTCTGTTCCAGCAGCGCATCGACAATGAACGGATTCCATTTCGGCGGTTCTCCGCGGAGTGCATGCAGTTTGTCAGGAGTCCGTCCGATCGCATCCAGTTCACCGGAAAGGCGGCTCAGGTATTCATCGCGGCGTTTCTGAAATTCTGCTTCGGGAATAGTTCCCCATGACTGCATTTCGAGCCATGGTCCAAAGACAGCATCGTCCTTGCTGAAGCCCGCCAGCGAGGTTCGCCAGTAACCGTTCACGGCCCGGGATTGGTCTGTACAGGAAAGTGAGAATCTGAGACATCACGTGCATGACACGGATGTCTGACATACCACCGGAACTTTTAGCCGAGATGACGCCAGCGGTGCAGGCGTTTGTCGAGTCGCTGATGGTTCAGATGGCTGAGATGCAGGCCCGTATGCAGGCGGAGATTGACGAACTCAAGGCTCAGGTCAAGAAGCTGACACCAAAGAATTCTTCCGTGCCCCCTTCGACTCAGCATCCGCATGCTCGACCTCCGGCCAAGCCAAAATCGAAATCAAAGAAAAAACGTGGCGGGCAGAACGGACACAAACGCACCGTTCGCGAACTTGTTCCGGTCGAAAGATGTACGGAAGTGATTCCACTGCTTCCGACAGAATGCCGACGCTGTGGTGAGGGACTCAAAGGGACTGACGCAGAACCGCTTCGACATCAGGTCTGGGACGTGCCGAAGATTGAGCCACTCATCACGGAATACCAAAGGCACCGACTCACCTGCGAATGCTGCGGAACCATTACCTGCGCGGAGCTGCCGCCTGGAGTCCCGACAGGCCAGTTCGGAGCGAAGCTACTTGCCTTCACGGCGTTACTCATGGGTCACTTCCGGCAAAGTAAACGCCGTGCCGCCATGTTTCTGACCGACCTGCTGAACATGCCATGCTGCCCGGCATCCACAGTGAACATGCAGAATCGCGTTGCAGCAGCGCTCGAGCAACCGTACGAGGATCTGAGAAGCCGACTGGAAAACGAACCTCAGGTATTCATGGACGAAACACCGACAAAGCAGGCGAATGAGAAGGCATGGTTGTGGACCGCGGTCACTTCCACGTTTGCCGTCTTCGCCGTGTTTTCGAGTCGAGCCGCAACGGCTCTTCCAAAACTACTGGGGGATAAGTTCAAGGGAATCATCAACTGCGATCGGGCAAAAATGTACTGGCGAGCCGAACGCCTGCAGTGGTGCTGGGCTCAT
>CAMAVB010000351.1 GCA_945861465.1 Candidatus Kuenenia stuttgartensis
AGCGGCTCACCAAAGCGATCACTGGCGCACGTTCCTCAACGATCACATCGCCAGCGAAACAGTCAAAGCTCACCCGCAGCGAAGCCTCATCCAGCAATATCACCGCACCATCCTGACCTGCTGACAACACGCATCGCCGGTTACACCCCAGCGAACTCGGCAACCAGAATTCTTCCGGGCGTGACAATCAACTCTCCTTTGAGTGACGCAATTTTTTCAACCTGCTGCAGTTCCTCGAGGTAAACGACGGACGAACCGGGAACGGCGTTTTCGAATTCCAGACAACGCATGGTCATGGGATTGTCGGCCTGATGAGCGAGCTCCTGGCCGTTTTCTCCGGTTGCGATAAGCTTCGGGCTAACCTCGACGATGCTGCTCACACTGCCCGACGAGTTGGTTCGAGATCGCGAGCCAGAGTTCTTCTTTCCGCGAGACGTTCTGTCGGACTTCGTCGCCTGAAGATCGAAGGCCAGTCCCAGCGTCGGTTTAAACGGTCGCCCACCGGCTGACGAAGAGGTGCTGCTGCTGGACGATCCGCCTCCGGAACTGAATCCACCGCTGCTGCTGGTGCCGTTTCCGAACGGTGATCCCTGGTTGCTGGACGAATTCCGGCCGCCGGACGAATTCTGGCCGCTGGACTGTGACGACCTTGTGACCGATTGACCGGTTCCCTGAGCCAACAGTTTTCCCGGATCGAGTTTGATGGACTTTTGCATCTGAGCAACACCGTCCACTTTTCGGAGTCTGATTTCGTGCCCCCCGGCCGTCGCAAGTAAAGCGGATGGGGCATCGCCTTCGTCAGGTGACGACTCATCGGAAACCGCGTCAGAGCCACCGGACGATGCCGCGGTCGCTGTTTTGGTATCTCCGGAACGATCTTCGTCAGCGGCGGCCTTGCGGCGAGATGACTTCGCCTGTTCAGACCGATTGTCGGCCACAAGAACCTTCGACTCCTTCGAGTCCGGGTTCGATGCGACGGGGGATTGATCCGACGGATTCTCTCCACTCGGGGCAAAAAAGATCATACTGCCGACAAGCACAAGAAACGAAAGGACTGTGACCATGGTGAACCTCCTGGAAAAGTGAAAACGTGATCCCAATGTTTTTCGAACGACAGATTCCGGTAACGCCGCGAGCCGAGGCTGTTCAACGTGAGCAAGGCATTGTTGGAGCGTTGCCGCAACGTCAGATGCCGAGGAGAACCGGTCCTCCGGGCGTTTGGCCAGCAAACGAAAGACCATGACATCCAGCCATTCCGGCAACTCCGAATTGAACTCTCGCAGCGATTTGGGTTGATGATCAATCACTTTCCGAATCGCACCGTATCCTGTGGTTGCTCGGAACGGTGACCGTCCTGCACAGGCTTCGTAGAGCACACAACCCAGACTAAACAGATCCGTTCGGAAATCGAGCGGCTCATCGCGAGCCTGCTCCGGCGACATGTATTCCGGCGTCCCGAGCAGCGTGTCAGATCCCGTCAGTCGGATATCGTCGATGGCCCGAGCCAGTCCGAAGTCGGTGATCTTGACTCGATCGACTTCTGACTCCAGCAAAATGTTCGCCGGTTTGATGTCCCGATGAATCAGCCCCTGCGCGTGCGCCGCGGAAAGACCCTGAGCGATCTGCAGACCGATTCTCAACACTTCCCTCAGCGTCAGAGTGCCTCGCTGAGCGATCCGCTTCTGAAGCGACTCACCTCGCACAAAGGTCATGACCAGATATGGAACGCCCTGCCATTCGGAAATCGCATGAATGCCAACAACGTTCTCATGCAACACAGCGGCGGATGATCGAGCTTCACGGACAAAGCGTTGCTTGGCCGCGCCGGAGGCAAGATGAAGTGGAGCCAGCATTTTGATGGCCACATATCGGTTCAGCGAGGAATCAAATCCTTTGAACACGATGCCCATGCCGCCTCGGCCCAGCAGCCCGATGATTTCGTAGGTCCCGATCCGTCCCACCATTCGCGGATCATCACTCGGCCCCAGCAGCTTGCGATAATTCTCCAGCTCACTGCGCAACGACTCTCGTGACTCATCACCGGCAGGCTCGTCACCGCCGCTGAGAGAACTCTGCAGTTCGTTCCACTCTGCGGGAGTTGCGGTTTGTTGATCCAGTTCCGCTCGGCACTTCGCGCAGGTATCCAGATGTTGTTCGAAAACTCTGAACTCATAGTCGCCCAGTGTTCCGGCTAAGAAGTCTTTGACGCGCTGCGGCTCACATGTGGAAGCTCGAATTGTCATGATTCCTCCTCCAGCAGTTCTGTGACTCGCGCTCTGATTTGCTGCATCACGCGAGTTCTCGCGATATAAACCGCGCCCAGACTTTTTCCTGTTTGCTTCGCCGCATCTTCCGGCGAAAGGCCATCAACGGCCGTCAGCCAGAACGCATCCCACGTCGCCTTCTGAAATTCTCCACGAACCTGCTGAACGGCCCACTGGAGCGCGCCGCGACGCCACTCCCGATCAAAGGCCCCGGAACTGTCATCGGGAACAGCACCCAGCCGCGTCAGTGCATCGGTTCCTCCGGTCGCCGCATCTTTCGGACTTCTTGACAGTGCGTTGACAGTCGCATTGCGAACGACCTTCTGCAGCCACGTGCGGAACCTCGCTCGCGACGGATCCTGGTTCCACTTACGAATGTTTCGAGAAACCGACATCAACACCTGTTGAGCCAGATCTTCCGCATCCGCCGGCTGCAGACCGCGAGCCATCGCCAGACGCATGATGACAGGTCGGTAGATACTGGAAAACTCGTCCCATGCCGACGCGTCGTCGCCCGACTGAACTCGGCGAATCAGGCTTGGTCGCGTTTCCGCGTCAAATGACATTCCTTCCGACTCCGCCTGCGATGAAACTCCCCAGTGAAACTTTGTGATGAAGTTTACACACAAACCTTCCCGAAACCTTTCACGAATTCGTGGCGGTTTCCAGGAAAAATTCGTCCGGTGGCCGGGAAAAGAATTCCACGGATTCCGGGATTCGTGAGCGAATGTTGAAGCTGGATTCACAACCAGACGCGTCAGCGAGGGATTGTTTTGCTCGCCATTCGGACACTGAAACTCAATCCCTCACTGACGTTTCGGGTTTGGATGGACGCAAATGCGATTCTGCCCTGGGGGATCTCAGTGGGATAGGATGACATCAGCAGGTCACGGAATCTCCGCCGTTTACAGCTTTCAACGATGCCAGGTCGCAACACTGAACGTAGGG
The DNA here is from genome assembly GCA_945861465.1 of Candidatus Kuenenia stuttgartensis. Lineage (GTDB taxonomy): Bacteria > Planctomycetota > Planctomycetia > Planctomycetales > Planctomycetaceae > SXXK01. The sequence continues at coordinate 3,213 of CAMAVB010000351.1, forward strand.
CTGCCAACGATACCCAAAAGTACTCGCATCATGCGCGCTCCCCGGCGACTGACCTGACACGGGACTCGCATCATCGTGTTCACGAACGTGCGGAATTCCATTTTCAGCAGGCGACTCTTTTCCGACGGACGCTTGCTGTCTGCGTCGCCTTTTCGTTGTGAACCACCAGACTCCGGCAGCCACAGAGCGAGCCAGGCTTTCAGCGTCCATGCCACGGAACCCATCAGCATGTAGCCCCAGTTGCTCATCAGGTTGTCGACCGGTGCCTGAAACGCACGTGGACCATTTGAGAGTTGTTCGATCAGGTTTTCCTGATTGCAGCGATCGTTGCAGGAGAACACAATCTCGGAAGCTGATGGAACCGTGTCATTGGTGATGTAGAAGAAGTAACGGATGTCAGGGAACAAAACCTTGTCGCCTTTTTCGACCGACAGGTTCTTGCGAATCACAATCATCCGATAGGCCTGACCACAGGCGACCGGCTTGTATTCGAACTCAGCAATGTCTTCGCTCAGCAGTTTAATGTTGTCATATTCGCGAGCCACCACGATTTGCTCCTTGACACGATCCGGCTTCAGCCGACGCTTCTCCGTGAGACGGACTCCGCTCGGCCGCTCAAGCTTTGTCCATTCAGAAGCCGCGAGATTACCAGCCATTTTCTTCAGTTTCTTCGAGGCGTCGTAGCCGAAATGGAACAGCACGCCATCCCTGTTCCAGCGGTCCAGATGTTGCGTCTGACTGAAGTCCGTATCGCCTCGCAGCAGCACTGATCGAAATCCATTGCCTGCCGAACTCACTCAGGAGCGTGTGACCTGAGTCAGATTTGTACCACCGATCGAAGTGTCAATATGACAGACCGAACACTGCGACCGGATGCCCGATCCTGGTCCGGCGAGACCGACCGGAGTAGTTTCCGTCGCCATGTTATGCACTGTCGTAAACTGCTCCGGTCACATCGACCGGAGCAGCGAACGATGTGGCGATGAATCCCGCAGGTGTCATCAAATCGATGGCAAGCAATGTGCGTTTTCCGGCCATGCCCACGATCGCCGGAATCCGGTTGATTTCGACAAAACGGCTGGCAGATATTTTAGTGCCGTTGCTCCCTCAGGATTAACTGTCCTGGGTCAGTTCCTGCTCGTCTTCCAGCGCGCGGCCTGTCGCATCGAATGAAGTGCGTTTTTTCAATCTTGTCAGGGCAAGCGACAATGAATGAGGTTACAGCCTTGGTTCCAGCCAGTTTTCCCGTTGACGGAGTTCTGCTGATTCGTCCATAATACCTCCACAAAACAAAATATGGCGGTAAAATGGACGACATAAAATCAGTTCAATCCACAATAAAACGTGCAGAATCTGTTTTCAAACGGAAAGGCGGGCTGCTGCGCATGGCGGATGCGGTCAGAGCCGGTGTCCATCGCGATACTCTCCGAGTGATGGTTGAGCGGGGGGAGCTGGAAAAAATCAGCCGAGGACTCTACCGGCTCATCGACTCGCAAATGCCTACGCATCCGGACCTGGCGGCGGTTGCCGTCAAAGTGCCACAAGGGGTCATCTGTCTTATCTCAGCACTGGCCTACCACGAACTGACGACGCAGATTCCGCATGAGGTTTACTTGGCGATTGATCGCAACAGCGAGCCTCCCCGAATTGACTTCCCGCCGGTCCGAACTTTTCGGTTCAGCGGTACAGCGTTCACGGAAGGAGTTGAGCGGCACAAAGTCGACTCTGTGACACTGAGAGTGTACTCGCGAGCAAAGACGATTGCCGATTGCTTCAAGTTCCGGAACAAGATCGGTCTCGATACGTGCGTCGAGGCACTGCGACGGTATCGGGAATCGCGTGGATTCAATCCGGATGTTCTGCTTCGATACGCTGCGATCTGCCGCGTGAAACAGGTGATGCGTCCGTACATTGAGGCCATGCTATGACGGAACGGAAGATTACGAATCTCCCCGCATCGATCCGACATAGACTGCTCCAGGTCGCTCAGGTTTTCGTAAGCCTCTGTCATTACCAGCACTTATAGAATCGCTCATACAGGTTTTGAAAAGCGGCGTGCGCGTAAAGGTATCCAGAGTTCTCTCAAAGAAATCCAAGAATCTTTGCGAACTTTCTGACTCTGCAGTGCGTCTCACTCAGCAGCCTGCCGGCAAACGCCCGCCTTACAAGATTCAGATTCGGAGCTTCAGTTCCATGTTTTTCTTACGGTCAAGTTTCATACGCAAATCCTTGGGTACAGGGAGCTATGTCGATCAATCGGCCCGTTCCAATAATGGAACGGAGCTCTCCACCCAGATTCTGCGCTTGTGACGCTTGGCCGTATTCGGAGACAACCTCCAAAGCCCGGTGTCACCTCGACATCGGGCTTTTTTTGTTCCCGCCGCGATGTCTTCCCCGATCATGGGTCGGTAGCTGAGACGGATTAGCGGCGGACTGAAAATCTGCAGACGAGGATTCAAGCACCTCTCGACCCACTTTGCGCATCCGGTGCGCGCACAACATGACCCGTTCGACTTCTGGTGAGGTTGCCAGCCCCGTCCCAACTCAACAGGGGGCAAGCTGGAGAGGTTGGGTTCGAATCCTACACGGGTCAATAAATCACATACAGCCCGGTCGTCCAACGGTTCAGGGCGCCGCTCTGATAAGGCGGAAACAAAGGTTCGACTCCTTTTCGGGCTACTTACTGGAGAACAGACAATGTGCGAACGACAACGATTGAAACGGATACCGCGACAATATTCGGGGTCGTGGTGTAACGGCTGCACAGCGAGCTTTTAACTCGCAAGGCGAGAGTTCGAGTCTCTCCGGCCCCATTGATCGCCATGAGATACAGGCCTGTAGCTCAACGGTCAGAGCCGGCTCCTTATAAGGGCCAGACGACGGTTCAACTCCGTCCAGGCCTACTTGAATGCAACACACAACGGGATCGAAGTGTTAGCGGCAGCATACCTGGCTCTTAACCGGGTTGGTGACGGTTCAAGTCCGTCCGGTCCCACTTGTTCGTTTTGGATCTTTGACAATCTGGCCAGAACTTTTAGCGCCCATGATGTAGCGGTAGCGTGCTGCTCTGCCAGGGCAGTTGGGTCGGTTCAAATCCGACTGGGCGCTCTTTGATTTCAGCGTGTGGGAAAGGTTGGAAATCCGCGTGCCTCGGGCGCACGAGAACGTCGGTTCGAATCCGGCCACGCTGACTGATGTGATGCGGTGGGTCCTGTGCTGGTACGGGAAGGCGACTGTTAATCGCCGCGACGCAGGTTCGATTCCTGCCACCGCAGCTGGATACGAATGGAAGTCATCCGACTGGAAGCAAGGCCCGGCCGCCGACCGACGAGGGAGGAAAGAGGCTCGGGCCGCGGTAGCGGGAAACAGCTCGAAAGCAGGTGCGGGCGAAATGTCCGTTGTGGGTTCAAGTCCCACGGCTTCCGCTTGACGGAGAATACACGTGCCCTTGGCCGAGCGGCAAAGGTGCCAGCCTTCCGAGCTGGACAGGCGGGTTCGATTCCCGCAGGGCACTTTTCATGATGCGGAGTAGTTTCTGTTGGTAGAAATTCGTTGCTTTGAACGACGGGTCCGCAGGTTCGATTCCTGCCTCCGCAATTTGACGGATAAATGATGTGGCGGGGTCTGTGCTGGTACGGACAGGCGGCTCTGAACCGTCGCGACGTGGGTTCGATTCCTACCGCCGCAACTTGAGGAAGTCACCCGGCTGGATGAGGGGCCTGTCTTGAAAACAGGTGCGGTGAAAACCGTTGTGGGTTCGAGTCCCACGGCTTCCGCTTTACATGAAGGGCTCATGGTCCAACAGGA